>DATKFG010000067.1:0-52681 GCA_035511515.1 Burkholderiaceae bacterium | reverse complement strand
CCGCCTTCGTCGAGCCGGTCCTGGCGCAGGCCCAGCCGGAGGATCGGTACCAGTTCGAACGGCACGGCTACTTCGTCGCGGACCTGCGCGATCACGCGCCGGGCCGTCCCGTATTCAATCGCATCACCACACTGCGCGACTCCCGTTCCAAATGACACAGACATCGCTGATTCAAAAGCGGATCGCGTCGCTGAGGGCCGCGATGCAGCGTCACGGCCTGGCGGCCTGGATCGTGCCGTCTTCCGATCCGCACCTATCCGAGTACCTGCCCGACACGCGCAGCGGAACCGACGGCGCCAACCGCGTCAAGGTCAAGGGGGCGATACACTGGCTGCCGGCCGATGGCTGCCCGACCGCCGAGGTGCGGCTGTACGAGCAGCTGTTCACCGATCCGCAACCGGACGCCGGCGGACGGGACTTTCGCGAATCGATCAACCCGGCCAGCCGGCGCGTGGTGACCGCTTTTGTCGAGCCGGCCGTGGCCACGGCCCAGCCGGAGGACCGGTACCAGTTCGAGCGGCACGGCTACTTCGTCGCGGATCTGCGCGATCACGCGCCGGGCCGCCCGGTATTCAACCGCATCACGACCCTGCGCGACTCTCGTTCCAAATGACCCAGAAATCGATCATCGAAAAGCGGATCGCATCGCTGCGGGAGGCGATGCAGCGGCAGGGCCTGGACGCCTGGATCGTGCCGTCCTCCGACCCCCACCTGTCCGAATACCTGCCTGCGCACTGGCAGGGCCGCCAGTGGCTGTCCGGATTCACGGGCTCGGTCGGAACCCTGGTGGTGACCGCGCGGTTCGCCGGCCTCTGGGTCGACAGCCGCTACTGGCTGCAGGCCGACGCAGAACTGAATGGAACCGGCATCGTTGCGATGAAAGTCAATGCCAATGCGGGCGTGGCGTTCATCGACTGGCTGGCCTCCCACTGCGGCCAGGGCGATCAGGTCGGGGTCGACGGCCGCGTGCTCGGCCTGACCGCGGTGCGGGCGCTGCAGGAGGCACTGAACGGGTGCGGGGCGTCGTTGCGGATGGACCTGGACCTGCTCGAGCAGGTCTGGCCCGACCGCCCCGGCCTGCCGCTGGTGCCGGTGTTCGAGCAGCAGCCGCAATACGCGCCGGTGTCCCGTCCGGTCAAGCTGAAGGCGCTGCGCGATTCGATGCAGGCGGCCGGTGCGGGCTGGCACCTGATTTCGACGCTGGACGACATCGCCTGGCTGCTGAATCTGCGCGGTTCGGACGTTCCGTACAACCCGGTCTTCCTGGCGCACCTGCTGATCGGTCCGAGCGGCGGCACGCTGTTCATATCGGACGGCAAAGTGCCCCCGGAGCTGCGCCGCCGGCTGGCCGACGATGGCGTGCAGCTGGCCGGCTACCAGGAGCTGGCTGCGCATCTTGCGCGCTTGACCGACGGCAGCACGATACTGTTCGATCCGCGCCGGGTCACGGCCGGCATCCTGCAGCCGCTGGCCGCCGGCGTGCGGCGCATCGAGCGCATCAATCCGACCACGCTCTCCAAGGCGGTCAAGAGCGACGCCGAAATCGAGCTGATCCGCCACGCGATGGAGCAGGACGGGGCGGCGCTGGCGGAATTTTTCGCGTGGTTCGAGCAGGCCCTGGCCCGCCGCGAGACAATCTCCGAGCTGACGATCGATCAGCGCATCACGGAGGCGCGCGCCCGGCGCAACGGATTCTTCTCGGCCAGCTTCGCCACCATCGCCGGCTTCAACGCGAACGGCGCGCTGCCGCACTACCGCGCCACCGACGAGTCGCACGCGGTGATCTGCGATGGACGGCAGGCCGGCAACGGCCTGCTGCTGATCGATTCCGGCGGTCAGTACCAGACCGGCACGACCGACATCACGCGCGTGATCGCGGTGGGCGCCACCACCCAGGAGCAGCGCCAGGACTTCACCCGCGTACTCAAAGGAGTGATCGCGCTGTCGCAAGCGCGCTTTCCGCGCGGTACGCGCTCGCCGATGCTCGACAGCCTGGCGCGCGCCCCGATCTGGGCGGCCGGCGTCGAATACGGCCACGGGACCGGACACGGAGTCGGCTTCTTCCTGAACGTGCATGAGGGCCCGCACGGCATCAGCCCGTACCTGATGGCCGAGCCGCACACCGCGATGGAGCCGGGCATGATCACCTCCAACGAGCCCGGCATCTACCGGCCGGGCCGGTGGGGCGTGCGCATCGAGAACCTGCTGTTGACGGTGCCGGGGCAGACCACCGAATTCGGAAACTTCCTGGACTTCGAGACGCTGACGCTGTGCCCGATCGATGCGCGCTGTATCGAACGCGACCTGCTCAGCCGCGACGAGGCCGACTGGCTGAACGGCTACCACGCGATGGTGCGCTCGCGCCTGGCGCCGCACGTGGCGGGGGCCACGGCCGAGTGGCTGGAAGCGAACACGCGGCCCATCTAGCAGGGCGGCGCCCGACCGCTCTCGCGTCGGCTAAGGTTCCAGCTCGATCACCTGCACCTTCACGTGGCGCGGCTTGTCGTCGCGCACCACCGTCAGGTCGACCGTGGCGCCGATTCCGGCCCGATCCAGCTCCGCGACAAACGACGACAGCGTCTCGGTCCGCTTGCCGTTGACCGCGACGATGATGTCGCCCAGGTTGCCGCTGTCGCGGTCCAGCGGCTTCAGCCCGGCCCGCTGCGCCGGCGTTCCGCGCCGCACCTCGGCGATCACGACGCCGGCGATGCCGGCACGCTCGACCAGGTCGGGCCGGACCGGGTTGATCCCGATGCCGGGCAGCGGCGCCCGCCCGCGCGAGATCAGCGACGGCACGACGCGATTGACCAGGTCGGCCGGGATCGCGAAACCGATTCCGGCCGAACTGCCCGATTCGGACTGGATCGCCGTGTTCACGCCGATCAGGCGGCCGGCGCTGTCCAGCAGCGGGCCGCCCGAATTGCCCGGATTGATCGCGGCATCGGTCTGGATCACGCCGACGACCTCGCGGAACTCCGTGGTCGGAAGCTCCCGGCCCAGCGCGCTGACGATGCCATGGGTCAGCGTGCGCTGCAGGCCGTACGGGTTGCCGATCGCGTACACCGACTGGCCGATCCGAAGGTCGCGCGAGGTGCCCAGCGGGATCGGCCGCAACGCGCGCGGCGCGTGCTTCAACAGAACCACCGCCAGGTCGTAGTCGGGCGAGGTGCCGACGATGCGCGCCTCCACCGGGTCGCCCGCGTCCAGTTGCACGAACACGCTGCGCGCGCCCTCGACCACGTGGTTGTTGGTGACCACATGCCCGCTGCTGTCCCAGACAAATCCGCTGCCCGCGCCCTTGGCGACGGCGGCGCTGAAAAATCCGGTCGGTCGCAGCACCTCGGTCGTGATGTAGGCGACCGACGGGGCGGTGTTCGCGAACAGATCGATCAGCGCCTGCTCGGACGGCGGCAGCGGCCCGCGCGGCGTGATCGCCCGCGGCTCCGCGCGCGGCGTATCGCGCGCCAGCACCCACACGCCCGAGGCGCCGGCCAGCACCAGCAGCAGCGCTGACACGGTCCTGCTTCGGGCCCGTCGCAGATCCGGGGGCATCGTGACATTATCGACCCGCCACGTGATAAATTGACCGCGCCATGGACGACGCCAATCCCATGAACGACGCCAGTGGCGCCAGCGATCGCTACTTCGACCTGTCGCTGCGACTGCTGACGATTTTCGTTCTCGTGTCGCTCGTCTGTTGTGTCGCTTTCCTGACCTACCGGTGGGTAGCGCCGCACCTGCTGAAGAGGCCCGCCGCGCCGGTCGAGGCCCGCGGTCCGGTCCTGATGTCGCCGGCCCCGGCGGCACAAACGGCACCGGCCCCGGCCGACGAGGTCCTGATGGACCCGCGCAAGACGTTCCGCTGTGTCGAGCAGGGCAAGGTCACCTTTTCGGACCGCGCCTGCGACAGCGGCTCGATTCAGATCATCCCGCGATGAATGCTCCCGATACGACGGTTTCGCGGCGATCCAGCCTCGATCCGGACCTGATCGCCAGGACCGCGCCACTGCCAGTGGCCTGGTACCTGGACCGCGACTGGTTCGACCGCGAGATGCTGCTGCTGTTCGACCACGGTCCGAATTACGCCGGCCACGAGCTGATGGTGCCGCAACGCGGCGACTACATCAGCCTTCCGTGGATGGACGGCCGCAAAGTCCTGGTGCGCGGTCCACGGGGGCCGAACCTGCTGTCCAACGTATGCCGGCACCGCCAGGCGCGACTGCTGGACCGGCAGGGCCGGGTCAACAACATCGTGTGCCCGGTGCACCGCTGGACCTATGACCTGGACGGGCGGCTGCTCGGGGCCCCGGACTTCGATCAGCCGCCACAGTGCTCGCTGCCTTCGACGCGCCTGACCAACTGGCGCGGACTGCTGTTCGCGGGCCCGCGCGATCCGAACCAGGACCTGGCCAATTTCCCGCTGGCGGCCGATTACGACTGGAGCGGGTACGTGTTCGACCGCCTCCTGGTCGAGGAGTGTGCGTTCAACTGGAAGGCGTTCCTGGAGATTTTCCTGGAGCTTTATCACGTGGAGGCGTCGCATCCCGGCCTGCGCAAATGGGTCGACGCCGGCAACTACGAATGGGGCTTCGGCGACCGCTGGAGCTACCAGATCCTGGGCGTGAACGACCAGCTGCGCGTGCAGACCTCGACCAACTACGAAAAATACCGCGACCAGATCCTGCGCTACTCGGGCGGCCGGCTACCGAAGTACGGCACCGTCTGGTCGGTGCTGTACCCGAACGTGATGATCGAGTGGTACCCGTACGCGCTGGTCGTGAGCACGCTGATCCCGCGCGGACCTGACCACACGACGAACGTGGTCGAGTTCTACTATCCCGAGGAAGTCCAGGCCTTCGAGCGCCAGATCGTCGAGGCGCACCAGGCGTCGTACGCCGAGTCGGCCGCTGAAGACGGGCAGATCTGCCTGCGCCTTCACGAGGGCCGGCGCGCGTTGTGGCTCGCGGGCGAAGACGACGTGGGCCCGTATCACACGCCTCACGAGGACGGCATGATCCACCTGCACGACTGGATACGCCGCGAGATGGGGCAAAGGCATACCGTGGGCTGTTGAGCATTGCCCTTACCCTCACCCCCTCCCCACTCCCGCTGCGCGGGCGAGGGGCGATACAGCGTGCCCTTGGAACGACTTCGGATCTGCGGTGATGGGTCGCCCCTCGCCCGCGCAGCGGGAGAGGGGAGGGGGTGAGGGCGGCAAGCCTTCAGGCCTGGGCGATTCGTTGCACCGCGCGGGCGGCGGCCGCAAATCCGAACGGAGCGGTAACCACCACCGAGGAACCGTACCCGGCGCAAGCCAGGCCGGACACACTCACCTCCGCCGCATCGGGCGAGGCGGACACAAGCTCGACGATGGGCGGCCGGATCGGCTCGTCCGAGTAGATGGCGTCGACGCCGAACAGCGGTCGCCGGCCCGACTCGCGGGCGAATCCGTAGTGGCGCCGCAGCCGATATCGCACCTTGGCGAGCAGCGGATCACCGTGCGCGCGCGCCAGGTCGGCACAGCGGATCCGCGTCGGATCGGTGCGGCCGCCGGCCGCACCGCAGGTGATCACGCGCAGCCCGATGCCACGCGCGTGCGCGATCAGCGCGGCCTTGGCCGAAACCTGGTCGATGCAGTCCAGCACCAGGTCCAGGTCGCGCATCAGATCGGTCACGTTGTCCTCGGTGACGAATTCCTCGATGCAGACCACCCGCGCGCGCGGATTGATCGCCTCGATGCGCTGCGCCATCGCGACCACTTTGGCCTTGCCGAACTCGCCACCGAGCGCCTGGATCTGCCGGTTCGCGTTGCTTTCGGCGACGTGGTCCAGGTCGATCAACGTGATCTGCTCGACGCCGCTGCGCGCCAGCGCTTCGGCCGCCCACGAGCCCACGCCGCCGACGCCGACCACCGCGATCCGCGCTGAGCGCAGCCGCGCATGGGCGGCCGCGCCCAAGAGGCGCGTTACACCGCCGAACCGGCGCTCGATGTCGGCGGCCTCGGGCACCTCGCAGGGATCGGCTGCCATCTGCGCATTCTAGTTTCGAGGTACCCTTGCCGGATGTCGATCTCCAACCTGCGGACCGAATATGGGCGCGGGGCGCTGAGCGAGGATTCCGCAGCGCACGATCCGATCGAGCAGTTCTCGCGCTGGATGCAGGAGGCACGGGCCGCCGGCGTGCGCGAAGTCAATGCGATGAGCCTGGCCACGGCCTCGCCTCAGGGGCGCCCGTGCAACCGGATCGTGCTGCTGAAGGAGTTCGACGCGTCGGGGTTCGTTTTCTACACCAATTACGACAGCCGCAAGGGGCGCGAACTGCAGGGCAATCCACTCGCGTGCGCACTGTTTTTCTGGATCGAACTGGAGCGGCAGGTGCGCATCGAGGGCACCGTCTCGCGCGTGGCGCCGCAGGAGTCGGACCGGTACTTCTCGCAACGCCCGCTGGAAGCCCGGCTGAGCGCCTGGGCCTCGCCGCAGAGCGAGCCGATCGCCAGCCGCGCCGAGCTGGAAGCGCGCATGAGCCAGGTTCGCGAGCGATTCGCCGGCCAGGCCGATCCGCCCCGGCCGCCTCACTGGGGCGGATACCGGATCGCGCCGCTGCAGGTGGAGTTCTGGCAGGGCGGCGCATCGCGCCTGCACGACCGGCTGCTGTACGTTCGCGAGGCGGGTGGGTGGCGCCGCAGCCGGCTGGCTCCCTAAGGCGCAATCGGTCCGATCCGGCCGGCCCAGGGCGCCGCCTAAGCGAGCCCCGTCCCGAGCCGCGCTAGGCCGTCCAAGGGGGTCGTTGAATCAGCCGCAACGGGCTAAACTGTCACATCCAGTGCAGCCCGGGATGCCCATGAGTGCCGACCAGATTTCGATCATCATCGTCGAAGACGAGCCGGAGTTCCGCCGCCGCTTTGCCCAGATCATCGAAAACGAGCCGACCATGCGGCTGTCCGGGGTCGCGGCCAACAAACGCGAGGCCCAGGCGCTGATCGATCGCGAGGACTTCGATGTGATGCTGATCGATCTGGGTCTGCCCGACGGCACCGGGATCGACCTGATCCGCAACGTCTCCCAGAGAAAGCCGGACGTCGACATCATGGTGGTCACCGTATTCGGCGACGAGCAGCACGTCGTGTCGTCGATCGAAGCCGGCGCCACCGGTTACATCCTGAAGGATTCGACCCCGGCCGACGTGATCTCCTGCATCCGGCTGCTCAGAGCCGGTGGCTCGCCGGTCAGCCCCGTGGTGGCGCGCAGCGTTCTGCGGGCGATCCGTTCGCGCATGGGGGGCACCACCGGCCAGACGCTGCCGCCGCGCGCGAGCTCGAGCGACAACAACCCGCTGTCGGCGCGCGAGACCGAGATCCTGCAGCTGCTGGCCAAAGGCATGAGCTTCAACGAGATCGGTGAAATCCTCGGCATCTCGCCGCACACCGTCACTGCCCACATCAAAAAAATCTATCGTAAGCTGGCCGTCCATTCGCGCGGGGAAGCCGTGTACGAGGCGAGCCAGATGGGCCTGCTGAAGAGCTGAGGATGTTCGTCATGAGGCCCCCCGCGTGGCTGGATCGCAGCGCAAGCTGGTCTGCCTGCTGCTGCTGACGGCGGCCCCGGCGGCCCAGGCTCAGACCGCCGACATCGACCGCGTCCAGGACATCCGGCAGGTCGAATTCACCTCCTACGACGTTGGCCAGGCGCCCGCGCCGGACGCCGAATGGGCCCGCTTCGACATGCCGATGCGCTGGCCGGTCAAGGAAGGCGCGCCGCTGAAGGAAGTCGGGCTGCGGATGCACTTCACTTTGCCCTCGATGCCGACCGACCCGTGGGCGGTGCTGCTCTCCGAGGCCACCGACGGGGGCCGGTTGACGGTCAACGGGCACTTCTTCGGGCAGATCCCGGCGGCGGACCAGAACACCTACGTGCACTGGTGGCGCCCGCACATGGCGGTGATCGATCCGGCCGACCTCATCGTCGGCGACAACGTGCTGCTGATCCAGGCGCCGTTCCGATCCGGCGTGCATGTGCTGTCGGGCGTCGAGGTGGGCCCGTTGAGCCGGGTCGCGGTGCATTTCGACTGGGAGTACTTCCGCGATCGCACGGTGTTCTGGATCGGCGCCACCGTCGCGGCGATGATCACGTTGATCTTCGGCGTGCTGTGGCTGCGCCGCCGCGACGAGCTGGTGGGCCTGCTGGCGCTGACCTCGGCGATCTGGATCGCCTTCAGCGCCTACTACCTGGTGGACTCGGTGCCGCTCGGCTGGCGTCTGGCGCTGGAGTGCGTGCACTACGCGAGCGCGGGCGCGTTCACCGCCGTGATCAGCATCATGATGTTCAGACTGTGCGGCTTGCGCTACCAGCGCTGGGAGTGGCTGATCGCCGCCTATGCCGCACTGGGCCCGTTGCTGCTGCTGGCGACGGCGCGGGCGGTGGCGCCGTACCTGGACCAGTTCTGGCTGCCGGGCCTGGTCGCCATTGGAATGGCGGCCACCGGCCTGACGATGTACCGCAGCGTGAATTCGCTGCAGGCACCGCGGCCGATCGTGCTGATCGCCGCGCTGGTGGCGATCGGCGCCGCCCTGGTCGACATCCGGCTGGTCATCGGGGCCGGGACGCTGAACGGCGCGCACTCGCTGGCCTGGGCCGGACCGCTGCTGCTGTTCGCGATGGGCACGCCGCTGGTGGATCACTTCATCGACGTACTGCGCGAGGCCGAGATCGCCCGCGCCGAGCTCGAAACGCGCGTGCGCGAGCGCGAGCAGCTGCTGAAGCGCAATTTCGAGCGGCTGCGCGAGAGCGAAAGGATCAAGGCCGAGGGCCAGGAGCGCCAGCGCATCATGCAGGACATGCACGACGGGCTGGGGTCGCAGCTGATGTCGTCGCTGATGCTGGTCGAACGCGGCGCACTGAGCAACGAGCAGGTGGCGCAGATCCTGCGCGAATCGATCGACGACATGCGGCTTGCGATCGATGCGCTGGCGGCCGAGGAGACCGATCTGGGCTCGGCGCTGGGCAACCTGCGTTACCGGATCGAACCGCGGCTGCGGGCGGCCGGCATCGAGCTGGCCTGGGACGCGCGCAACCTGCCGGAGGAGATCGGGCTTCATCCGGACGCGGTGCTGCCGATCCTGCGGATCGTGCAGGAAGCGCTGAACAACGCGCTCAAGCACAGCGGCGCGCGCGTGGCGCGCGTGACGTTCGACACCTCGCAGGTGGGAGATGCGCAATACCTGGACATCCGGATCGCCGACAACGGCCGCGGCATGTCCACCGAAGGAGTCGGCGGGCGCGGCCTGCTGAACATGCGCAACCGCGCGCAGCGCATCGGCGCGCAGCTGAACATCGTGTCGGCGCCCGGTTCCGGAACCGTCGTGCACCTGCGCTGCAAGCTCGACCCGACCCAGGTGACCAACACGAAGGAGCCGCGGACCGCGCTGAACACGCAGGCCGTGATCGAGCGCGCGCGCCAAGGCTGACCGGTCGTTCCGCACCGGAGCGAGCCCTTGACGGACTCCCTCTTCGGCGACGCGGCACAGGACCTGCACGGGCCGATTCAGGCCGCCGCCCCCAGCGAGGAGCTGGCGCGCCTGCACCGGCACCTGCCTGAACAGCTGTACCTGGGCACCTCATCGTGGGCGTTTCCAGGCTGGCAGGGCCTGGTCTACGAGAACGAGTATCCGGAGGCGCGGCTGGCGCGCGAAGGTCTTTCGGCCTACAGCAGCCACCCGCTGCTGCGCGCGGTCGGGGTCGATCGCGGCGCCTACCACGGGCTGGACGCGGCCGATTGGAGCCGTTACGCCAAACAGGTCCCGGACGGTTTCCGGTTCCTGGTGCCGGCCCCGTCGGCGCTCACCGAGGCGGTTGCCCGCGGTCCGCGCCATCCGCCGGGGCACGCGGCCACCAACCCGCGCTTTCTGGACGCCGCTTATGCGGCCGAGCACTTCGTGATGCCTGCCCTGGAGGGCCTGGGCGACCGGGCCGGGCCGCTGGTGCTGCAGTTCGCGCCGATGCCGCCCGAGCTGACGCGCGAGGCTCACCCGCTGATCGAGCGCATTGCGGCATTCCTGGCGAGGCTGCCGGCCACGCACGCCGGGATCCGGCCGGTGTATGCGGTGGAGCTTCGCAATCCGGAACTGCTGACGCCGCGCTTCGTGCATCGATTGCGCGAGGCCGGTGCCCGCCTGTGCATCGGCATTCACGCCCGCATGCCCCCGCTGGCGCGCCAGGCCGCCGCCTTGCGGTCGATGGACGCGAGCACGGCGCCCGAGGGCGGCTGGAGCCTGGCCGGCCCGCTGGTGGTGCGCTGGAGCTTGCACGCCGGTTTCGGCATCGAGCAGGCGAGGAACCGATACGCGCCCTTCAACCGACTGATCGATCCGGATCTGGTGACCCGCGGAACGCTGGTCCACCTGATCCGGGTCGCCGTGCGCAGCGCACAGAGCGCGTTCGTGATCGTCAGCAACGAGGCCGAAGGGTGCGCGCCGCTGTCGTGCGTGGAGCTGGCGCGCGCGCTGGCCGATCGACCGGAGTGACTGGCCTCAGTTGGCGGCGCGGCGCTTGCGCGCGAACGTCTTGCGGAACTTCTCCAGCTTCGGAGCGATCACGGCCGTGCAATAGCCCTGGGCCGGGTTGTGCCGAAAGTATTCCTGGTGATAGTCCTCGGCGCGGAAGTAGGCCGGTGCCGGCTCCAGTTGAGTGACGACGTCGCGGCCCCACGCCGAGCGTGCCTGCTCGATCACTTCCTGCGCCGTGCGCTGTTGCTCCGGATCATGGAAATAGATCACGGACCGGTACTGGGTGCCGATGTCGTTGCCCTGGCGGTTCAGCGTGGTCGGGTCGTGCACCGCGAAGAAGATCTCCAGGACCTCGCGATAGCTGATGCGCTGCGGATCGAATTCGAGCCGGACCACTTCGGCGTGACCGGTGTCGCCCTCGCACACCTGCCGGTAACCCGGGTTGGCGACGGTGCCTCCGCTGTAACCGGATTCGACGTCCACCACCCCGTCGACCTCCTCGAACACCGCTTCCAGGCACCAGAAGCATCCGCCGCCGAGCGTGGCGAATTGATGGCCGGGAGGCGGTTGCGCGCTAAGCGGCTTGCGTCTCGACATGTTGGCATCCTTTCGAAGCAAAAATTTACAGCACCACCGGTCGGTCGGACAGCTCGTTGGCGCGGCTTTGCCCGGGCGCGAGCGGAAAGTGCTCGGCCAGCACCGCCCCGATCGCCTCGATCGACGCCAGCGCGCCGTCTTCGATCCGACCTTCGCGAAACCGGTCGCGCGCGGCATGACAGATCGCCTGCCACGTGACGCGCGCCACTTTGGCCGCAATGCCGCGATCGGCGACGATTTCGACTGCGCGATCGGCCAGATTCACGTACAGCAGCACGCCGTTGTTGTGCTCGGTGTCCCACACCCGCAGCTTGGAGAACATCATCAAGGCGCGCTCGCGCGGCCCCGCGTTGCGCCGCAGATACGACCACGGCAGCGCCGCTTCGATCGCGAACCGGATCTCGCCCTGGTGGCCGGCCTCGGCCCGGCGAATCGCCTGCGCAATCCGCTCCAGCGCCGCGGCGGGCAGCGCGCCGCGCAGCGCGTGCGGTGTGCTGGCGAGGTGGCGCAGCACGCGTCGCAGCTGAATCTTCCAGACCATGTCTACCAGCTCCCCGAGGCACCGCCGCCGGAGAAGTCCCCTCCGCCGCCGCTGCTGAATCCGCCGCCGCCACCGCCGCCGCCGCCGAAGCCGCCTCCCCAGGGGCCGGGCAGAAAGGGGCCGCCCAGCGCATGACCGTAGCGAGCGGCCCCTCCCAGCACGAGCGCGAACACGAATACGAAGATGCCGACCAGTGCGCCCAGCGCGATCGAGGCCAGCACCACCGCCGCCAACGCACCGGCCCCTGCGCCGGCAACCAGCGCGCCACCGGCGCCGAGCGCGCGGCGCAGCCCCGAACCCAGCAGCACGCCGAGCAGCAGCATCGGCAGCAACAGATGCAGGTGCGCGGGCGCCGCTTGCGACCGCTGCGTCGGCGGCGGCCCGCCCAGGCGCTCCTGCTCGATGCGCACCAGCAGCTCATCGAGCGCGGCCGACAGGCCACCGGCGTAATCGCCCGTCCTGAAATGCGGCACCATGCGCTGCTCGATCACGCGTTTGGCAACCACATCGGGGATCGCGCCCTCGAGCGAGCGGGCCACCTCGATCCGGGCCCGGTGGTCCTGCGTCGCAACCACCAGCAGCAGGCCATCACCGACTCCCTGCCGGCCGATCTTCCAGGTCGAACCGACCCGATTGGCAAAATCCTCGATCGGCTCGAGGCCCGTGCTGGGCACGATCACGACGGCGACCTGTGCGCCGTGCTCGGCCTCGAAGCGCGCCAGGCGGGCTTCCAGGCCCGCGCGGTCGGCCGGCGACAGCACCCCGGCTTGATCGACGATCCGGGCCAGCGGCGGCACCGACAGCAACCCATCGGCCTGCTTCGCCTGCACGAAGGCGGCGCTCGCCTGCGTAGCCGCGGCGAAGCAGGCAACCAGTGCAAGCCCAAGCCAGCGCCGCATCGAACCGCCTCTGTAGAAAGAAATGGACGCCGCTACTTGTTCGTGCCGAAATCGACTTTCGGCACCTGCTTGACGGCCGCTTCGTCCTCGACGGTGAACTGCGGCTTTTCCTTGTAGCCCATCACCATCGCAGTCAGGTTCTGCGGCAACTGGCGCAGGTAGGTGTTGTAGTCCTGCACCGCCTTGATGTAGCGGTTGCGCGCGATCGCGATCCGGTTTTCAGTGCCCTCGAGCTGTGCCCGCAGCTCCTGGAAACCCTGGTTGGTCCTCAGGTTCGGGTAGTTTTCGCTGACCGCCAGCAGCCGCGACAGCGCCGACGACAGCTGGCCCTGCGCCTGCTCGAATTTCTGCAGCGCCGCCGGATCGTTGACCAGCTCGGGCGTGGCCTGAATCGAGGTCGCCTTGGCGCGCGCTTCGATCACGCGGGTCAGCGTTTCCTGTTCGAAATTGGCCTCGCCCTTGACCGTGTTGACCAGGTTCGGCACCAGGTCCGCGCGGCGCTGGTACTGCGACAGCACCTCGGCCCAGGCCGCCTTGACCCCCTCGTCGCGCCGCTGAATTTCGTTGTAGCCGCAGCCGGCCAGAACAAACGCCGCAACGGCTGCCAGGACCAGGCGCCAGCTACGCATCGTGTCTCCCCCCTGTGTTCGTTCGGAAATCCAAGTTCGCTTATATGGGGGTCCGACCGTGTTTGGCAAGCTGGTTGCGTTCAACGAGCCGGTTGGGGTCAAAATCAGCCGGAAAACCCGGCCTCCTTCGGGCTCATGCGCAGCAGGCACTGCCTATGATGACCGGGAGGCCAGGCGAATGACGTTCATAAAACCTTACCTGATCCGGCTGTCGCACTGCGACGCGACCGGCTTCGTCTTCTACCCGAACTACTTCCACATTTTCAACGCGCTGGTGGAAGACTGGTTCTACGAGGCGCTCGAAATCCCGTTCGACGTGTTCCTGATGGAACGCCGACTTTCGCTGCCGACCGTGCGGCTGGAGACGACTTTCACCCGACCGACCCGGATGGGCGAAACCGTCGACTTCTGGTTGACCGCGACCCACATCGGGCGCACCTCGCTGCGCCTGACGATGGGCGTGGACAAGAACGGCGAACAGCGGGTCCGGATGAACCGGGTCGCCGTGTGTATCAGTCAGGAAACGGACCGGCCGGTCGACATCCCGGACGACGTGCGCGCCAAGATCGCCGAGTTCATGCGGGGTTGAAGCTAGACCCGCTCCTTGCGCAGGCGCAAAACCTCGGCATCGTAGGCGCGCGAAAAGGCGGCATTGAACAACTCCCGCGCCGCGGAGCTGGCGTCCGGGGCACCGCCGTCCGGCCCATCGGAGTTGCCGGCGGAGCGCGTGCCGTTCGACGAGCCGTGGCTCTTGCGGTACAGGTCCCACAGACGGGCCTTGCGCCGCATCGGCAGCAGCCCGTCCAGGAACAGCGATCCCTTGAGCCGCTGCTCCACCGCCGAAGGCGCCAGCCTGGCTTCGGTCTGCTCGACCGCGGCACTGACCGCGGTGCGCATCGCGGCCAGCCGCGCGGCCAGATCGTCGATCATGTCCTGGACCCTGGCCTGCGCCCGCTCCGATCCGAACGCTGCCGGCCGCAGCACCTCGGCGAGCAGGCGCGCCTCCTCGGCGGCCGTGCGGACCGGATCGCCGCTGCGTGCCTGCGGCCGCGCCCTTTCGGGGGATGCTTCGTCGCGCAGCCGCATCCGTTGCGAAGCCAGCCGGTGCAGTCCTCCCACCAGCACGCGCAGTATCAGTCCCAGCGACCTCATGAACTCGGGCTGCAGTCCCAGGGGCAAATTGAGCTGGACCCCGGCACCGTCCTGCAGCGCTTCCAGCAGGGAGGTGTTCGAAGCGTCGGACCCCGACCAGCCAGTGACGATCCGGGTCGAATCATCGTTTTCGGCCGGCTCCATCCGCACCATCCGGCGGTCGAGCACCTGGGTGGCGGGAAATTCCGCATCGTCGAAATCGACTGCGAGCGTGAAGTGCCCGATTTTTACCTGATCGCCCGGGCGCAGCGCTTCGCGGTTGCCGGCCCTGAGCGACTTGCCGTTGATGGTGGCCGCGTTGCGGCTGCCCATCTCCTCCAGGTAGAAGGTGTCTTCGCTGAAGCTCACGTGCGCGTGAAAGCGCGATACGGTCCGAGTCGCATCGGGCAGGGGCAGCCGTGCCGTCTCGGCGCGCCCGATCAGACCCCCGGAAGCATCGAACCGCGCTTCCAGACCGCGCCAGTTTCCGTCGGACGGTCCGTCGACGACCTTCAGAAGCAAGTCCATCGGTGGTCTCTCGCCTGGGCGAAAAGGGCTGCTTGAAAAAAGGGCCGAATTCGCCTTCAATTCTCCGGATCAAGGGCCGGCCGCCGTTACGCACCGGCCGGCTTGTGTTCTACCAGCAGCGTTCTGGGTTCATTTCTCCGAAAAAAGCGCGCTCCGCCCGCAAGTCTGAGATCTTAACAACCCCAAAGGGCGAGCGGTCTTGCTCCGGCCGGCCGCGGACTGCGGGGCGTCCGTAAAATGGCTAACTTTTCTCCCCCGAAGCTCGTGTGGAGGTGCGTCGATGCGACTGTGGGTCCGCGAGAATCGCGGCTTTGTGCTGTTTGTGCTGCTGTTCGGTGTGTTCCGCACCGCAGTGGCCGACTGGAACCCGATTCCGTCCGGGTCGATGCACCCCGGCTTGCTGGAAGGCGACGTCGTGTTCGTCAACCGGCTGGCCTACAACGTCAAGATTCCGCTGACCAACCTGGTGCTGGTGCGCACGGGCGAGCCGCGCCGCGGCGACATCGTGACTTTTTCCTCGCCGGCCGACGGCCGCCGACTGATCAAGCGGATCGTGGCCGTGCCCGGGGACACGGTGCAGATGCAGGCCCGCCGGCTGGTGATCAACGGCCAGCCAATGCAGTACCGCCTCGACGGCCGGGTCGACGAGACCGATGCGGCCGGGCGCCCGTGGGTCGGCCTGACGGTGCAGGAAGCGTTCGATTCGGGCCGTCACGAGATCGAATGGGCGCAGGATCGGCGCAGCGCCGCCGACTTCGGGCCGATCAGGATTCCGGCCGATCATTACCTGATGCTGGGCGACAATCGCGACAACAGCGCCGATTCGCGCTTTTTCGGGCTGGTCAGCCGCGAGCGGCTGATCGGGCGCGCCGAACGGATCCTGGTGTCGGCCGCGATCCTGGATCACTGGCAGCCGCGGCTGTCCCGATTTTGGGCCTCGCTGCAATGACCGATGCGGAGACGATCGGCTACGTGGCCGGCGCCTTGACCACGGTCTCGTTCATCCCGCAAGCGTGGTTGAGCTGGAAGACGCGCCACACGGCCGGGCTGTCGCTCGGGATGTATGCGATCTTCACGCTGGGAGTGGCGCTGTGGCTGGGCTACGGCCTGCTGATCGGGTCCTGGCCGGTGATCATCGCCAATTCGATCACGCTCGCGCTCGCCGCGTTCATCCTGGCGCTGCGCCTGCACTACGGATGCGGTTAGCCGCCGCGGCGCCGCCTCAGTCGGCGTCATCAAAGCGCCCGCTGAAGGCGGCCGCGGCCCGCTCGAGGCGATCACGGACGGCGGCCCATTGCGCCTGCGCCGGCGGCCGCTGCACCAGCAGGCGCTGCGCGCCGCTGGCATCCATCTGATGCAGCACGTCGTACAACTCGTGCGCGTAGGAGGCCGCGTCGGGCGCAGCCGTCCACCATCGCGCCACCGCCGCCAGTTGCGGCGCCGGCGCCAGCACCGCGACCTGCGCCGCACCCAGCTCGCGGACCCGCTCGGCCAGGCGCGCCGGCTCGATCAGTTCGAGCGGCCTGCGCGGCGCGTAGTGGCGTGCCAGCCGGCCCGGGGCGCGCGGCGCCGAGGCATCGTCCGGCGCGGCCGCGCCGACCTCGCAACCGAGCGCCTGTTCGAGCTGGGTGCGCGTGACCGAACCCGGGCGCAGCAGCCTGGGCGCCGCGCCGCTCAGATCGACGATGGTCGATTCGATGCCGACCTGGCACGCGCCGCCCTCCAGGATCAGGTCGACCGGCCCGTGCGGCTTTTCGCCCAGGTCGGCGCGAACGTGCTCGGCCCGGGTCGGACTGATGTGCCCGAACCGGTTCGCGCTCGGGGCCGCAATGGCCCGGCACGGATCGTTCGCCTCCCGGCTCAGCGCCCGCAGCAGCGCGCGCGCCCAGGGATGCGACGGACAGCGCAGCCCGACCGACGGTTGCGCCCCGGTCAGGGCATCGTGCGCCCGGGCCGCGCGCGCAACCACCAGCGTGAGCGGGCCCGGCCAGAACCGGTCGGCCAGCACGCGCGCAGCCGGCGCCAGCTCGCCGGCCCAGGCCGCGGCACTGTGCTGGTCCGGCACGTGAACGATCACCGGATGATCGGCCGGCCGGCCCTTGGCGGCAAAGATGGCGCGCACCGCCTGCACGTTGTCGGCGTCGGCACCGAGTCCGTACACGGTCTCGGTCGGAAATGCCACCAGTTTTCCCTGGACCAGCAGACGCGCCGCGCGCGCGATCGCGTCCGCATCGACCGGCGCCGCATTCACCGGGCCGGCTCCAGGCCGAGCGCCGCCGACACCTGGCGGGCCCGCTCCAGCGCGTCCTGCGGCGAGGCGCCGAGCACCGTCACGTGGCCCATCTTGCGGCCGCGCCGCGCCTCGCGCTTGCCATACAGATGCAGGCACGCGCCGTCGATGGCCGCCACCTGATCCAGGCGGGGCAGACGCACACGCCCGCCCTCGAACCACAGGTCGCCCAGCAGGTTCAGCATCACGGCCGGGGCCAGCTGGCGCGGTTCGCCCAGGGGCAAGTCCGCCAGGATGCGCGCCTGCTGTTCGAACTGGCTGCTGGCGCAGGCGTTGATCGTGTAATGGCCGCTGTTGTGCGGGCGCGGAGCCATCTCGTTGACCAGCAAGCGCCCGTCGTGCAGCACGAAAAATTCGACGCACAGCACACCGACGTAATCGAGCCGCTCGGCCATGGTGGCGGCTGCCGAGCGAGCCTGCAGCGCCAGCTGCGCATCGATGCGCGCCGGAACGATCGTCGCCGCCAGGATGCCGCCGCAGTGCTGGTTCTCTCCCACCGGATAGGTGACCGGGCGCCCGCTGCGTCCGCGGCACACGATCACCGACACTTCGCAGGCGATCGGCAGCCACTGCTCCAGCACGCTCGGCACCCGCCCCAGGTCCTCCCAGGCCCGCAGCAGGCCGTCTTTGCGCTCGACACGGATCTGACCTTTGCCGTCGTATCCGAGCCGCGCCGACTTGAGCACCCCCGGCAACAAGGTCGCATCGACCGCGGCCAGGTCGGCGGCATCGGCGATGGCGTGGTAGGGCGCCACCGGCAGGCCGCAGTCCTGAGCGAAGCGCTTTTCGAGGCGCCGATCCTGTGCGATCGCCACCGCGCCGGCGCGCGGGCTGACCGTGCAATCGCGCGCCAGCCGTTCCAGACTCTGCGCCGGAACGTTCTCGAACTCGGTGGTCACGGCCCGGCACAAGACGGCCAACTGGGCCAGCGCGCCTTCGTCGGTGTAATCGGCGCGGATCTGCCGCTCAGCCACCGCGCCGGCCGGGCTGTCCGCGGCCGGATCGAGCACGCACACCCGGTAACCCAGCGTCTGCGCAGCCATGCAGAACATGCGGCCGAGCTGGCCGCCGCCCAGCACGCCGAGCCACTCGCCTGGCTCAATCATGTCGTCGGCGAAGATCCGGCACGCCGCATCAGGCCGGCAGCATCCGACACGCCGACGCGACAGCGGCCATCATAGGGGCAGCGTCAGGTTGCGCGCCTTCTCCGTCTGCGTGGCCCGGTACTGGGCCAGCTTGCGGGCCAGCGCGGGGTCGGTCGAAGCCAGCACCGATACCGCAAACAGCGCCGCGTTGGCCGCGCCGGCCTCGCCGATCGCGAAGGTCGCGACCGGGACGCCCTTGGGCATCTGTACGATCGACAGCAGGCTGTCCTCGCCGCGCAGGTACTTCGACGGCACCGGCACTCCGAGCACCGGGATCACCGACTTGGAAGCCAGCATGCCGGGCAGGTGGGCGGCCCCGCCGGCGCCCGCGATGATCATCCGGATGCCCCGCTCGCGCGCCGCTTCGGCATAGGCGAACATCTCGTCGGGCGTGCGGTGCGCCGAAACCACCTTGGCCTCGAACGCGACGTCGAACTCCTTGAGCACGTCGCAGGCATGCTGCATCGTCTCCCAGTCGGAGTCCGATCCCATCAGAACGCCGATCATCGGCTGGGTACGGGGCGCAGTCATGGTCGGCTCGGGGACCCGCGCTCGGGGCCGGATCCGAAAATGCTCAAGCGTCCATCGTATCAGTGAGGCGCTCGAGCGCTTCGCGATACATCCGGGCGGTCCGGTCGATGATTTCGCGCGGCAGCGGGGGCGGCGGAGGCGCCTTGTTCCACCCTTGAGCCTGCAGCCAGTCGCGCACGAACTGCTTGTCGAAGCTGGGCGGGGATTGGCCCGCCCGGTACCGGTCCAGCGGCCAGAAGCGCGACGAGTCCGGCGTCAGCACCTCGTCCATCAGACGCAGCTGGCCAGCCGCATCCAGGCCGAATTCGAACTTCGTGTCCGCGATCAGGATCCCGCGCCGCTGCGCCCAGGCCGACGCTTCGCGGTAAAGCGCCAGCGCGCTCAGGCGCACCTGCTGCGCCAGATCGTCCCCGCCCAGCAGGTCGCTGGCCTCCTCGAGCGAAATGTTCTGATCGTGTGCGCCCAGCTCGGCCTTGATGGCCGGCGTGAAGATCGGCTCCGGCAGGCGCGAAGCCAGCGTCATGCCGGCCGGCAGCTCGATCCCGCACACGCGTCCGGTCGACTGGTAGTCGGTCCAGCCCGAACCGATCAGGTAGCCGCGCACGACGGCCTCGATCGGCAGCGGCTTCAGGCGCAGCGCGACCACCGCCCGCCCGCGCACCTGGTCGCTCTCGTCGGGCGCCACCACGGACTCGGGGGCGATCCCGGTCAGGTGGTTGGGCACCACGTGGGCCAGGCGCGCAAACCAGAAGTTCGACATGGCGTTCAGCACGTGGCCCTTGCCGGGGATCGGCTCGGTCATTACCACATCGAAAGCCGACAGCCGGTCGGTCGTGATGATCAGCAGGCGGTCCGGCCCGACCGCGTAGGTGTCGCGCACCTTGCCCCGGTGAGCGAGCGGCAGCGAGTGCAGCCTCGACTGAAACATCGGTGCGGCGGCACCCACGTCCGACGCCACGGCAGGTCCGGAGGACTTCATCGGCGCGATGGCTCGACGCCGGTTGCGCGGGTCAGCGGGCGAAGGTCGCCCACAGGATCGAGATCCACACCCCGCCGGCCAGAATCAGCGACAGCATGACCGCCGCGCTGCCGAGGTCCTTGGCGCGCTTGGCGAGCGGATTGATCTCGAAGCTCTGGCGGTCGATGGCCACCTCGATCGCGGTGTTCAGGATTTCGACGATCAGCACCAGGATCACAACGCTGATCAGCACGATCCGCTCGATCAGCGTCACCGGAAGCATCAGCGCCGTCGGCACCAGCACCACCGCCAGGACCATCTCCTGGCGGAACGCGTCTTCGTGGTGCCAGGCGGCCGCGAGTCCGTCGGTCGAGTAACGAAAGGCGTTGGCGATGCGCAACAGGCCGCGCTTGCCTTTCAGCCTGCGGCTGTCGCTGGACGCCAGCGCCCCCTCGTGGCCTCGCCCGATGCTCATGGACCCGATGATAGCGAACGGGCGCGGGCGCTGCTCGGCATCAGTGGACGTGCTGGCTGAGCTCGCCGGACCGGTAGCGCCGCGCCATCGCCTCCAGCGCGATCGGTGCGAGCCTGGAAGCCTGACCGGCGCAGCCGAACTGCTGATAGCGCTGCCGGCACACCAGGCGCGCCGCCTCGCGCGCCGGCTTGAGGAACTCGCGCGGATCGAACTTGGACGGGTTCTCGGACAGGAACTGGCGCACCGCCGCGGTCATCGCGAGCCGGATATCGGTATCGATATTGATCTTGCGCACGCCGTGCTTGATCGCTTCCTGGATTTCCTCGACCGGCACGCCGTAGGTCTCCTTCATCTGCCCGCCGAAGCGACGGATCTGCTCCAGCAGCTCCTGCGGAACGCTGGAGGAGCCGTGCATCACCAGGTGCGTGTTCGGAATGCGGCGGTGGATCTCCTTGATGCGATCGATCGCCAGGATGTCTCCGGTCGGCTTGCGCGAGAACTTGTAGGCACCGTGCGAGGTCCCGATCGCGATGGCCAGCGCGTCGAGCTGGGTGCGCCGGACGAAATCGGCGGCCTGGTCCGGATCGGTCAGCAGCATCTCGCGCGTCATGCCGCCTTCGGCGCCGTGCCCGTCTTCCTTGTCGCCCTTCATCGTCTCCAGCGAACCCAGGCAGCCGAGCTCGCCTTCGACGCTGACGCCGAAGCCGTGCGCCAGATCGACCACCTTGCTGGTGACGTGACAGTTGTAGTCGTAGTCGGCGACCGTCTTGCCGTCCTCCTTCAGCGAGCCGTCCATCATCACGGACGAAAAGCCCAACCGGATCGCCGACTCGCACACGGCCGGAGACTGGCCGTGATCCTGGTGCATGGCCACCGGGATGCGGGGGTAGGTTTCGACCGCCGCCTCGATCAGGTGCCTGAGAAACTTTTCGCCGGCGTATTTGCGCGCCCCGGCCGACGCCTGCATGATCACCGGGGCATCCACCTCGACGGCCGCTTCCATGATGGCCTGCACCTGTTCGAGGTTGTTCACGTTGAAGGCCGGCACGCCGTAGACGTTTTCAGCGGCATGGTCCAGCAGCTGTCGCATCGATACCAGGGCCATTTTCGATCTCCTGTGCGGACGGCCTATTTTAAATGGCGCCGCGCGCCCGCTGCTCCAGAATCTCGACCGCCGGCAGGGCCTTGCCCTCCAGGAACTCGAGGAAGGCCCCGCCGCCGGTCGAGATGTAACTCACCCGGTCTGCGATCCGGTATTTGGCGATAGCGGCCAGCGTGTCGCCGCCGCCGGCGATCGAGAACGCGCCGCGGGCCGTTGCACCGGCCACCGCCAGCGCCAGGTCGTGAGTGCCCTGGGCAAAGGCATCGATTTCGAACACACCGAGCGGCCCGTTCCAGATGATCGTGCCCGCCTCGTTGATGATGTGGGCCAACGCCTGGGATGTGGCCGGCCCGACGTCCAGGATCATTTCGTCGGACCGCACGTCATCGGCGCGCCGCAGCGTGGGCCGCGCCTGCGCGGACACGACGGTCGCGGTCACCACATCGATCGGCAGCGGCAACGTGGAGCCTTGGTCGGCCAGCGTCTTCAGGACTCTGCGGCATTCGGGCACCAGGTCGGGTTCGGCCAGCGACCGGCCGATCGCAAATCCTTCGGCCATCAGGAAGGTGTTGGCGATGCCGCCGCCGACGATCAGCCGGTCGACCTTCTGGGCCAGATTGCTCAGGAGCATGACCTTGGTCGAGACCTTCGCACCGGCCACGATCGCCACCAGCGGGCGCTTGGGCTGAACCAGCGCGCGTGCCAGCGCCTGCAGCTCGGCCGCCAGCAGGGGCCCGGCGCACGCGACGGGGGCGAAGCGGGCCATGCCGTGGGTGGTTGCCTCGCACCGGTGCGCCGCGCCGAACGCGTCGTTCACATAGACATCGCACAGCGCCGCCATCCGGCGCGACAACTCCTCGCTGTCCTGCCGCTCGCCCTGGTTCAGGCGGCAGTTCTCGAGCAGGACGGTCCGCCCCGGTTCGACCGCCACCCCGCCCAGCCAGTCGCGCACCAGCGGCACGGTAAAGCCGAGCAGTTCCGAAAGACGCGCCGCCACGGGCGCGAGCGAATGTTCACGCTTCGATTCGCCCTCGACCGGCCGCCCCAGGTGCGAAGTCACCATCACGGCGGCCCCGGCGTCGAGCGCCATCCGGATGGCGGGCACCGAGGCGCGGATCCGGGTGTCTTCCGTGATCGCGCCAGAGTCGTCCTGCGGGATGTTCAGGTCCGAGCGGATGAATACGCGCTTGCCGCGCAGCGCCCCGCGCCGGCACAGTTCTTCGAGGGTGAGAATCATCGTGTTGTCGCGGCCAGGCAGCCCGGAGTCCGAACGCACCGCGCGGTCGTGTTGTTAAGTTCGGTGTCCGCGCGTGCGTCGTGCATTATAGAAGCCATGAGAGCGTGGGTTGGGCCGGCCGAGCGTTTCGCGCTGGCCGGCGTGGCCGTCGTACTGCTGCTTCAGGCGGCCGGCCTGGGGCCGGCGCTCGAGTACCGGCGGGCGTTGCTCGCCAGCCAGCCGTGGCGCCTTCTGACCTGTCACCTGGTTCATGCGAACTGGCGCCATGCGGCCGGCAATGCCGCGGCCTGGCTGGCGCTGGCGTGGCTGCTCGCCCCCGAGCTGCCGCCAGCCCGCCAGGCGCTGCTGCTGGCCTCGAGCGCGCTCGCAACGGGCCTGCTGCTGTGGCTGGCAGCGCCCGACGTGGCCTGGTACCGCGGGCTGTCGGGCGCGTTGCACGGACTGGCTGCTTGCGCAGCCGTGCTGTGGCTGGCACGGCCCGGCCTCGCGGGCGGCCGCACCGGGCGGCTGTGGCCCGCACTGCTGCTGGCGACCGTCTGGATCAAGGTGACGGCCGAGCAGGTCGGAGCGGCCCCGCTGGCGACTGAGAACTGGGTCGGGGTCGCGGTCGTCACCCGCGCTCACCTGTTCGGAGCCGCCACCGGCACCCTGATCGGAGCCTCGTGGGCGTGGCTGCGCCGAACCCGTTGAATCGTGGATGGTTGGCGCCCTCACCCCCTGCTTCGCCGGGCGTAGCCCGGCTTCGCAGGGGGGTGAGGGCTTTCAGCGGGCGTTCATCAACGCCACGGTGACGTCCAGCATCCGATTGCTGAAACCCCACTCGTTGTCGTACCAGCTGCTGACCTTCACCAGCCGCCCCGAAACCTTGGTGAGCGTGGCGTCGAACACCGACGAGTGCGCGTTGTGGTTGAAGTCGACCGACACCAGCGGCTCGTCGCAATAGGCCAGGATGCCTCGCAGCGGGCCTTCGGCCGCCGCTTTCATGATCTTGTTCACTTCGTCGACCGTGGTGTCGCGCGCGGCGATGAAGGACAGGTCCACGATCGACACGTTGATGGTCGGCACCCGGATCGCGTATCCGTCCAGTCGTCCGGCCAGCTCCGGCATCACCAGGCCGACCGCCGCTGCCGCACCGGTCTTGGTCGGGATCATCGATTGGGTGGCCGAACGCGCGCGTCGCAGGTCCTCGTGGTAGACGTCGGTCAGCACCTGGTCGTTCGTGTACGAGTGAATCGTCGTCATCAGGCCGTTGACCAGCCCGATCGCATGGTGCAGCGGCTTGACCAGCGGCGCCAGGCAATTGGTCGTGCAGGAGGCGTTGGAGACGACCGTGTGCTCTTTGCTGAGCACGGCGTCGTTCACACCCATCACGATGGTGGCATCGACGTCCTTGCCACCCGGGGCCGAGATGATCACTTTCCTGGCGCCGGCCGCCAGGTGCTGCCTGGCCTTTTCCTTGGTCGTGAACAGGCCCGTGCACTCGTGCACCAGGTCCACGCCCATCGCGGCCCAGGGCAGCTGCGAAGGCTCGCGCGTGGCCAGCACGCGGATGCGGTCGCCATTGACCACCAGCGCGTCGCCGTCGACCTTGACGGTGCCGGGAAACGGCCCGTGCACCGTATCGTGGCGCGTCAGATGGGCGTTGATGCCGGCGTCGCCCAGGTCGTTGATCGCCACGATCGCGATGTCGTGTTTCTTGCCGCCCTCGTAGTGCGCGCGCAGCACATTGCGGCCGATCCGCCCATAGCCGTTGATGGCGACTTTGATCGTCATTGCCCTCTTCCCCGCTGCAGCAGCGTTTTCACGATGGTCACCGCGTTGGCTGCGGTCAGCCCCAAATGCTCGAACACGGCCGGCGCCGGGGCCGATTCTCCGAAGCGGTCCACGCCCAGCACCGCGCCCGCGGCGCGCACGTACTTCCACCAGAAATCGGTCACGCCGGCCTCGATCGCCAGCCGCGGCAGTCCCTCCGGCAACACGCTGGACTTCCAGGGCACGCTCTGGCGATCGAACACGGTGGTCGACGGCATCGACACCACCCGCACCGCGATGCCCTGGCCGGCCAGCTGTTCTTGCGCCTGCATCGCGATGGGCAACTCGGACCCGGTGGCGATCAGGACGGCCTTCGCCTGGCTCACGCCACCGGGCGCTTCGCTGACCACGTAGCCGCCGCGGCGAATCGCCGCCACGTCGGCCGATCCGCGCAGGAAGGCGACCGCCTGGCGCGACAGCAGCAGGCTGGTCGGGCCGTCGCGCCGCTCGATCGCAGCGCTCCAGGCCACCAGGGTCTCGACGGTGTCGGACGGACGCCATACATCCATGTTCGGAATCAAGCGCAAGCTGGCCGCGTGCTCGACGGCCTGGTGGGTCGGACCGTCTTCGCCCAGCCCGATCGAGTCGTGGGTGAACACGAAAATCGAGCGGATTTTCATCAGCGCTGCCATGCGCAGCGCGTTGCGCGAGTAGTCGGAGAACGTCAGGAACGTGCCACCAAACGGGATCAGGCCGCCGTGCAGGGCCATGCCGTTGACGATCGCGCTCATGCCGAATTCGCGCACGCCGTAGTTGATGTGGCGGCCGGGTACGAACTCGGTGCCGGTGCGCAGCGCCACCGCCTTGCTCCAGCGCGTCAGATTGCTGCCGGTCAGATCGGCCGACCCGCCGATCAGCTCCGGCAGCGACTCGGCCAGCACCTCCAGCGCGAGTTGCGAGGCCTTGCGAGTCGCGACCGACTCGCGCCTGCCTTGCGCGGCCACGATCGCCTCGTTCACGACGCGGGCGAATTCGGGCGGCAGATCGCCGGCCATGCGCCGGCGCAACTCGGTCGCCTCGCGAGCAAACCGCTCGGCGTACTGCTCGAAGCGTTGCCGCCAGAGCCGCTCGCGCTCGGCTCCGACGGCCCGTGCGTCCCAGGCCCGGTAGATCGGGTCCGGCACGTGAAACGGCGGGTGCGGCCAGCCGATCGCCTGGCGGGTGGCCGCGACCTCGGCCTCGCCAAGCGCTTCGCCGTGAGCCTTCTCGCTGCCGGCGCGATTGGGCGATCCTTTGCCGATCACCGTGCGCGCGATGATCAGCGTGGGCCGATCCGAGCTCCTGGCCTGGCCCAGCGCGGCGTCGACCGCCGTCGTGTCGTGGCCGTCGATCGGTCCGATCACGTTCCAGTGATAAGCGCGGAACCGGGCCGCGGTGTCATCGGTGAACCAGTGGCGTACCTCCCCGTCGATCGAAATGCCGTTGTCGTCGTAGACCGCGATCAGCTTGGACAATTTCCAGGTTCCCGCCAGCGAGGCCGCTTCGTGCGAGATGCCCTCCATCAGGCAGCCATCGCCGACGAACACGTAGGTGTGATGGTCGACGATGTCGAGCCCGGGCCGATTGAACTCGGCCGCCAGCAACCGCTCGGCCAGCGCCATCCCCACCGCGTTGGCCAGGCCCTGTCCGAGCGGCCCGGTGGTCGTCTCGACGCCCGGTGTCAGGCCGGTCTCCGGGTGGCCGGGGGTGCGGCTGTGCAGCTGGCGAAAGCGCGCGAGCTCGGTGATCGGCAGCTCGTAGCCGGTCAGGTGCAGCAACGCGTACTGCAGCATCGAGCCGTGGCCGTTGGACAGGACGAAGCGGTCGCGGTCGGGCCACTTGGGATTGGCCGGGTTGTGGCGCAGATGACGTGTCCAAAGTGTGTAAGCCACTTCGGCCATTCCCATGGGCATCCCGGGGTGGCCCGAATTCGCCCTCTGCACCGCGTCCATCGCGAGCGCGCGGATCGCGTTGCACATGTCGCGTTCGAGCGCAGCGGACGAGACGGCGGAAGAGGCGAGTTCATTCATCGGCTTGAGCCCGGAAGCGGTCAGCGGGAAACATCCATTTTATCCAGGCCAAGTCTTTCATTTCTCACCGTTTTGCTCTACGATTGGGCCCGAAATTTCGGTTCGGACCAAACACGGCAAGTAACGGGTCGCCTGGAAGCCTCGGGCGCTTCTCCCCCGCCAGAGCCAATCGACGCAGTGCCCCGTGCACTGCACAGACCCGAGCGCCGCGCACCAGCGAGCGGGTCCCGAACCGATGGGTTGCGGTGTCACAACCGTAATTCAGGTCGATTGGGCGGACCTGCTGGGGGGCTGAAGATGCAAGGCTTGCACCTGACTGGTGACTTTTTCGATTGCGGCTGTTCGGCCGCGTTTCTGAACGATCTCGCCACGCTCGCCACGCTGTGCCGTGAATCCACCGTGGATTCGGGCCTGACCGTGGTCGACGAGAAGTTCCACGTTTTTCCTTCCGTCGACGGCCAGCCCGGCGGCATCACCGGCGCGCTGCTGCTGGCCGAGTCGCATCTGGCGGTGCACACGTGGCCCGAGCGGCGCGGCGTCACGCTGGACGTGTACGTGTGCAACTTCACCAGCGACAACTGCGCCAAGGCTCAGCGCCTGTTCGACACGCTGGTGGTCGCTTTCCGGCCGACCAGCCAGAACGTGAACCGGATCGAGCGCGGTGACCTGGCCTCGTCGATTCAGGCCACGGCGGCACAGGCCGGGCAGGCCGCGGCCTCCGAGCGGATGATCTTCGACTGGCTCAATGCGAGCGCGGGCTACGGCTTCATCGCGCGGGCCAGGCTGCAGACGCTGCAGTCGCCGTATCAGCGCATCGAGGTGTACGACACACCCCAGTTCGGGCGACTGTTCCGGCTGGACGGCCGGCTGATGACCTCGGAAGGCGAAGAATTCTTCTATCACGAGTGCATGACGCATCCGGCCATGCTGACGCACCCGGACCCGCAATCGGTGCTCGTGATCGGCGGCGGCGACGGCGGCTCCTCCGAGGAGATCCTGAAGCACCCGTCGGTGCGGCGCGTCGTGATGGCCGAGCTCGACCAGGCGGTGATCGATATCTCGAAGAAGTACCTCGGTGCAATCCACCGCGGCGCCTTCGATGACCCGCGCCTGACCGTGCGGATCGGTGACGGCTTCGAGTACGTGCGGTCCACCCCCGAGCGCTTCGACCTGATCGTGCTCGACCTGACCGATCCGGACACGCCGGCCTTTCGCCTGTATTCGGAGCAGTTCTTCCGGATGTGCCGCGCGATTCTGAACCCGGGCGGCATGCTGACGCTGCATCTGGGCTCGCCGGTGTTCCAGCCGTCGACCGTGCGCAAGAATACGGACAACCTGCGCAAGGTGTTCGCCCAGGTTGGCCCGATGGCACTGTATATCCCGCTGTACGGTTCGCTGTGGTGCCTGGCGGTGGCCAGCGACGGCGCCGATCCGCGCGCGGTCGGCGCCGAGGCGATCGCGGCCCGCATGCGCGAGCGGGGCCTGGGCGGGCTTCAGTATTACAACGCCGAGCTGCACGGGGCCCTGTTCGTGCTGCCGAACTTCGTGCGCGAACTGACCTGCGGCGGCGCGGCCGAGCACCCACCGACGGCCCGTCTGGCCGCGTAGCAGGCCCGCCTCGGGCTGCGCGTGGCAGCGCCCAGGTTCTTCGTCGATCAACCGCTGTCGCAGGGCGCCCGCGTCACGCTGCCGGACGGCGTCGCGCATCACGCGCGCGCCGTGTTGCGGCTGCGCGCGGGCGATCCGATCGTGCTGTTCAACGGCCGCGGGGGCGAGTATCGCGCGCGCCTGGTGGCAGAGCACGATGCGGCCGCCCGCCATCTGCAAGCCGACGTGAACGCGTTCGACCCGATCGAACGCGAAGCACGGCTTTCGATCACGCTGATCCAGGCGCTGGCCACATCGGACAAGATCGACTGGGTGATCGAGAAGGCCGTCGAGGTCGGCGTGGCCCGCGTGATCGTCGCCCCGGCGGCGCGCAGCACCGCCCGCCTCGACGGCGTGCGGCGCGAGCGGCGGCTGCAGCACTGGCGCGAGCTCGTCATCGCCGCCTGCAGCCAATGCGGGCGCAACACGCCCGCGACCGTCGTGGCGGCGACCTCGTTGGCCGAAGCGCTGGGCCAGGCGAGCGAGGCGCACTTCAAGTGGATCCTGGATCCGGCCGCAGCGCCGGGTCTGCCACCGGCCGCCGCCGAGCCGCGCAGCACCGCACTGGCGATCGGACCGGAAGGTGGATTCGATCCGCAGGAGTTGCAGCTGGCCGCGCGATCCGGATTCGTGCCGATCTCGCTGGGGCCGCGGATTTTCCGGACCGAGACGGCGGGGCTGGCCGCGGCGACGGCCTGGCTCGCGTTGCATGCAGAGTTCTCGGTCGGACCGCTCTGAGGCAACGCCGGATCCGACTCAGAGCACCACCACGCGCGAGGTCTGGCCCGGACTGGACTCGCGACGTTCGGTCAGGAAGTTCATCACTTCGTCGCGGCGCGCCATCGTGTCGCGCACACCCAGGTCGATCAGGGCGCGGGTGTAGGGCGCCTCGAACAGCAGGTAGCTGGCCAGCCCCGAACCGCCGCCGCGGTGAGCGCCGAGCACTTCCAGCAGGGCCCGGACCGGAACCGGCAGCGCGGCCAGGTATTGCGTGGCCACGCCATCGAGCCGCTCGCTGGGCGAAATCACCAGCGTTTCGACCACCCGCAAGCCGACCGCGCGGCGCTCCGGCGGCGACAGCGTTGCCGTGATCTGGTTGATCTTCTCCAGCCGCTCGATATCCGAGGCCAGCGAATCCAGGAAGATGCTCGACATCGCATGGCCGGCCATCTGGGCCAGCGTCGGATAGGTGGCCCCATCCACGCCGGGCAGAAGCCCCGGGTGGCCGATCTGGCCGACCCCCACGATCAGCACGCGGTCGGCGCCCAGGTGGATGGCGGGGCTGATCGGACTGAGCTGCCGCATCGAGCCGTCTCCGAAATGCTCGACACCCCCGGCACCGGCCTCGGCCAGGTCCAGCGAGACCGCCGGAAAGATGAACGGTATCGCGCTGGAGGCCAGCAGATGCTCGATATGGATGGCACAGCGCACGTACAGGCGCTGCATCTTGTTCGGGATCTGGTAATCGTTCAGCGCCTGGTAGAACGTCACGTGCCGGCCCGAGCTGTAGCTGGAAGCCCCGACGGCCAGCGCCCTGAGGTGTCCGTGTTCGAGGCTGCGCTGCAGCCGCTCCAGCTCGACCATCCGCATCAGCAACGCGCGCAGCGGCGAGTTATCGAGCAGCGATCTGGGGCGCATCCGCAGCGAACGGCGCACCAGCCAGCCGACCGACATCAGCGTGAGCCAGCGCGCGCCGGTGCGAAGCACGCCGATCAGGTCCGATCGATAAACCTGCTCGGCGCGGAAGTTCTCCCAGACATGCACCATCTGGGCCACGGCTTCCTGGAAGTTGTCGGCGCGGCAGGCCAGCGCGGTGGCGTTGATGGCGCCGGCCGACGTGCCCACCAGGATCGGGAACGGGTTGTGCCCCTGGGCAATGCTCGGGTCCAGTCCACGGCGGGCATCGCGCAGCAAGGCGGCCACGGCCTTGAGCACGCCGACCTGGTAGGCGGCGCGCGCGCCCCCGCCCGTCAGGATCAGCGCCGCCGGCGATGTGCGCAGCCGGACGCGATCCGGCGTGAAACTTCTCTCAAACGACATGGACTCGCTGCTGCGGAGAATCATGGTGCATGCACCGCTTCAGCTTTCAGCAGCGCGCGGCGTGCGCCTCCAGGACGACCAGCGCGGTCATGTTGACGATCCGGCGCACCGTCGACGAAGGCGTCAACACGTGAACCGGTCGCGCGCATCCCAGCAGGATCGGACCGACCGCGATGTTGTTGCCGGAAATCGTCTTCAGCAGGTTGTATGCGATGTTGGCGGCATCCAGCCCCGGGCAGACCAGCAGGTTGGCGTCCCCGCTCAGCGTGGAAAACGGCATCAGCGATCGGCGGATCGACTCATCGACCGCGCAGTCGGCGTGCATCTCGCCGTCGACCGGAAACTGCGGGTCGCCGGCCCGGATCAGCGCGAGGGCCTCGCGCATCTTCAGCGCGCTGGCGGCGTCGCTCGTTCCGAAGTTCGAGTGCGATATCAGCGCCGCCCGCGGCGAAATGCCGAGCCGTTGCAGCTGGTCGGCCGCCATCAGCGTGATCTCGGCGATCTGCTCGGCGGTCGGATCCAGGTTCACGTGGGTGTCGGCCAGCGCGATCAGGCGGCCCGGAAGCATCAGGATGTTCATCGCCGCGTAGGTCTGCACGCCGGCCCGGCGGCCGATCACCAGATCGATGTAATTCAGGTGCAGTCCGCCGGTGCCGAAGGTGCCGCAGATCATGCCTTCGGCGTCGCCCTTGTGCACCAGCATCGCTCCGATCAGCGTGTGGCGGCGCCTCATCTCGACGCGCGCGTAGTGCTCGGTGATGCCGCGCCGCGCGGCCAGCCGGTGATAGGTCTGCCAATAGTCGCGGTAGCGCGGGTCGAACTCCGGGTTGACGATTTCGAAATCGGCATTCGGGCGTATCCGCAGTCCGAACCGCTCCAGGCGCCGCTCGATCACCGGGGGCCGCCCGACCAGGATCGGGCGCGCGAGGCCCTCGTCGACCACGACCTGGGCGGCGCGCATCACGCGCTCCTCCTCGCCTTCGGCGAACACGACCCGGGTCGTGCACCCCGCGCCGCTGGCTTTCTTGGCCGCGGCGAAGATCGGCTTCATGAAGGTGCCCGAGTGATAGACGAACTGCTGCAACTGCTCGCGGTAGGCAACCAGGTCCGCGAGCGGACGCGTGGCAACGCCGCTTTCCATGGCGGCCTGCGCCACCGCCGGCGCGATGCGCAGCATCAGGCGCGGATCGAACGGCCTGGGAATCAGGTAATCCGGGCCGAACACCGGCTGCGAGCTGCCGTAGGCATTGGCCGCCACCTCGCTTCCCTCTTCGCGTGCGAGCCGGGCGATCGCGTGCACGGCGGCCACCTCCATCTCGCGCGAGATCGTCGTGGCACCGACATCGAGCGCTCCGCGGAAGATGAACGGAAAGCACAGCACGTTGTTGACCTGGTTCGGATAGTCCGAGCGGCCGGTCGCGATCACCGCGTCATCGCGCACCGAGCGGACTTCCTCCGGCAGGATTTCCGGCGTCGGGTTGGCCAGCGCGAACACGAGCGGACGCGGCGCCATGCGCACGACCTGCTGCGGCGACAGCACGCGCCCGGCCGACAGGCCCAGGAAAATATCGGCGCCGCCGATCACGTCGGACAGCGAGCGCGCCGAGGTGCGCTGCGCGTAACGCGCCTTTTCCGCATCCATCAGCACGGGGCGTCCCTCGTAGACGATGCCCTCGATGTCGGCGACGAAGATGTTCGAGCGCGGCAGGCCCAGCTCGACCAGCAGGTCCAGGCAGGCCAGGGCAGCGGCCCCGGCGCCGCTGCACACCAGCTTCACGCTGTCCAGTTCCTTGCCCACCACCTTCAGTCCGTTCAGCACCGCGGCGCCCACGATGATCGCGGTGCCATGCTGATCGTCGTGGAACACCGGGATCTTCATCCGTTCGCGCAAACGCCGCTCGACGATGAAACATTCCGGCGCCTTGATGTCCTCCAGATTGATGCCGCCGAAGGTCGGCTCCAGCGCCGCGATGATCTCGACCAGCCGGTCCGGATCGCGTTCGGACACCTCCAGATCGAACACGTCGATGCCCGCGAACTTCTTGAACAGCACGGCCTTGCCTTCCATCACCGGCTTGGCCGCCAGCGGTCCGATCGGACCCAGACCCAGCACCGCGGTGCCGTTGGTAATCACGCCCACCAGGTTCGCGCGCGCGGTGAAACGCGCAACCGCCGCGGGCTCGGCCACGATCGCTTCGCACGCGGCCGCCACGCCGGGCGTGTACGCCAGGGCAAGATCGCGCTGGTTGGTCAGCTGCTTGGTCGGCTGAACCGAGATCTTTCCCGGCTTCGGAAACTCGTGATAGTCCAGGGCCGACCGGCTCAAATCCGTTTCTTGCTGGTCCGACATGGAAGACCTTTCGTGCGCAGGCGGGCATTATCGACTGGAACGCGCGATGCCCCGCCGCAGTTCGGGTCGGCTCCAGCTTGGCCATAAAGCGCATGCCAGCCGGCGCTCACTCGCCCATCTTCACAGTAGGCCGATGCAGTCGCCCACCCCGCTCCCACGGGAGACGAATACATTTTGTCCCTATTGTTCATGCAGAAAGAGCCTGTTTGTCCAAGACGACACTTGACTTTGCAGATGACGTGAGTAGACTTCCAGTAAAGCTCTTAAGCCTGTCACAAAGGCCTGAGCGCGATAAGCCCCAACTCGGTGCCTCTCCTCCCTCCCTCCTCAGCCGAATTTGGGCGCGCTCGGTCGACAGGCTTTTTTTTTGCCTGGACGAAACGTAAAAGTGCACGCTCACACTTGAGCGTGGCCGAGCGCGGCAGAGCCGCACCCTGGCGCTTCGCGCACTCGGGGCCTGGCGGAATCTAGGAGGAAGAGGCGGTGGTCGTGGTGGCCGGGGATTCGGCCGCCGGCGCTGCGCCTGGAGCTGCGCTGCCGACCGTCTTGGTGTCGGAATGCATGCCGGCGGCCAGGGCCGCCGCGACGTTGCCGGCCGCAGCCAATTTCAGGCGGGACATCTCGGACAGCACGCGCGAGGCGTAGCCGCCGTCGTCGGCCAGGTTGCCGGCGCCGACATACAGTTGCAGCCCGCGCTCCAGGGAGCCACCCCGACGGATGGCGTCGCTCAGGATGGCCGACCCCATACGGATATTGGCCACCGGCTCGAGCGCGTTCAGCGGATCTGGTCCCAGCCCGAAGCGGGTCGAGTGCACGCTGGTCATCACTTGCATCAGACCTTGCGCCCCGACCTTGCTCTCGGCGAACGGATTCAGGCTCGACTCCACCGCCATCACCGCCAGGATCAGCAGCGGGTCGAGCCGCGATTCGCGGCCGGCGTCGCGCGCCGCCAGCACCAGCGGCCGCACGGCGCCGTCGGCCACGTGGTAGCGGCGTGACAGATATTGAGCGGTGGAGGCCTCGGGGGATTCCAGATGGACCCAGCGCACCGGCTCGGAGGCCCCGTCACGCGCGCTGGCGGACGAGGCGGCGTCGGCGGCGGATTCGGACTGGGGCGACGAATCGGACGCGAACCAGCCGCGCGCCGCCTGCACGGTCGACTCGCGTACGCTCGGCATCGTGACGATTGCCATTCCGGCCACGACCGTCAACGTGCCCACGGCTTCCGACAATCGCCGTAACATCGCCAAGCCGTTTCCGGCAAGATCTGCTGCAGCTTCCACCCAATCGATGCTTTGGCGGACCCTGCTGCCTCTGGAGTCACGCATGACACCTCCTGCGGCAGTGCAAGCACCCAAACTACAGATTAAAAGCGGGCGCTCGCTTACATCCGGTGTTTCGAGCCACTCCGACGACGAAGGAAGGCGGCCCCCGAAAAAGTCCCGGCCCCCATCCGCTGCCGGGCAAACCCCATCGCAACCGCCCTTGGACCGAACCAGGGCCCATTCCATTTCCGGGCGGTTGCCCGCTGCAGTCGGGTCCCCACGGGGTCAGACGTCACCCGAAGGTCGTACCCGACAGCGAACCCATTCTATCCGTTAACAAGGACCCGTCAATCGAAAGGCCCATAGTGCGACGCAATAACTACACACTGGAAATTTAGACTTTGAACCCATCTCTTAGAGCTTGAAGCAAGCTTGTGAGAATATTACGCATATAAATCAATGTATTACACGTATAACCCTTTCTCGGTAGGCGATAGCATTATGTTGTTGCAGCACAATATTCCAAGGCAACTACGGTGATCCCGTACAGCGATTTGAGGGATTTCCTCCATGCCCTGGAGGGGGTCGGGCAGCTCGCCCGGATCGAGCGCGAAGTGTCCGCGCGGCTGGAAATCACCGAAGTCAGCCGGCGCGTACTGGCCCGGTCCGGTCCGGCCCTCCTGTTCAACCGCCCAGGCGGGGGCTCGATCCCGGTACTGACCAACCTGTTTGGGACCACCCAGCGGATCGTGCTCGCCATGGGGGGCGACCGCCCGGAGCGGCTGCGGGAGGTCGGCGAGCTGCTGGCGGCGCTGAAGGAGCCGGAGGCGCCCAGTGGGTTGCGCGACGCCCTGGGCAAGGTCGCGCTGCTGAAGGCCGCGCTGTGGGACATGGCGCCGCGCACGGTGCGGGGGGCCGCCTGCCACCAAGTGGTCTGGGAGGGCGCTGAGGTCGACCTGGGGCGGCTGCCGGTGCAGACCTGCTGGCCGCAGGACGCCGCGCCGCTGATCACCTGGGGCATCGTGGTGACCCGCGGCCCGCACCGCAAGCGCCAGAACCTGGGCATCTACCGACAGCAGGTGCTCGGGCCGAACAAGGTGGCGATGCGCTGGCTGGAGCACCGCGGGGGAGCGCTCGATTTTCGCGATCACCGGCTGGCGCGGCCGGGCCAGCCCTTCCCGATCGCGGTCGCGCTCGGCGCCGACCCGGCCACCGTGCTCGGAGCCGTAACGCCCGTTCCGGACCAGTTGTCCGAGTACCAGTTTGCCGGCCTGCTGCGCGGCTCGCGCACCGAGATCACCGACTGCATCGGCAGCGATCTTCAGGTGCCCGCATCGGCCGAGATCGTGCTGGAGGGAGCGATCCTGCCGGACCCGTCCAACCGCGACGGGCGGGTGAGCGCCGCCAACGCCGGCTATGAAACGGCCCTGGAGGGCCCGTTCGGCGACCACACCGGCTATTACAACGACGTCGAGCGCTTCCCGGTGTTCACGATCGAACGGATCACGATGCGGCGCGACCCGATTTATCACTCGACCTACACCGGCCGGCCGCCCGACGAGCCGGCCATCCTGGGCGTGGCGCTGAACGAGGTGTTCGTGCCGATCCTGCGCCGGACCTTCCCCGAGATCGCCGACTTCTACCTGCCCCCCGAGGGATGCAGTTACCGGCTCGCGGTCATCACGATGCGCAAGCAGTATCCTGGGCATGCCCGGCGCGTGATGTTCGGCGTCTGGAGCTTCCTGCGCCAGTTCATGTACACCAAGCTGCTGATCGTGACCGACGCCGACGTCGACGCGCGCAACTGGAGCGACGTGGTCTGGGCCATCACGACCCGGGTCGATCCGGCGCGCGACACGGTGATCGTGGAGAACACGCCGATCGACTACCTGGACTTCGCCAGTCCCAGGGCCGGCCTGGGCAGCAAGATGGGAATCGATGCGACCAGCAAGATCGCGGGCGAAACCGATCGCAACTGGGGCCGTCCGATCGAGATGGACCCGGCGGTGGTCGCGCGCATCGACGCGATCTGGCAGGAGCTCGGGCTGCCGTGACGATCGATCGCAAGCCGATCCGGCGCGGCGGCATCCGCTCGGCCGGCTACGATGCCTCCACGCGGGTGCTCGAGATCGAGTTCGACAACGGCTCGGTGTTGCAGCACAGTGCGGTCGGGGCCGAAATCGCGCGGCGCTTCCTGACGAGCGCCGCGCCGGCCAGCTACTACAAGGACAACATCGAGGAGGAGTTCATGGTGCGCCGGGTGCGATAGCCGCAGCGCCACGCCCTCACCCCCTCCCCTCTCCCGCTGCGCGGGCGAGGGGCGATACCGCGTGCCCGTGCGAAGGTTGTCGAACTTGCAGCGCCCGATCGCCCCTCGCCCGCGCAGCGGGAGAGGGGAGGGGGTGAGGGTGAGGGCCCCTACTGGCGGACGGCTTCGACTTCGATCAGCAGTCGGACCTCATCTGCGACCGGAAACGGCGCCCCGTAGCTCACGCCCCAGTCCGACCGGCTGATCGTGGCGGAAAAGTCCCCGCCGCATACTTCGCGCTTCAACATCGGGTTCTCGTAGCAGTTGAAGGAGGAAGCCTTCAACGTGACCGGCCGTGTCTTGCCCTTCAGGGTCAGCTGCCCCTTGACCTGGGACACATCGTTGCCGTCAAACCGGAAATCGTCGCCGACGAAAGTGGCCGTCGGATACTTGTCCGCATCGAAGAAGTCGGCCTCCAGCAGATGGTGGTTCAGATGATCGACGCCCGTGTCCACCGAGGTCAGATCGATCGTCAGCTCCACCTTGCCGGTCCTGGCGGCCCGATCGATCGTAACCGAACCCTCCTTCTTGTCGAACCGCCCGCGATAGGTCGACGTGCCGAAGTGCCTGATCTCCCACGTGGTCCAGGTGTGGGTCGGGTCGAACTTGTAGGTGACCGGCTCGGCCCGGGCCACTGCGCCGGCAGCGGCCAGCAGAACGAGCACAGCTTGAGCAAGACGATGCATGGGTGAACTCCTGTCAGCGATTCAGTAAAACCTTGCGATCGGCGCCGCGCCACCACATCCGCAGCAGCAGCCCGTCCTTGTCGATCAAATGGTGCTTCAGCGCGGCCGCCACATGCAGGCCGACCAGCGTCGCCAGCGTCCACGCGAGCGCGGCGTGCACCTGGATCAGCACGTCGGCCAGCGCCTTGTCCTTGGGCGCCAGGTCCGGCAGACGAATCAGCCCGAGGTAGACCACATGAAAGCCCAGCGCCGAGCTGTAGGCCCAGCCGGCCAGCGGGACGATGAAGAAGAACAGATACAACCCGCGGTGTGTCCAGTGCGAAGCCGCGCGCTGCCACGGCTGCATCGATTCCGGCAGCCTGGGCGGGCGGTGCCGGACGCGCCACAGCAGCCGGAACACCGAAAGGGCCAGGATCGTGATTCCGATCCACTTGTGATAGTTGATCCAGCGCACCCGGGTCGGCGAAACCGGCGCATCGGACATCTGCAGGCCGATCAGGAAGCCCGCCACGATGCCGGCGGCCAGAAGCCAGTGCAGAACGATCGCGACGCGCGTGTAGCGGGCCGGTTGCGGCAGGGTCAAAGCCGAAGACATGTTCATCGACGCGGTTCGCGGGCACGCCGCTCAGGCGGGTTGGCGCCACAGCGGCGCAACGCAGCGGCGCAGTATATGCGCGGCCGCCAGGGGATATTCTCCGACCGGCGCAGCGGTCCATCGAGCCGCCCGCAGTGTTCGATCCGAGCCGATCGCCTGGGTTTCACGGAATCTGCGCCGCCGACAGGTTGTGCAGGATCGAGTCGGTGCGCTGTAGCAGGAAAGGGGCATCGCGGTGGTGGTCGAACAGTCTCGGGGCCGGCAGCATGGCCGCCATGCGGGCGGCCTGCTCCGGCGACAACGAGGCCGCGTCCACGCCAAAGTAGTGCATGGCCGCGGCCTGCGCGCCGAATACACCGTCGCCCCACTCGGCCACGTTCAGATAGACCTCCAGGATGCGCCGTTTGTTCCAGGACGCCTCCACCATCCAGGTGATCAGCAACTCCTGCGCCTTGCGCAGATAGGTGCGCTGCGCCGACAGGAACAGATTCTTCGCCACCTGCTGCGAGATGGTCGATCCTCCATGCGCGGCGCGGCCGCGCCGGCGGTTGTCCTGATAGGCCTTTTCCATCGCCTCCCAGTCGACGCCGTCGTGCTCCAGGAAGCGCGCATCTTCGGCCGCAACCACCGCGCGTTTCAGGTTGCCCGAGATCCTGCCGTAGGCGACCCACTGCTGATCGAGGCGCGCCACCGAATGGCGGGTGGCGAGCCTTTCCTGCGCGTGGCGCATGAACGCCGTGTGCGCCGGGTTGTGCCACCTCCAGTAGACGATGCAGGCGAGGTACCACGCCTGGATCGACGCCAGCACGATCAGCAGCAGCAGCAGCGCCCGCCCGAGCCAGCGCAGCGCCCCGGCCCGGTTCACTTGGTGGTGCTGGCGCGCGACTGGTCCAGGCTGCGGCGCAGCTCGCGGTACACCGGTGCGGTGTCCGGCCGCACGCCACGCCAGAACAGGAACGACTCGGCGGCCTGCTCGATCAGCATGCCCAGTCCGTCGGCCACCGCGCGGGCACCGCCTCGCTGGGCCAGCCGCATGAAGGCGGTCGGCTCCGGCGCGTAGACCAGGTCGTAGGCGAGCGTGCAGTCGTCGAACGTGTCCGGATCGATCGCCGGGGCGTCCTGGTTCAGGCTGCTGGAGGTCCCGTTGACGATCAGGTCGAAATGCTCGGCCGGGATCTCGTCCAGGCGGATCGCCTCGACCCCGAATTCGTCGGCCAGCTCCTGGGCCCGCCCGTGCGTGCGGTTGGCCACCGCGATCCACTTGGGCTTTTCCTCCAGCAGCGAGGCGATCAGCCCGCGCACGCCTCCGCCCGCACCCAGCACCAGGATGGCGGCATTGGGCACCTTGAAGGACAGGCGGTGGGTAATGTCGCGCACGAAACCGATGCCGTCGGTGTTGTCGCCGTAAATCGTATCCTCGTCGAACTTCAGCGTGTTCACCGCCCCCGCAAGCCGCGCCCGGGCGCTGAGCGTATCGGCCAGCTTGGAGGCATCGAGCTTGAACGGAATCGTCACGTTCAGCCCCAGGTAGCCGGAATCGCGCAGACCCAGCGCGAATTCCTCGAATCCGTCCAGCGGTCCCTCCAGCCGTTCGTAGCTGATCGGCTGGCGGGTGGCCTGGGCGAACAGGCGATGAATCTCCGGCGACCGGCTGTGCGCGATCGGATTGCCGACGACGGCGTAGCGGTCGACCGTACCCATCGGCTATTGACTCCTGGCGGTCGCGTCGCCGACCGCGCGCATGCCGAACTGATCGTTGGTGAACATCCAGGTACGCGTGATCTCGAGCAGATCCGTGTCGCGCGCGATTTCGGGCGGAAACGGCGGATACGGAGCAGCAAGCTTAACAATTCGGCGCGCCGCGCGGTCCAGGACCGGCGAACCGGATGACCGTTCGATCACCGCGTCCATCAGGGTGCCATTGCGGTCGATCACCACCGTCATCTGCAGCGTGCCGTAAATGCGCCCGCGCGCCTCGTCGGGGTAGTTCTCGTTGCCGACCCGCTCGACGCGCGCCCGCCAGTCCTCGAAATAGCGCGCGAAGCGATATTCCGACGTGCTCGGCATGAAATGGTGGCGGCGCGGGCGCTGCTGGTAGTCGGAGATCTCCTTGGAGATCTCCGCCTGCATCCGCGCCAGCTGCTGGCGAGCCTGTTCGGGATGCTCGGAGCCGGCCGTGCTTTGCTTGCCGGGTTCGACCACATAGGTGGTCGGGTTCAGCTTGCGCACCATCGCCAGCAGCTGGCGCTGCTCCTGCTCGAGGCGCTCGACCTTCTGGCGTTCGACCTCCATCGTCTGGCCGTTGCGATCGGCCGCCAGGTCGGGCAACGGCGACGAGCGCCGCCCCTCCTCCTGGCTGCCGCCGCCTTCCAGATTGGCCTGCGCCAGCGCCTGCGGTTTGGACGGGCTGAGGGCGCTTTTGGCGTTGACCAGCACGATATCCAGCGCGGGGTCCGACTGATGGATCCGCAACAGCTCAGGGTCGACGAAGCGCACGGCCAGAATCAGCGCGTGCATTCCGGCCGAGGCCATCAACGCGGCCATCAACACGCGGTCGCCGAACCAGGAGTCGATCAACTGCATGGCCTTCCTTCTTCGATCGATCCGAAAGTCTGCACCGTTTTTCATGCCCCCGCCGGATCGGCGCCGTTCGGACGATCCGGCGACGGTGACTGCGACGCTGCCGCAGGCTGGGCGAATCGCGCCGGATCGAGCGCGGCTTCGTCCTCGTCCAGACCCTGGTCGTTCAAATCGTCCAGGACCCGATGCAGGCGTGCATCCAGCGACAGATCCAGCAGATCGTGCCCGAGAAGCTCCAGTTCCACGCACCGGCCGCGCGGCAGTGCCGGCACCCCCGGCACGCGCACCACCAATGGCAGCCCGTCCAACCTGAGCAGGTCGCCTCGCAGCACGGTGGCGCGGCACCGGCGCACCGCGTTCTGCTCGAGCCAGCGCAGGCACCAGTAGCGCTCCATGGCCTGCTGGAACTCGTCGTAGGCGCCATAAGCGGTGTCGAAGGCCGAAACGACGGCGAACAGCTCGGCGTCGTTGCGCCCATAGGCGGCGTTCTCGCCTCGCACCGCGGTCAGCAGCTGGCGCTGATTGACCAGGTCGACGTAGCGGCGCAGCGGCGATGAGCTCCACGCATAGTGCGCGACCCCGAGGCCGTCGTGCGGCGCCGCCGCGGTCGACATGCGCGCGCGCCCCGCGCTCTGCGATCGGTACACGCCGGCCAGGCCCCGCTCGGCCAGCCAGCCGCCCCAATGCGAGTTGGCGCAAATCATCAATTCGGACACGATGCGGTCCAGGGGCGCATCCCGCAGCCGCGGCCGGATCGCCACCCGCGCCTGCTCGCCCTCGCCCTGCAGCTCGAAGCTGTAGTCGACGCGCCCGCCGCTGGCGGGCCGGCCGCGCGCAGCTTCCCTCCGCTGCTGCAGCGCGCCGGCCAGGCGCCAGAGCGTGGCCAGCTGCGCGCCAAACGGCAGCCCGGGCGCGCCGTGCGCCAGCGCCTGCTCGGTGGCGGCGGCCGACAGCTCGTCATGGCGAAGATTGGCCGCGATCGTGATCCGCTCCAGCACGGTGACGGTGGATTCGATGCTCATCCGGTCCGGGTCGAGGTCCAGGTAGAGCGACAGGGCCGGAACGGTGCGCCCCTGATCCAGCGAGAACGCCTCGATCCAGGCCCCGGGCAGCATCGTGATCTTCAGGCCCGGCGCGTAGACGGTCGACATCCGGGACCTCGCCAGCGCATCGAGCGGATCGTCGCGCAAGATCGCCACGGCCGGCGCCGCGATGTGGATTCCGACCCGGATGCGTCCGCCCGTCGCGGGCGACACGGAGAAGGCGTCGTCGATCTCGGTGGTCGAGCTGTCGTCGATCGAGAAGGCGGCAACCGCGGCCGGCGCCAGCGAGGCATCGTGCGGGGGCGGCCGGCCCGGGGCCGGGGCGAAGCCGGTGCCTTGCGGGAACCAGCGGGTCAGGAAACTTTCCAGATGCCACGCGTAGGCCGAGGTGATCGAGCCACGCGACAGCAGCAACCGCAACGCGGTCGTTTTCAGCTCGCGGGCGGCCTGCTCGACGGCCTTGTACTGCGGCGAATTCTTGTCGGCACGAAGCAGCAGGCCTGCCCCCTGCGCGCGGATGGGATCGGGCAGTGCGCCTGCCAGCAGCTCGGCGACGAACCCGGCGCGTTGCTCGTCCTGCTCGCGCCGCCTGGCCACGGTCGCCAGCGCCGCGCGCAGCACGTCGGGCGCGGCCGGCCGGAAACGGCCCTTGCCCTTGCGATGAAAGTACACCGGCGCCGAATGCAGCCGCAGCAGGATGGCCGCCGCCTCGACCGCCCCCGGCTCGTGTCCGAAGTATTCGCGGGCCAGCTCCTCGAAGCCGAACTCCTGCTGGGGCGCGCACTGCCACAGGAAATCCAGGTCGACCGCCCCCGCCTCGAGGCGGGCCTGCTCGAGCAGTTGCGCGCCGGCCGGGCGTTCGAAGCGCAGCAGCACGTGGCCGGACTTGATCTTGACCCGCCGCCCGCCGGGCAGCTCGACCTGAAACGAGGCCTGCGTCGACGACAGCACGGAGCCCACCTTCAGATCGCCTTCGTCCTCGAATAACAGTTGCATCGGTGCCGCGACTCAGACGGTCAAGCCTCCGGCCACCTCGATCACGGCGCCGTTGATGTAACTTGCCTCGTCCGAGGCCAGGAAGGCATAGACGTTGGCCACCTCCTCGGGGCGGCCCAGGCGCTTGAGCGGAACCCGTTCGGTCAACTGGGCCAGCACGCGCTGCGGAATCGATTCCAGGATGTGGGTGGCGATGAAACCCGGGCAGACCGCGTTGCACCGGATCCCTTTCGGCCCGAGCTCGCGGGCCCAGGTCTTCACGAACCCGATCACGCCGAACTTGCTGGCCGCGTAATTGGTCTGTCCGAAGTTGCCGTAGATGCCCACCACGCTGGAGGCGTTCAGGATCACGCCGGAGCCCTGCTCGAGCATCGGCGCCAGCACCGCCTTGCAACTGTTGTAGGTTCCTTTCAGGTTCACGTCGATGACCCGGTCGAACTGCTCATCGGTCATGTTCTGGATGCGCGCGTCCTGCGTGATGCCGGCATTGTTCACCAGGATGTCGATTCGCCCGAAGCGGCTGCGCAGCCGCGCCACCATCTCGTCGAGCTGGTCGCGCCGCGTCACGTCCACCGCAAAGGACTCGATGACCTCGCCGTTGACTTTCAGGCCCGCGCGCGCCGCGTGCAGCGCATCGGGCGACAGGTCCACCAGCGCGACCGTGGCGCCCTCGTCGAGGAACTTGCGGGCCGTCGCATAACCGATGCCCTGCGCCGCACCGGTGATGACGGCCACCTTGCCTTTCAGTTTCATCGCTTCGCCTTGTCAATCCGATCGGTCGCAAAAATCCAGAACCTCGTCCAGGTAGCGCTCGAAATCGGTCAGCGCGTGGTCCGAGCCCTCGATCACCCGCTGGCGGCACCCGGCGTACTTGGCCCGCATCGCCGCGCAGTCGATCACTTCGTCGCCGGTGGCGGCCACCAGCAGGTAGCGCTGCGGGCGCGTGATCCGGACCGTGTCGACCGCTTGCAGCTCGGCCAGATGATCGGCCGTCAGCTCGATCGTCTGATCCGAGAAAAACACGGGATGACGGCCCAGATGCGGCGCCAGATCACGGGCCGGGGTCACGGCCGGATTCAGCAGCACCGCCCGGCAGCCGAGCTGCTCGGCCACCCAGGTGGCGTAGTAGCCCCCGAGCGAGCTTCCGATCAGCGCCAGTCTGGCCGGATCCTCGAGGGCCGCCGCCGCCAGGGCCACGTTGGCCGCCGCGCGCGGGGAGGCCGGAAGCTGCGGACAGACGAAGTCGCCGGCCCGGCCGCGCGCGACCAGGGCGGCGCGGATCTGCTCCGCCTTCCTGGACAGGGGCGATGAGCGAAAGCCGTGCAGGTACAGGATCATCCGTGGCCACGGGCGGCGGGCGGCCGCTCGCGCCGGGTCAATTCGCCAAGGATCCGCAACGGCATGCCGCCAAAGCCGCCGTTGCTCATCACGACCACGTGATCGCCGGGGCAGGCCGCCTGCGCCACCTGCGCCGCCAGCGATTCGAGGTCTTCGGCCACGCTGGCGCCGTCCACCGCGGCCAGCGTCTCGGCGGCGTCCCAGGCCACGGCATGGCGCCCCTGGCGCGGCGCGTAGCAGAACACGCGGTCGGCCAGCCGCAGGCTGTCGATCAGCGCCTGGCGCATCGCGCCCAGCCGCATCGTGTTCGAACGTGGCTCGAACACCGCCAGCAGGCGTGACTGGCCGGACGGCGCGGCGGCCAGACGGCGCCGCAGCCCCTGCAGCGTGGCCGCAATCGCGCTCGGGTGGTGCGCAAAATCGTCGTACACGGTCACGCCGAAGGCCGTGCCGGCGACTTCCAGCCGCCGTCGCACGCCGGAAAACGCCTGCAGCGCCTCGATCGCGACCGCCGGCGCCACGGCCGCCGCCGAGGCCGCGGCCAGCGCAGCCAACGCGTTGCAGCGGTTGTGGGCGCCGGCCAGCCCCAGTCGCACCCGGCCGTGCACCGTCGCTCCGATGCGCGCGTCGAACTCGTGCTGGCCGGCCTCCTCGATCGCGCCCGCATGCCAGCCGTCGGCCACGTTGAACCAATCCACCGGGGTCCAGCAGCCTCGCTGCAACACGCGCGCCAGCGCCGGGTCGGCGCCGTTGACGATCAGGCGGCCGCTGGCCCGGACACACCGGATCAGGTGATGGAACTGCGTTTCGATGGCCGCCAGGTCGGCGAAGATGTCGGCGTGATCGAACTCCAGGTTGTTGAGCACCGCAATGCGCGGGAAGTAATGGACGAACTTGCTGCGCTTGTCGAAAAACGCCGTGTCGTACTCGTCGGCCTCGATCACGAATGGGGGACCCTCGCCGATGCGGGCCGAGGTGCCGAAGTCCAGCGGCACCCCGCCGATCAGGAAGCCTGGAGCGGCCCCGGCGCGCTGCAGGATCCAGGCCAGCATCGAGGCGGTCGTCGTCTTGCCGTGCGTTCCGGCCACCGCCAGCACGTCGCGCCCAACGAGCACGTTTTCATGCAGCCACTGCGGCCCGGAGACGAACGGTGCGCCGCTGTCCAGGATGGCTTCCATCAGCGCATTGCCCCGCGTGACCACGTTGCCCACCACGAAGCAGTCCGGGCGCAGCCGCACCTGGTCGGCCGAAAAGCCCTCGATCGGGTCGATCCCGGCCAGGCGCAATTGTTCGCTCATCGGCGGATACACTGCGGTGTCGCAGCCGGTCACGCGGTGCCCGGTCGCCTTCGCGAGCTGGGCCAGTCCGCCCATGAACGTGCCACCGATGCCAAGAATGTGCAGATGCATAAGGAGCCATTGCGGTCGGCGGGTGCCGTCGAAAAGTTCGGAAATAACGCGCCAACGCCGCCGGCGGCGAACCGGCTTCACCGATGGCGCGGATCAGGGACCGAACATTCGGCCCGCAGCCGACTGCTGGGCCGGCGGCCGCAGCGCAGAGCATTGGTCCAGTCTGCTGCGCCGCGAGAATGTAGCATTGTCGGGGACATTTGAAGGCCAAACGGCATGACCCAGAATCCGCTTCGAAGCCCCGCCCGAGGTGAAGACCTCAGAACGGCCATCGCCGCGGCGGCGGCGCGCTGGATCGCCGAAGAAGGATGCGACTACGCCACGGCCAAGCGCAGGGCGGTGCGCGAGCTGGTGGGCGATGCGGCCGGGATGGGCGGCGCGATGCCCGACAACGTGCTGGTCGAATCGGAACTGAGGCGCTACCTGCGGCTGTTCGCGGCCGACTCGCAGCCGGCACAGCTGGCCGCGCTGCGGCGCCTGGCGCTGCAATGGATGCGGCGCCTGCTGGCCTTCGACCCGCACCTGGTCGGCGCGGTGCTGAACGGCACCGCGACCGGCCATTCCGGTATCCACCTGAATCTGTACGCCGACAGTGCCAAGGACGTGGAGATCTTCCTGCTGAACGCGTCGCAGTCGTTCGACGTGCGCGAGGCCGGGCCTAACGCTGAAACCACGCAGGAGGTCCTTGAATTCCTGGTGCCGCCGCCCCGCGGCGCCCCGATCGACGGCAACGTCAGCGTCACGCTCAACGTGATGGATCCGATCGCGCTGCGGGTGGCGCCATCGGGGCGCCCCAAAGACCCGCAGTTGCACCCGGTGGAGCGGGCCGGGCGGGCCACCGTCGCCATGCTCGAGCGGCTGCTGGCCGAGACGAGCGCTCCGACCGGCAGCACCGGCCGCGACGACTGAGGCAGGCCGGTCGATCGCGATGAGCGAGCCCGCTTCGATGGCGCGGCGGCGTGCCGTTCCGATGGCGATCGGTCTGGCCACCGCGTTCGCGCTGGCGGGCGGGGCCATCTGGAGCTGGCGCCAGCCGGCGCGCCACGGCGCCGACGCGGCCGCGCTGGCCCTTTTCACGCTGGACCTGCCGGACGCCGATGGCGTGCAGCGGCCATTGAAGACCTGGCAGGGCAAGCTGCTGATCGTGAACTTCTGGGCCACCTGGTGCACGCCCTGCGTGGAGGAGATGCCCGAACTGCAGCGGCTGGTCGATCAGTCCCAGGGCCGCAACCTCGCGGTCATCGGCATCGGCGTGGACGATGCGGACAAAGTGCGCGAATTCCGCAGCCAGCATCGGCTGCGCTTTCCGCTGCTGGTGGCCGGATTGGAGGGCATGGAGCTGGCGCAGCGGCTGGGCAACACCGAGGCGGTGCTGCCCTATACTGCCCTGATCTCCCCGGACGGCCGTCTCATAGAGGGACACACAGGCCGGATCGAGGGCCTGAAGCTGCGTCGCTGGGTAGCCGAATACGGCCATCTGTAGCGGCGCCCGCCCGGCGCCCCCGCTGGACAAGTCTGGGTGAATTGTAGACAATTCGCCGCTTCATACTAATAACTGACGCCTTTTGCTGCCTATCTTCGTGCGCGTTCGCACGGATCCGGGCCGCTGCGGCGCGGCGATCCCCCAGGTGGCACGCTCGATCCTCGTCATCAACGGACCGAATCTGAATCTGCTCGGCAGCCGGGAGCCGGCCGTTTACGGCCGCAGCACGCTGGCCGACATCGAGCGCGAGCTGGCGCAAAGCGCAGCCCGGCTCGGGCTGACCCTGCAGGCGTTTCAGAGCAACCACGAGGGCGCTCTGATCGATCGGGTACACGCCGCGCGCACCGACGGAACCGACTTCATCATCATCAACGCCGGAGCCTTGACCCACACCAGCGTGGCGTTGCGGGACGCGCTGGCTGCGGTGGCCATTGCGTTCGTCGAGGTGCACATCTCCAACGTGTACCGGCGCGAGCGCTTCCGCCACCGCTCGCTGCTGTCGGACCTGGCGGTGGGCGCCATCGTCGGTCTGGGCACCGCGGGCTACCGGCTGGCGCTGGAATTTGCCGCCACCTACAGCGCGCCGCCTGCGGGCGCCGGAGCCTGAGCGGGCTGGGTCCCGACCGCGGAGCCACCGGACGATGGACCTTCGCAAGCTCAAGACGCTGATCGACCTGGTGGCGGAGTCCGGCATCGCCGAGCTGGAAGTGACCGAGGGCGAGGACAAGGTGCGCATCGTCAAGCAGGCCGGCGCGCACAGCCCGGCCCCGACCGGCGCGGGCCTTGCGGCGGCCCTGGCCATGCCGCCGTCCGGCGCGCCGGCGGCCGCCGGCGCGCCCATGCTCGAGGAGCCCAAAGGGTACGAGGTGAAGTCGCCCATGGTCGGGACCTTCTATCGCTCGCCGGGGCCGGGCGCCAAGGTGTTCGTCGAGGTCGGCCATGCCGTGAAGCCGGGCGACACGCTGTGCATCATCGAGGCCATGAAGCTTCTGAACGAGATCGAAGCGGAGGTGGCCGGTACGATCAAGGAGATCCTGGTCGAAAACGGCCAGGCCGTCGAATACGGCCAGGTCCTGTTCGTGATCGCCTAGCCTGGCCGATGTTCGGAAAGATCCTGATCGCCAACCGCGGCGAGATTGCGCTGCGCATCCAGCGGGCCTGCCGTGAGCTCGGCATACGCACCGTGGTCGTGCATTCGGAAGCCGACACCGACGCCAAATACGTGAAGCTGGCCGACGAATCGGTCTGCATCGGACCGGCGCCGTCGAAGGACAGCTACCTGAATGTGCCGGCCATCATCAGCGCAGCCGAGGTCACCGACGCCGAGGCGATCCACCCCGGTTATGGATTCCTTTCGGAGAACGCCGATTTTGCCGAGCGATGCGAACGCAGCGGATTCGTGTTCATCGGGCCCCGGCCCGAATCGATCCGGCTGATGGGCGACAAGATCTCGGCCAAGCGGGCGATGGTCGAGGCGGGCGTGCCGACCGTGCCGGGATCCGAGGGGCAGTTGCCCGACGAGGCGCGCGAGATCGTCAAGATCGCCCGCGCGCTCGGCTACCCGGTCATCGTGAAGGCCGCCGGCGGCGGCGGCGGCCGCGGCATGCGGCCGGTGCACACCGAGGCGGCGCTGCTGAGCGCGGTTGCCATGACGCGCCAGGAGGCGCACGTCGCCTTCGGCAACCCGGCCGTGTACCTGGAGAAGTTTCTCGAGAACCCGCGCCACATCGAGATCCAGGTGCTGTCGGATCAGAGCCGCAACGCGGTCTGGCTGGGCGACCGCGACTGCTCGATGCAGCGGCGCCATCAGAAGGTCCTGGAGGAGGCGCCCGCGCCCGGAATCGCGCGCAAGCTGATCGAGCGCATCGGCGAGCGCTGCGCCGAGGCCTGCCGCAAGATCGATTACCGGGGGGCCGGCACCTTCGAGTTCCTGTTCGAGGGGGGCGAGTTCTACTTCATCGAGATGAACACGCGCGTACAGGTCGAGCACCCGGTCACCGAGATGGTGACCGGCGTGGACATCGTTCAGCAGCAGATCCGGATCGCCTCCGGGCAGAAGCTGACGCTGCGGCAACGCGACATCACCTCGCGCGGACACGCGATCGAGTGCCGGATCAACGCGGAAGATCCCTTCAAGTTCACGCCCAGCCCGGGCCGCATCACGGCCTGGCACCCCCCCGGCGGACCCGGAGTGCGGGTCGACTCGCACGCCTACGCCGGCTACTTCGTTCCGCCGCACTATGATTCGCTGATCGGCAAGGTGATCTGCTATGGCGACAGCCGCAGCCAGGCGATCGCACGGATGCGGATCGCGCTGTCCGAGATGGTCGTCGAAGGCATCCAGTCCAACATCGCGCTGCACCGCGAGCTGATGCTGGACGAAAAGTTCATCCAGGGCGGCACCAGCATCCACTACCTTGAAAAGCGACTGGCCGCCATCCACGCCCCCAGATCCTGACGCGCACGAGTCCGCGGCGTATCTGATCGAATTGGAGCTGCTCGCCGAGGCGCCATGCGCCGAGGCCTGGTCGGATGCGCTGCTGCAGGCCGGCGCGCTGTCGGTCAGCCTGGAGGACGCCGACGCCGAATCCGGATCGGAGCAGCCGGTGTACGCCGAAGCCGTGGACTCGACCCCCACCGTGTGGCCGCGCAACCGATTGCGGGTGCTGCTCGGGCCGCATCAAGCGGCCGACCAGGTGCTGTCGGTGGCGGCGCGCCGGCTCCAACGCGAACCGGCGGCCGTGGTAGCGGTGCGGCGCATTGCGGCGCAGGACTGGGTTCGGTCGAGTCGGGAGCAGTTCGCGCCGCTTCGGATCGGGCGCCTGTGGGTCGTGCCCACGTGGGCCGATCCGCCCGACCCGTCGGCCGTGAACCTGCGGCTGGATCCCGGGATGGCGTTCGGCACCGGCACCCACCCGAGCACCCGCTTGTGCCTGCAATGGCTGCAGGCCAACCTGCCGCCGCACGCTCGCGTGCTGGACTACGGCTGCGGCTCCGGCATCCTGGCGATCGCCGCCGCCAAGCTGGGCGCGCGCCGGGTCGCCGGCGTCGACATCGATCCGCTGGCGCTGCAGGCGGCGCGCGAGAACTCACGCCGCAACGATGTGCGGGCCGATTACACTGACCCCGGCCTGCTGTCTTCCGAAGGCCCCAACGCGGGATTCGACGTCGTGATCGCCAACATCCTGGCCAATCCGCTGATGCTGCTGGCCCCGGTCCTGGTCAGGCACTTGGCCGAGGCGGGGACCATCGTGCTGGCGGGCGTGCTGGCGCGCCAGTACGAGGCGCTGGCCGGCGCCTACCGTGCGGCCGATGCGCGCCTGCGCTTGTCGGTGTGGGGCGCCGACGGCGACTGGGTCTGCCTGGCCGGCCGCCGCACGAGCCACTGACCATGGCGCTGGCAGCGCGCTGTCCGCACTGTCGCGCGCTGTTTCGCGTGATCGCGGACCAATTGAAGCTGCGGGGCGGACTGGTCCGTTGCGGCGAGTGCCGGCAAGTGTTCGACGCGATCGGCAGCTTGAGCTACGTGGACAATCGCGCGCTGCCGCACGGAGAGGAAGCCCCGATCGGTGGCGCCGCGCTGCCGGGTCCGTCGGTGGCGGTGCCCGCCTCGGCGCCGCCGCCCGCCTCGGCGTTGCCGCCGCGCCCATCGCCGCAGCCGGCCGCGCGCCCGCACCCGCCGGCCGCCAAGGTGCCGCCCGATCGGATCCGGCGCGCACTGGAGCCGATCCGCGACGAGTTGGCGGTGCCGACGCTGTTCGGCGCGCCCGAGGCGCAGGGTCCAGAGGCCCGTGACGAGGGCGCCGCGGTAGCGGCGCGCATCAAGCCGCATCGGGGCGCGGCGGCCGATCCCGCGAGCTATTCGGTGCAGCTCGATGAGGAAGGCACCGCCGAAGCCTCGCCCGCGCCGGAAGTCGAGGAGCTCGAGGCGCCCTCCTTTCTGGACTCCGAGGAGCAGCGCCGCACCCGGCGCCTGCGCGGTGCGTTGGGCGCTGCCTGCGTGCCGCTGGCGCTGCTGGCGATCGTGCAGCTCGGGCTGGCCTTGCGTACCGATGCGCTGGAAGCCTGGCCGTCGCTTCGTCCGCTGCTGGCTCGCGTGTGCCACCTGTACGGCTGCTCGGTCGGCTGGCCCGAACACGCCGAACTGCTGACCATCGTGGGCTCGGAGCTGGCGGCGATCCCGGGCACCGACGTGATCGAGCTCAATGCGGCCATCCGCAGCCGCGCCCCGTTCGTGATGGCCCTGCCGGCGATCGAGGTCACGCTGACCGATACCCAGAACCGGACCATCGCCCGCAAGGTGTTCCGGCCGGTGGACTACCTGGCCTCCAGCGGCGAGCCCTCGTCCCGCCTGGACGAGGGCCTTTCGCCCGGCTCCGACCTGTCGGTGCGGCTGGTGTTCGAGGCGCGCGGGTTGAGTGCCTCGGGCTTCGTTCTTTATCCTTTCTATTTATGAACGCGAACCGATGGCCACGCTGATCTGCGGATCGTTCGCCTTCGACTCGATCATGGTGTTTTCGGGTCGCTTCAAGGACCACATCCTGCCCGACCAGGTGCACATCCTGAACGTCTCGTTCCTGGTTCCCACGCTGCGCCGGGAATTCGGGGGATGCGCCGGCAACATCGCCTACAGCCTGGCGCTGCTGGGCGGTTCGCCGCTGCCGATGGCCACGGTCGGGGACGACTGCCAGCCTTACCTGGATCACCTGGACCGGCTCGGGATCGACCGCCGGTTCGTGCGCCAGATTCCGGGCACGTTGACGGCGCAGGCGTTCATCACGACCGACCTGGACGACAACCAGATCACGGCGTTTCATCCGGGCGCCATGTCGCATTCGCACCTGAACGCGATCGAACCCCGCGGCCTGGAACTGGGCATCCTCGGGCCGGACGGGCGCGAGGGCATGCTGCTGCATGCCCGCCAGATGAGCGAAGCGGGCATCCCGTTCGTTTTCGATCCGGGCCAGGGCATGCCGATGTTCGAGGCGGCCGAACTGGACTCGTTCATCGAGCGCGCGCACTACCTGGCGCTGAACGACTACGAAGCCAAGCTGATGGCCGCCAAGACCGGATCGGATCCGCAGGCGCTGGCGCGGCGCCTCAAAGCGGTGGTCGTGACGCTCGGCGCGCTCGGATCGCGGATCTGGGCCGACGGCACGATCGTGGAGATCCCGGCCGCGCCGGCCCGGATCGTGCGCGACCCGACCGGTTGCGGCGATGCCTATCGCGCCGGGCTGCTGTACGGCATCTCGCACGAGATGGACTGGCCGACCACGGGGCGGCTGGCTTCCGTGATGGGCGCGCTCAAGATCGAGCATTCCGGCGCGCAACGGCACACGCCGTCGCGGGCTCAGATCGAGGAGCGCTTCCTGGAGGCTTTCGGATACCGCCCCTGGTGATCGGGCGCGTTCCGCCGCCGGCAGCCCGCTACAGGTGCGCCCAATCGAGCACCAGCAGCAGGATCTGGACCACGACCAGAAACGCGATCGGCGACAGGTCGAAGCCCCCGATCGGCGGCAGCGCGCGCCGGAACGGAGCCAGCAGCGGGCGCGTCAGCAGATCGAACGTCGGCGCCAGCGGCGCGTGCGGGTTGACCAGGCTGAGCAGCACGTAGATGAAGACCAGCACGGTCAGCATGTACAGCGCCCAGTGGACGATCAGTCCGAGCGCCTGGGGCACCAGCAACGCCCAGTCGGGCACGGCGCCGATGCCGATCAGCCGCATCAGCAGCACAAACGCCAGCGCCACCGCCAGCGCCGCCGCCACGCACGCCCAATCCAGGCGCGCCCGGCCCGGCACCAGCGCCCGAAACGGCTTGACCAGCCATTCGGTCAACGCCCAGGAAAGCTGATACAGCGGATTGCGGCCGGCGATGCGCAGCCAGGACAGGTACACCCGCAGCAGCAGGGCGCCTCCCAGCAGCGCCGCGGCCGTGTTCAGCAGCATCTGGACCACTTCGAGCAGCAGCATCCGGCCTCCGCCGTCGTGAACCGCGCCGATTGTAACGGCCCCTCCTTGTTGCAAGTACGTAGGCATTCGCATGCCCTCACCCCCTCCCCTTGTATGTTTCAATGCAAGGGGAAGCCATGAATCGTAAACTTTGTTCTGGCGCCGCCGGCGGCCGCAGGCGGCCGGCGGCGCCCTCCGGCGATCTTGCCGGAGACAGTTTGTCCGTGATGCGCGCCAAACCTGTCCATCCCCGGAGTCTCGAGCTCGTGGGAGAGCAAACGGTCAACGCGCAGCGGACTCCTTCTTCCAACCGTGTAACCCGAACAGTTGCCAACGTCATGAACGTGCATCCGCAAGGCAGGGAAGCGGTAGCGGCGCCGCGCGCCAACGCTGGGATCGATGTGTCCAAGGACTGGCTGGATGTGGCCTGGGCCGATCGGAGCGAGCGTTTCGCCAACGACGCTGGGGGTATGGAGTCGCTCACGGCGCTGCTGCGCCAACAAGATGTCGATCTGATCGTCTTGGAGGCCACCGGCGGCTATGAAAAGGCGGCCGCAGCCGCCCTGCAGGCGGCGGGGCTTGCGGTGGCGGTGGTGAACCCGCGCCA
>DATKFG010000066.1:0-48077 GCA_035511515.1 Burkholderiaceae bacterium | reverse complement strand
CAAGCCGGCGCCGGAGTTCAACTCGATGCTGGATGCGGGCTACATCATGGGGCTGGGCACGGTGCAGTCGGGCGAGGGCGAGCGGCTGCTGATCCTGGTGGACATCGAGCGGCTGATGAGCAGTCCCGACATGGGACTGCTGGAACGCGCCGCGGCCTGAACCGGCACGCGGCGCTCGCAGTCGGATTCACGGCACAGGCCTTTGCCATCGTGGGAGCGCGCGACCTGCTTTCGGACGCCACGACGGTCTCCCACAGCGCCCGGGACGCGGAGCCTATCGAGCTCAGCGGGCGCGATTTCAATCGGATTCGCCGGATCATCTTCGAGCTGGCCGGCATCGACCTGAACGCCAGCAAGCAGAACATGGTGTACAGCCGCCTGGCGCGGCGGCTGCGGTCGCACGCGATGACCTCGTTCGGGCCTTACCTGGATCGGCTCGAATCCGACCCGCAGTTCGCGCAGGCCGAGCGCCAGGAGTTCGTCAATGCGCTGACGACCAACCTGACCTCGTTTTTCCGCGAGCAGCATCATTTTCCCGTGCTCGCGGACCTGCTCGGGCGCGGCCTGGCTGGCCGTCCGGCCCGCATCTGGTGCGCGGCGGCCTCGACCGGCGAGGAAGCCTACTCGATCGCGATGACGGTCGTCGAGGCGCTCGGGCCGGCGAGCAACGCGCGCGTGCTGGCAACCGACATCGATACGCAGGTTCTGGCCAGCGCCCGCTGCGGCGTCTATCCGGAACAGGCAATACAGAGCTGCGGGCTCCACCGGGCGCGCAGGTTCTTCCTGCGCGGAACGGGCGCCAACGCCGGCATGGTGCGGGTGCGGCCGGACCTGGCGCGCCTGGTCGAATTCGGGCAGCTCAATCTGCTCGAACCCGCGTGGCCGCTGCTGAACCGCCTGGGCACGCCGCTCGACGCGGTGTTCTGCCGCAACGTGATGATCTACTTCAACCGGGCCACGCAGCGGGCGGTGCTGGAGCGGATCGCCGCGGTGCTCAGGCCGGGCGGACTGCTGTTCGCGGGCCATTCGGAAAACTTCACGGACTGCCGCGAGTGGTTTGCATTGCGCGGCAAGACCGTTTACGAAAGGCTGTGACGTGACATCAGGTCACACCAACCGCCACGCGGTGCCGCGTCTGTCAGGAACGGTCGGCGAGGCGCGCACCGTCTACTTCGACCGCGCGTTCGACCGCAATGCGGTCAAGCTGCTGCCCGGCGAATACTTCGTGTCGGAGGACGACATCGTGCTGTCGACCGTGCTGGGCTCCTGCGTGTCGGCCTGCATGTGGGACCGCGTCGGCCGGGTCGGCGGCATGAACCACTTCATGCTGCCGGGCGACACGGGCCAGCCGGGCGCCGGCTCCGATCTGGTGGGGTTGGCCGGACGTTACGGCGTATTCGCGATGGAGCAGTTGATCAACGAGCTGATCAAGCACGGCGCCCGCAAGGCGAACCTGGAAGCGAAGCTGTTCGGCGGCGGTGCGGTGTTGAAGAATTTCACGTCGCTGAACGTCGGCGAGCGTAATGCCGAATTCGTGCTGGATTTCCTGCGCACCGAAGGCATCCGCGTCGCATCGCAGGACCTGCTGGACGTGTTTCCGCGCCGCGTCGTTTTCTTTCCGGTCAGCGGGCGCGCCCTGTGCCGCAAGCTGACGAAGTCGGACGCGGCCATCGTCAGCGCCGAACAGCAGTACAACGCAAAACTGAACACTGCCAAGGTCGGCGGCGACGTCGAGCTGTTCTGAAGGACCGGCGAAATGCGAAAGATACGCGTTCTGATCATCGACGATTCGGCACTGGTGCGCAGCCTGCTCACGGAGATCGTGAACCGGGACCCGGACCTGGAGGCGATTGGCGCGGCTCCCGATCCGCTGGTGGCGCGCGAGATGATCCGCTCGCTGAACCCGGACGTCGTCACGCTCGACATCGAGATGCCGAAGATGGACGGGCTGGACTTCCTGGAGCGCCTGATGCGATTGCGGCCGACTCCGGTCGTGATGGTTTCCACGCTGACCGCGCGCGGCGCCGACGCGACGCTCAGGGCGCTGGAGCTCGGCGCCATCGATTTCGTCTCCAAGCCGCGGCTGGGCATCGTGGCCGGACTGCAGGAACTGGCGGTCGACATCTGCGACAAGATCCGCGTCGCCTCGCGCGCCCGGCTGGCACGGCACCAGCGGCCGGCAGCAGCGGGCGAGCAATTGGCGCTGAAGATCGCGCCGACCCAGTACTCGCGGCTGTCGACCGAGAAGCTGATCGCGATCGGAGCCTCGACCGGCGGCACCGAAGCGATACGCGAGGTGGTCGGCCGGCTGAGCGCTGATTCGCCCGCCGTGTTGATCACGCAGCACATGCCGCCCGGCTTCACGCGCAGCTTTGCGGCGCGTTTGAACGGACTGTGCAAGCTCGCGGTCAGCGAGGCGGTGGACGGCGAGCGGGCGCTGCCGGGGCACGCCTATATCGCGCCGGGCGATCGCCACATGAAGCTCGCCCGCAGCGGCGCCAATTACGTGATCTCGCTGGACGATCGGCCGCCGGTGAACCGCCATCGCCCTTCGGTGGAGGTGATGTTCAAGTCGGTGGCAACGGTCGCGGGACAAAACGCGCTGGGCGTGATGTTGACCGGAATGGGTCGAGACGGCGCCGACGCGATGCTGGAGATGAAACAGGCCGGCGCCTTCAACATCGCCCAGGACGAGGCGAGCTGCATCGTGTTCGGCATGCCCAAGGAGGCCATTGCAGCCGGCGGGGTCGACGAGGTGCTGCCCGTCACGCAGATCGCCGAGCGCCTGCAGGCGCGCCTGGCCGAGATCGGGGCTGCGCACCGCGTCTGAGAACGCCGCGCGCCGGCGCCGCATGCGCATTTAGCTCGGCTTAAGCGCCTCGGCTTATGCGCCCGCGAAACGGGCGACTCGTCCCCTGATTGCGCAGGCACGGTCAAAGAGCTGATGCGCAAACCTGGGTCAGTGTTCGCCGACTCGCGGCTGAGCAACCCAGGTTTTGTTCCGCCTTATTTCCTCAATGTGCCTGCCGATGTCCGATTTAATGGCATTGGCTGACGCGAACACGCGAGGAGCGCGTGCGCGAGAAAACCGATGGGCACTAGAAGGTCTGCCGCACAGCAGGGATTCAGGTGGAAAGCAGCAGCAGTGCCGGTGCGCCGGTGGCCCGAAAGCAATCCCGAGCCAGGCGCCGCCCGCACGCGGGGCGGCGGCCTGTGCGCGGCTTCACGCTGGTCGAGTTGATGATCGTGATCGTGGTGCTGTCGGTTCTCGCATCGATGGCGGTGCCGTCGCTGAGCTCCTTCCTGGGCCGCAGCAGCGCGCTCAGCATCGAGTCCGACTTCGTCAACGCGGTGAGCTTTGCCCGCAGCGAAGCCAGGCGTCGTGGGCTGCCGGTGGCGGTGACCGCCACGGCGCCGGTCGCGGGCAACGGGTTCGGCCAGGGCTGGACGATCTGGGTCGACACCAATTCGAACTCGACGTACGACGCGGGCGAGCCGATCCTTCGCAGCCACGCGGCGTATCCGACCAGCGTTTCGCTGGGCGACGGCAGCGTGACGCAGGTCTATTTCAATCAGCAGGGCTACCTGAACGGCGGTCCGTGGCAGTTCAGGGCCTGCACCGCCAGCGCGGCGGGACCAACGGGCTACCAGATCACCGTTCTCGCCGGGGGCGTCATCGATGTGCAGGAATCCGTCAGCTGCCCGTAGCGGCGGCACCCGCTGCCGGCGCGGGCCGCACGGGTTTTTCCTGGTCGAGGTACTGGTGTCGATCGTGATCATCAGCATCGGTCTGCTCGGGCTTGCGCTGCTGCATGCGGTGGCCGTGGCCAAGGGCAACAGCAGCCTGCTCAGGTCCAAGGCGACGGAACTGAGCTACGCGATGGCTGACCGGATCCGGGTCAACCTGATCGCTTCCGGTGCCGGCGCCTACGCCAGCCTGACTCCGGGCTCCGGGCTGACCGATCCGGGCTGCATCAGCGTGAACTGCACCCCGGCACAGCTTGCGGTGTCGGACTACCTGGAGTGGAACGCCGAGGTCGCCAGCTCGCTGCCGCAGGGAGCCGGCGTCGTCTGCGTCGACAGCACGCCGGACGACGGAACCCCCACGGCACCGGCCTGCGACGGCGTCGGAAGCGTGCTGGTGGTCAAGGTGTTCTGGTCGGAAAAGGCGGGACAGGGGCAGACGACGCCGCAGACGTTCGTGTTCTCGACGCCGGTGCGGCCGTCATGACGAAGTCCGTTCAGGGCGGGGCGACGCTGGTCGAATTGATGATCGCGATGACCCTTGCGCTGCTGCTGTCGGGCGCGGCGGGCCTGATCGCCGTCAACAGCAAGTCGGTGTTCCGCGCCAACGCATCGGTCGCGCGCCTGCAGGACAACGCACGCTTCGCCCTGGACACGCTGTCGCACGATCTGCGCATGGCGGGCTTCAACGGCTGCGTCGGGGGCGGCAGCCCGCCGTCGAGCAAGCTCAACGCGGCCGGATTCCAGTATGTGTATGCGGGCGGCCTGCTGGGCTTTCACGCGAGCGGCGCGACGTGGTCGCCGGCGCTGGACTCCAGCATCAGCGGCCTGACGCCGCCGCCGCTGGCGGGAACCGAGGTGATGACGGTTCGCACCGTCAGCGGCGGTCCGATCGCCCTGACCGCGGCGATGGCCGGGTCGAGCGCGGCGCTCAAGGTCGATGCGGCCAGCGGGCTGGCGTTGGGCGACATCGTGATGGCCGCCAACTGTTCCAGTGCGGTGGCATTCGAGATCACGGCCGATCCGGGCCTGGGGTCGGTTGCGCATGCCGCGGGCGGTCCGGCCCCGGGCAACGCCGGCGCGGACCTGGGCGTGAGCTTCGGCACCGATGCATCCGTGTACCGGCTCGTCACGCACACCTACTACGTCGCCCCCAGTGTGCTGCAGCCCGGGACCAATTCGCTGTGGCTGTACAGCGTGCCGAACTACGCCGGCACGCCCAATCCGCAGGAGATCGTCGAGGGCGTGCAGAACATCGCGTTGCTGTACGGCGAGGACACCGACGCCGACGGCGTGCCCAACCGCTACGTGAGCGCCGACGCGGTCGGCGTGTGGGCCAACGTGGTCGCGGTCCGGGTCCAGCTGCTGATGCAGACGGTCGCGAACAACATGGCGGCGTCGCCTCAGCCGTACACGTTCAACGGCGTGACCACGGTGCCCGCGGATCATCGCATCCGGATCGTATTGAACTCCACCATTTCGGTTCGCAACAGGAATCCGTGACCATGAAGCGCCGCACTGGAGCGGCTTTGCCACGGGCGCCACGGACCCAGCGCGGGCTGTCGCTGATCATCACGCTGGTGATGCTGGTCGGCATCACGATGCTCGGTCTGGCGGCGATCGGCGGCACCGTGATGCAGGAAAAGATCGCGGGCAACACGCGCGACACGAACCTCGCGTTCCAGGCCGCCGAAGCCGGATTGCGCGACGCCGAGAGCGACATCGCGCAGAACATCAGCGCCAACGCGGCTTTCACTTCGACGTGCAACCTGGGTCTGTGCACCCCGGCGTCGACCTGGCCGGCGCCGACTTCGACCCCGCTGTGGCGGCTGATCAACTGGAGCGGCGGTGCAACCCGGGCCTACGGCGCCCATACCGGAGCGGCCGCGCTGTCGCCGGATCTGGCCGCCGCGCCGCGATACGTGATCGAAAAACTGAGCACCCAGCAGGCCGGCCCGGGCGATGCGATGGGACTTGGCCTGGCGCCGAACACCGGCGCCGGCACCTACTACCGCACCACCGTGTACGCGACCGGGGGGCGTCCCGACACCCACGTTGTGGCCCAGTCCATTTACCTGAAGCACTGACCGATGATGAAGCAACGATTCGTCGCGCCCGCGGTGTACGCCGCCGTGCTGGCGCCGGTGCTGGCGCACGGCGCTGGACTGCCGGGCTATCTGAACCTGGCGCAGTACCCGCTCTTTCTTTCCGGAAACGTGGCGCCCAACGTCCTGGTGCTGTACGACAACTCCGAATCGATGGACGGGACGATGGCCGGCAAAGTGATCGCGGGCAGCGATCCGACCACGCGCGGCAACATCGCGCGCAGCGTGATCACGAGCACGATCAGCAGTTACCGGGCCTCGTTCAATTGGGGGCTGGCCAGCTTCCAGCACGACGGCGACGGCTCAAGCGCCCCGGCCGGCACGCTGTACAACACCTTCGCCTACTACTTCGGCGATTCGTCAACGCCGCCCAGCCCCACCGCGATGGTGTTCACCAACGACTGCATCAACGGCATTTCGGCGTCCAACGCCGGCGCACGCTGCATCGCCAATCCGCAGCCGGGCAACGGCTACTCGTACGTCACCTACGCGGCCGCCGGCGACGATCCCAGCATCAACGACGTGCTCTATTACAGCGGGAACTTCACCAGCCTGTGGGGCATCGGGGTCAACGGGACGACCAGCTACAACGTGTACTCGACCCGCAACGCGACGTCCAACGCCACCAGCTGGACCAGCAGCGACTTCAGCACCAGCGGGTGCGGCATCTGCGGCACCTGGGGTTTCACCCCGACCGATGCGGGCTTCCTGCCGTCCACCCCGCCGTATCCGCGCCAGTTCTGGATTCCGCGCGCCTGGGGATACCTGAACAACCCGAGCGGCGCCGCCCGCATCTGGGAAGCCGTGCAGACGGACTCGAACACGCACTACAACCGGCTGATGTCGCTGCTGGCGCCCGAGACGGCCACCGGCAACAGCGGCGAGATCAAGAACGCATCCGTGTTCACGCCGCTGGTCGGCAGCGTCAAGACGGCCGGCCAGTATTTTTCCGGGACCAGCGGCAACACCAGCCCGATCACGCTGTCGTGCCAGAAGAACTTCCTGCTGCTCGCCACCGACGGCAATCCGACCGCGCAGCTCAACGGCAGCATGTACCCGACCGCACAGATGGTGAACACGTACAACGCGGCCACCCGGACGTGGGCCTTTTCGCAGGCGGCGCAGGACGTGTTCGGTCAGATCACCGCTTTGCGCAGCACGACCTTCAACGGCAATCCGTACGACATCCAGACCTACGTGGTCGGTCTGGGCGACACCGTTCAGAACGCCGGGTCGGTGGCGGTGCTCAATCAGTTCGCGCTGCTGGGAGGCACCGCGTCGGCCTACCTGGCCACCGACAGCAACAGCCTGGCGGCGGCGTTTGCGACGATCAGCACCGACATCGTGAACAAGATCGCATCGGATTCGTCGGTCGCATTGAATACCGGCTCGTGGTCCAGCGGCGTGAACCTGTACCAGGCGCGCTTCAGCAGCGGAGGCTGGAGCGGTCAACTGCTCGCGTTCCCGATCGCCTCGACCGGGCAGCTGGGCTCACAGATCTGGGACTCCGGGCAGGTTCTGAACGGCCAGGACTGGTCGACCGGGCGCCAGATCCTGACCTTCAAGCCGTCGGCCACGGCCGGCACACACGGGATCGCGTTCCGCTGGCCGGTCAATCCATCCGGCCCGACCGCCGCCGAGCTGGATCCCTCGCAGGTCACCGCGCTCAACACGAATGCGACCGGCACGGTCGACGGCTATGGCGCTCTGCGGCTGCAGTACCTGCGCGGGCAGCGCACCAACGAGCAGGCGGGCTGCCCGAGCTGCACCCCGACGTTTCGCAGCCGGCCGACCTCGGTGCTGGGCGACCTGGTCGACTCGGCGCCGTACTACGTGGCCGCGCCCGCTTACGGCTATCCCGATACGATGGAGTCGGTCCCGTACAGCTCGTTCATCTCGACCTACGCCAACCGCTCGCCGATGCTTTACGTCGGCGGCAACGACGGCATGTTGCATGCGTTCGCGGCATTGGACGGGCACGAGGTGTTCGCCTACGTCCCGGCATCGGTGTACTCGAACCTGAGCCAGCTGACCGGCACCACCTACGCGCACCGCTTCTACGTGGACGGTTCGCCCACCGTCGGCGACGCGTTCTACGCGGGCCGGTGGCATACGCTGCTGGCGTCCGGCCTGCGCGCCGGAGGGCAGGCCGTGTACGCCCTCGATGTGACCGACCCGAGCAGCTTCTCCGAGGGCAATGCTGCGGCCATCGTGAACTGGGAATTCAGCGACGCCAGCGACGCCGACCTCGGCTACCTGTTCAGCGCACCGCTGATCGTCAAGACCAACAACGGACGCTGGTCCGTGGTCATCAGCAACGGCTACGACAACACGCAGGCCGATGCGCACGCGAGCACGACCGGCGACGCGGTCCTGTTCGTGCTGGATGCGCAAACCGGCGCCGTCACGGCCAAGATCGCAACCCATTCGGGAACCGTCACCAGCCCGAACGGCCTGTCCGGGCCGATTGCGATCGACACGAACGGCGACGGCATCGCCGACGTGGTCTACGCGGGCGACCTGCTGGGCAATCTGTGGAAGTTCGACCTTTCATCGTCGAGCCCGTCGGCGTGGAAGGTCGCCTATGGCACATCCAGCCCGCTGCCGCTGTTCACCGATCCGACCCATCAGCCGATCACGAGCCGCCCCGAGGTGACGATGTTTCCCGGCGGCGGCTATCTGGTGCTGTTCGGCACCGGGCGCTACATCGACGTCACCGATCCGACGACGACCAGCGCGCAAACGTTCTACGGCATACGGGACAACGCAGCGCCGGTGTCCGGAACTGCGACGCTGGTCAGGCAAACGGTGCTCGGCACCGCCGTCGGTCCCGACGGCAACACCTACCGGATCACCACGCACGCCGTGGGCGCGCCGACCCTCGATGCGGCCCAGAGCGGCGACAACGCGGTATCGACGACGGCCTACGGCAGCATGAACGGCTGGTACATGCCCATGCCCGACGTGGGCGAGCGGGTCGTCGCCGACCCCGCGGTGCGATCCGGGCGTGTGATCTTCGTTTCGCTGGAACCGAACACGGCCACATGCAGCTATGGCGGCAGCGGCTGGGTGATGGACCTGGACGTCACGACCGGAAACCGGTTGGACCGGGTCACATTCGATTCGAACAACGACTCGAACCTGACCAGCGCCGACATGCTGACCTTCGGCGGCAAGGCGGCCAACACCAGCGGCGAGAAGATCGGATCGATCCCGGCCGACCCGGGCTTCATGCGGATGCCGGCGGTCGCGGGGCAGGCGCCCACCGAGAAGAAGTACATCAACACCTCGTCGGGGCAGATCGCGGCGCCGACCGAAACCGCGGGCAATCTGGTCAATCACCGCGTTTCATGGGAGCAACTGCAATGAGGACCCGGTCACTGGTCAATGCGCTGATCCTGTCACCGATGATGCTGCACGGCGGGGCCGGGGCGGTCCAGGTCGTCGGCGACCCGGGCCCCCGCAGCCGACAACCCGCCCTTGAAATGCAGTCGACCGGCGCGATGCGCGACGAGAGCAATGGCATGGCCACCGGCGTGATCGACGCGATCGACGCATCCGCCGGCAGCATCGTGATCCACGGGGTCCCGCTGCGCTTCGATCCGGCCAAGGTGCTCGTCTTCAGCGCCGGGGGCACGCCCCTTTCGCCGTCGGCTCTGCAGGCGCATCAGAGCGTGGGCTTTGTGCTCGATCGCACGGATCCGAAGCACCCGGCGGTACGGGTGTTGTATTTGAAATGACGCGGGGCCGCGTGCGCGGCGCCGACACGACGGAGCAGATGGGAACCCGATGAACCGATATCAACGCGGCGTGACACTGATGGAACTGCTGATCGTGACGGCGCTTGTCGCGATCCTGGCGGTGGCAGCGACCCCGAGCTACCTGAGCTCGGTCCAGAAATCGCATCGGACCGACGCCAAGACGGCGCTGACCGCATCGGCGCAGGCGATGGAGCGCTGGTTCACGCAGACCAACAGCTATGCCAACGTTTCGGTCGGAAGCAGCGGCGTCTACGGCGTCTCCGACAACGGCTACTACACGATCAGTTTCGCCGCCGGCGGCGCCACCAACACGAACGCGACCGGCTACCAGCTGATCGCCACGCCGGTCGGAGCGCAGGCCAACGATCCGTGCGGCACCTTCACGCTGGATCAGACCGACAACCGCAGCGCGGCCACGAGCGGCTGCTGGTGAGCGGCGCGCGCCGCGCCGCCGATCCCTGCTAGAGTGGCGCTGCAAAGCCCGCTGGGCGGTCGCTGGCAGGTTCGCCTGCGAGAGGAACGTCCGGACTCCACAGAGCGACGTAGCAGGTAACGCCTGCCCACCGCAAGGTGAGGATCAGAGCAACAGAGACGAGTCCCCTCCGAAGCGCGTCAGCGCGAAGGAGGGGGGTGAAACGGGCAATCTCTACGCGGAGCAACACCGAATAGGCAGCCGACGATCCTGCTCGGGGAGGCTGCGGGTAGGTGGCTTGAGCCGGCGCGCGAGCGCCGGCCTAGAGGAATGACCGCCACGGCGCGGAAACGCGCCGCACAGAATCCGGCGTACAGGCGGGCTTTGCTTTTTCCTTGGGTTTTTACTCCGCACATGACCCGACACTCTCTGGAAACCGAGTATTGGCGCGGGTTTTCAGAGGCTCAAGCGTTTCGGCAAATTTGTTCACCGACCGTTCGTCGGTTGTCCAAGCTCGACCCACGCCCGTGCGCTCTTTCAGCGCGCGCTCTTGGCAACCGTCATTGAGGCCAACCAAATGCCGACCGGGACAGCCAAAATGCCGGGCCACACGAACCAATGCGAGAAAACCGTCAGGCTGTCTGTCGACGGAAACTCAGTCGTCAAGAAGCCGTTCATTGCCACCCATGGAGCGGCGCAGATAAGCACGAGTAGCCAAGACGATTGGCCGAGCGCACGAAAAAGCAGCCAGCCAGCGACGAATGCGAGGATTGCCACAGGTGCGTGGACGAGCAGAGTCATGGAAACAAGAAGCGCAAGAATCGGATGCGCCGTTACGTCCAGGCGGAGCGCAGACGGAGTCGGGATGGCCGCGAGCACTCCCATCGCGAGCGTCGCTAGAAACGCAAGAACGACCCCCGCCAAAAGGGCGACAAAATACGTCACACGCCTGTCCATGCGCGCCATGCTCGCACCGTGGAGTGGTGCGCGTCACTACCGGAACGCGCTAGTTCATCAACGGATTAAGCGATGGGCTCGGCCCGGCAGATACGAGAGATGAAGCTTGCGCCGGTGTTTGTTGCGGTCATGAAGGACGACGTTCCCGCAGTGCGCGCATTGCTCGAAAGCGGAGTTGATCCGAACTCGCGGGACCGCGACGCTCGGACACCATTGATGTACGCGGTGGTCGACGGAAAGCTGAATGTATTTGGGTTGCTCGCAACTTATCCCGGAGTCGACCTGAATGCACAGGACAAGAGCGGGAACTCGGCGCTGCACTTCGCGGCACAGGACTACCGGGTAGCCGAGGCTGAGACATTGCTGAAACTTCAGGCGCGAGTCGACGCTCGGGACAGCTACGGAAACACCCCCCTGTGGCGGGCCGTGTTCAACTCGCAGGGGCGTGGGGAAATCATTCGATTATTGCTGGCCCACGGGGCAGACCCGAATAGCAAGAACGACAAGGGCAAGTCGCCGATCGATGCCGCGCGGGTGATCGCAAACTTCGATGTCGCGCAACACTTCAAAGGAGAATGAGCTGAGGGTAGCCGTCGTCAAGATGGGATCACCGGCCGGTTACCCTTCAAGAGCCATCCCGCAGGATTTGGCGAACGCCTGGACTGCCTTTTCTGGAGGTGGGAAAGTCAGAGAAGCTCGGGCAATGGACATCGAGAAAAATCAGGGGTCTAGGTTACCGAAGGCATGGAACACCACGGCTCGGGTCGCCAGTGGCACGTCGGAGTAGTCCTTGCTTGTCAGCTTCTCGCCTTCGACGACGCCATTCTTCCTTCAACGAACGCGATGAAGTCCTTTCTCTGGGATTCGGAGGTGAAGGCTCTGTTAGGAATCACGTAGGCGGATTGCGAGTCCACATACACCGCGACGAAGTGTAGGGGTGAAACCACTTTGGTCACACCAGACCAGTCGTATTGCGATTTGTTGAATTTCGTTTCCTCGAAAAGACCATCCTCCCGAGCTTCTAAGACATGTCTTGCGAGGAGGGTGGCATCTCTCTTTGAGCGGAGCAAAGTCGAAAAGAATACATAAAGGCACAAGAACGCCCAGACCATTGCGTAGATGAGAAACCCGAAAAAGATGGCAAAGGCTGCATTGTGATGCCTGTTCCAATCGGACCAGATGTTCGAAGCAGCGGCTGCCATCCCGAGGATTTGAAGGGGCAAGGACGAAAATAGGGCAGCGACGCTGGAAGCGACAATGTCAATGATTCTATTTTCGTATTCGATGCGCATGTCGGACGCCATGAGGTTCCGAAGGTCAGGCGTGTTGGCCCCAGAGATGCACTCGCGCCTAGCCTGGCACGGCCATTGGCTGACCCGTCTTGGGCGATAGCAACGCATACATTCGGCTATCGTCCTGCTTTGCATTGCATCGAATGAGTTGTTGGTCGATGCCGTTTACACCTGTGTTGTAGTCTAATTCTGATGTCCAGGCTTGGCATAAGCGCATCGCTCGAATGTAAGCCGCCGCATCCTTCTGATGAGTCAGTGCCTTCAGAGCAATCAAATAGTTATCCCGGAAGACGGTCGGCACAATGATGCGACACTGCTGCCGGTTGGACAGATAGCAGTTCATAAGCAAGCGAGCCGTTCGACCATTGCCGTCGGCAAAGGGATGCACTTCAGTGATGACAAACATCAGAAACAGTGCGCGTTGCATCGGCTGATTGAACGTCGCAAGCAACAGCCAAGCTCTTTTGAGCGTAGCCGGACCAAGTTCTGGCAAGACAAATTCGGTATTTCCTGCTTGATTGCGGCGTTCCTTCCACTGGCCCGGCTTCTTGTCAAGCCGAGCACCTAAAACTTTTTCGTTGGCTTTTTGCAGCCACCCCAGAAAAGACTCAGCGTCACTGGGAGGTCGGCTGTAAAACGGGTCTCGCTGCGCGGCTTCAAATGTGCCCTTGATGTCGTGCGAGTCCTCGCTACGCATCGCAATCAGCTTGCCTTGGAAGATGATTTCTTCTGCCTCTTCAATCGTGAAAGTAGTGCCCTCGATGTAGTTCGAGAAATAGGACTCGACAAAAGCAAACAGGTCTCGGGCAGCTCCTTGCTGCGCCGGTTCGGGCATATCCGCAAATGGGAAATTGCGCAGTTGCCCGGCCAGGTCCTCAAAAAGGGCCAGGCGCTCTGCGTCATAAGGCTGTCCTTGTGCCCGTGCGAGAGCCTGCGCAGTCGTCAATCGTTTTGCCGGTCGCGAGCCAAGCAATGCTCCGATAATGCCGTCGAGCGTTTTGAACTCTCTCGGCATATCCAGGATTTCGGAAATTTCGCGAGCATCGTCACGTAACCGAAGCAATGCAACGGAGCCGCGCAGTGCGAGCGTCTTTTCCAGGCTTGCCTCTATCTCACTGCGGGGCAGTTGACGCGATTCCAATCGAATATCGGGCGTCAGATTTTCTAGATAGGCACGCGCTTGGCTGGCGACGTAGATACTTTGATACAAGGAATCATTCGCGCTTTGGCTTGTGGCGCCGACGATGGGTCCACGTTTCGGATGCAGCACAGCTTTGACGTTCAGACCTGGTAGCGTATAGCTCCGGCGTCCTTGCGCGCGAGTGATGTAGACCACATCATCGACCGGCTTAGCGTCAAAGGCGCTGCGGTGGCTTACCACCACTTCCGGTGCGAGGTAAGAGAGAATTTGCGACCAATTGCGGCGAACCACGTCCCCGTCATTGGCTCGCAGATTCGAGCTGTAAACGCCTCGATACAGCTGTCGCAATAAACCCTGATGATGCAGACGCGATACGCGCTTGGCTTGTGCAGAGTCGCCTGAAGTAACGAGAACAACTTCCGGCAAGGCGTCATCATGTTGACGTAGGCGAGGGACTGGGGCACTGCTCATGTCAATGACTTGCCGTATGTTCCGCTGAGCCCGAGAGTCATCAATCGAGCACGGCTCCCGAGCCAGGCCTGGGAATGGTCAGAATCATGGAGCAAGTAGGCCAATTAGGTCATTATAGTGACACAGAATTTCCATTCGGTCAATATAGTGACACGATTGATACTCGCACCGCGGGCATCTGTCGGTTTGACCGCCTGAGGTAGGCCCTATGCGGACCTGCATTCCGCCACCATTCATCATGTTTTTCTCGGCAGCGCTGATGTGGGCGCTGCACCGCTGGCTGCCTCTTCTCGAGTGGCCCGGGCGGCCGTGGAATCGCCTGGGCGGACTGATCGTCGCAGCCGGGATCGTCGTCAGCGCCAGCGCCTTCATGAATTTCAAGCGGGCCGGAACAACGGTCGACCCCAGGGACCCGGGCAAGGCTTCGCGCCTTGTGACCGGCGGCGTCTTTCGCTTCAGCCGCAACCCGATGTACCTGGGCTTGCTGCTGGTGCTGATCGGATGGGCACTGCTGCTGGGAAGCGCGAGTGTGTGGGTCGTGCCGCCGTTGTTCGTGGCGGGTATCACCCACCTGCAGATCATCCCCGAGGAACAGGCGTTGGTGCGATTGTTCGGGGATGAGTACCTTGCCTATCGGCGCGGCGTCGCACGGTGGTTCGGCCGCATTCGGTAAGAGCGAGCCTCAATGCCCCAGCGTGCAACGCACTCCGCGCTCGGCCAGCTCGATGCGGGCCACCAGCGTCGAAAGCGGTTCATCGATCTGGCAGTCCACGCCGTAACACGCAAAGACGCGATCCTTGACCCAGATGCGCCATGCCATCGGCGTCAGGACGGGCCCTCCGGGCGGGTTGCAGCCTTCGAAGTCGGCCAGCGCGCAGGATTCGTCGATGGTTGCCGGTTCGACTCCAAACAGCTGCTGCAGGACCCGGCGTGCGGTGCCGACCCGAGCGCGCTGCTGCTTCGCGGCCTTGCGGGTCGTGGCGGCTTGCTGTTGCATGTGAAGGTGCTCCGGTTGACGTCCGATGCGTATGTGCCTTTTTTTACGCGCGCGGTGTGTGCGCCGATCCACGAAAATGCAGCGCTGCAAGGCTGGATTTGTCCGCCTGCCGGCGAACCCGCACACGGCATCGCGCAAAGCCCTATGCGCACTACCGTATAAAGTTCGGCTCGACGCGAGCAACACCCGTCGCATCGAAGACCCGTACGTTCGCGCAGCCGCGCTCCGGCTCGTCGTGACGGACGACAATGTCAGAGGTCCATCGAGGAGGCTCACATGAAGATCAGCGCGCGCAATGTCTTCAAAGGCAGGATCACCGTCTTGAAGCCCGGTGCGGTCAATTCCGAAGTCGGTCTGACCACCGCGGCCGGCGACCAGATCGTGGCGATCGTGACCAACGAGAGCGTCAAGTCACTGGGCCTTGCGATCGGGGTGGAGGCCATCGCGCTGGTCAAAGCCAGTTCGGTTCTGGTGATGACGGAGGGTCGCGGCGTGAGGCTGTCGGCCCGCAACTGCCTGCACGGGAAGATAACGAACGTCACCGAAGGACCGGTGAGCGCCGAAGTCACCATCGCCTTGAGCGCCGGTGCCCAGGTGCAAGCGACCATCACGCGCGAGTCCGCCACCGAAATGGCACTGCGGGCGGGCGTGCAGGCCACTGCCGTGATCAAGGCCTCCTCGGTCATCATCGCCGTTGAGGGCTGATCTGCTGGCCGCAACCTCACGCGTGGTGCCGTCGCGTCATCCCGGCTTGGCCGGTTGGTCGACCGCGCGGATGCGAAGCTGGTGTTTGCGATGGTCGGTTTCGTGGGCCTTCGGGGCGGTTATGTGTGCAGCGCTTGCGGCCGACGACCCATGCGCCGGATTCAGCTGGGACGTCGGTCGCGAACGTGCGCTCTTTGCCACAACGGCCGAGGCGGTGCCAGCCGGCAGGGATGTCGCATCGGCACCCTGGCTGGTACCCGACCGGCTTTACGAGCTGACGGTCGTGCCGCAGGAGCAGGTGACGTTCGCATCGCCCCCCGGCAGGAACACGCCCGTCGATGGCGCCTCAGCGGGGCTTGCGCGCCTGCGCGTGACGACCGCGGGGGACTTCCGCGTCTCGCTCGATCAGGGCTTCTGGGTCGACGTTGTCGCCGGACACGACCTCGTCGCGTCCACAGACTTTCAGGGTCGGCCGGGCTGCCGGGCTCCCCACAAGATCGTGCTGTATTCGCTTCCCGGCGGTCAGGATCTGGTCCTGCAGCTGAGCGGAGCGGCCGGTTCCCACCTGCGAATCACGATCACTGCGGCCGCCGCTCCGACCCGATAGTCGGCACGGCGTCAGCCGCAAACCGGTAGTCCCGGTCCGTGGGGCAGTACCGCAAACGTGTATTTCACACGCCGTATTCAAGTTCTGGTCGGGGTACCGCGGCGGGCCGCGGATTTCTGCAACGACGATTTGCGGGGACAGAGACCGATTTAAGCCTCAATCGCCGCTCACTTCAAGAGGGGACGGGCCAGCGGGTCAAGTCGATTTTGTGACGTCCGATAAGGCTGTTAGGTGGACCTAATAGACGGTACGCGACGTGATTTGAGGCCCCCCAGGGCCTGACCCAATCCCGACCTCGAAGTTGCCCCAACGAAAGCCAACACCATGACTGGCCACAACATTCTTATCGTCGACGACGACCCCGGCACGATCAAAGTCATCGCGGGCATCCTTTCCGATGTAGCCAGATTGCGGGTCGCCACCAGCGGCAAGGACGCGCTGCGACTGGCGCGCGAATCGACGCCCGATTTGATTCTGCTCGATGCCGAAATGGACGACATGACCGGCTTCGAGGTCTGCGAGACGCTCAAGGCGGATCCGGAGCTGGCCGACGTGTCGGTGATCTTCGTCACCAACCACTGCGAAGCCGCCTTCCAGGTGGCCGGCTTTGAAATGGGCGCGGCCGACTTCATCGCCAAACCCTTCAGCGCGCCGCTCGTGCGGGCCCGGGTCAAAACGCAATTGCGCGTCAAGCGCCTGACCGATGACCTGCGCCGCGTTGCCGCGGTCGACGCGCTCACGGGCGTGGCCAACCGACGCCACTTCGACGATTCGCTCGAGCGTGAATGGCTGCGCGCCTGGCGCGCTTGCGAACCGATCGCGCTCTTGCTGATCAACGTGGACCATTTCGAGTTCTTCAACGAGCACTATGGTTACGTCGCAGGCGATGAATGCCTCAGGACGGTCGCGCAGGCCGTGGAGACCGCTTGCATGCGCGCGGCCGACCTGGTAGCCCGCCTCGGAGGCGGGGAGTTCGCGGTGCTGCTGCCGCAGACACCCCGAGCCGGCGCCGAGCATGTCACCAGCAGAATCCTCGAGGCGATGGAAGCGCTCGAGATTCCCCACCAGTCGTCGCCCGCGCGCCATGTGACGGTGAGCATCGGCGTCGGCTACTACGACGAGACCAGCAAATGCTGGTCGGAGACGCCCGCCGACGGGCGCCTCGCCTATCTGCTGCGTGAACGCGGCTCGGCCAGCAAGCTGTTACTGACCGCGAGCAACGCTCTGCATGCCGGCAAGCGCTCGGGCTGTGCACAGGCCCGGCTGCTCGACGTCGCCGATGCCGAAGACGCGGCCATGGCCAGCACCATAGAGATGATGCCGCAGGGTCACGACGTCGCCGAGCCGGTCTGACCTCGGCGTCCGGTCCCGACCGTGGAACGATCGATGCGCCGGCTGCCCAGCGCGAAACAGCTCGCGTCCGCCGCTTTCGCAATCGGCGTTGCGCTGGCTGCTGGCGCGGGCCTGTGGCAAGCGCACCGAAACGCGGCCGAGGCTGAACGTCGCTTCGAGGACCTGGCGGTGCGTGCGGCCGACGAGGTCTCGTCACGCGTGCGCCGCTGCGAGAGCGGCGCACGAGGCGCGCGCAGCGCCGTGATGGCCGCGGGTTTCGAGGCGATCGACCGCCCGCGTTTTCAGCTGTCCAGCCAGTCGCGCGACGTCGAGCACGAGTTTCCCGGTGTGCGCGGCTACGGTCTGGTCCGTCGGGTCGCGCCCGGCGAGGAGGTCGACTTCCTGGCCGCGGCCAGGCTCGACGGAGAACCGCACTTCGCGATCCACCCGCCGGCAGCGCACGACGGCGAACGCTATGTGGTCCAGTACGTCGAGCCGGCGCAAGGCAATCGCGAGGATCTGGGATGGGATCTGGCGTCGGAGGCGGCTGGCCGCGCTGCGGCCGAGGCGTCGATGCGCAGCGGCGTTGCCGCGATAACCGGCCCGATCGCGCTGGAAGGCGCCGCTGGTCATGCGCCGGCCTCGACGCTGCTGTTGCTGCCGATCTACCGGACGGGCGCGGTGCCGGCGACGGTGCAAGCGCGCGAGGCGGCCGCCTTTGGCTGGATTTACGCGCCGTTGGACATCGACGAATTGCTCAAGGACTTCGACTTTCACGACGGCCAGCTCGGATTGCTGCTGTACGACGCCACCGCCACCGGCGCTCGGACGTTGTACGTGTCTGCGGGCGGCGACGCACCGCCCGCGGCCGGCCTGGTGCGGCAGGTTTCCATTCCGCTGTTCGGCAGCATCTGGCAGGCCGAGGTCCGCGCCAGGCCGGGTTTTATCGAGGGTCTGCACCAGCGCGACCCGCTGTCGGTATTTGGCGGCTGCATGGGGCTGCTGGCGCTGCTGGCCCTTTGCGTGCAAAGCACGAAGCGTGAACAGACGATGCTGGAGAGGCGGGCCCGGTTCGTCGGAGCCGTGCGGGACATGGCGCAGCAGGTCCGCGACCGCGCAAGACAGACCGCCGCGCAACGCGAAAATGAGGCGCTGCTGAGCACGATCCAGCTGCACACGATCTACTCGGTGGCGGATCGCGCCGGCAACATCATCGCGGTCAGCGACAATTTCTGCCGGATCACCGGGTACAGCCGCGAGGAACTGATCGGTCAAAACCACCGCATCGTCAACTCGGGCGTACAAAGCCGGGAGTTCTGGGTCTCGATGTGGGGCACCATCGCCTCGGGCGAACCCTGGCGGGGCGAGGTCTGCAACCGCGCCAAGGACGGATCGCTGTACTGGGTCGACAGCATCATCGCGCCCTTCTTCGGCGAGGAAGGCAAGATCGAGAAGTATGTCTCGATCCGGACCGACATTACCGCCGCCAAGAAATCGGAGCAGAAGCGGCTGCGAACCTGGTCGTTGCTGCGTTCGGTGCTGGACTCGGCATCGGAGGTCTCGATCATCGCCAGCGACAGGAACCTCAATTGCACGGTGTTCAACAAGGGCGCCGAGCGGCTGCTCGGTTACTCCAGCGAGGAGGTGGTCGGTCGCGCCACGCCCGGCCTGATCCACGACGCGGAGGAAATGCGCCTGCGCGGCGCGGAACTGACGGCAATGCTCGGCTATCCGGTCGAAGGAGCGGCCGTGCTCACCGATCCTTCGACGCTGCGGCAGCCGCGTGAATGGACTTACGTGCGCAAGGACGGTCGCCGGGTCGCGGTGTCGCTGGTGGTGACGGCGATGCATACGGAAGACGGCGAGCTGTTCGGCTATCTGGGCATCGCCCACGACGTGGCGCGCCAGAAGGAGTACGAGCAGTCGCTGCAGGAGGCCATGCAGAAGGCCGAGCATGCGAACCTGGCCAAGAGCCAGTTCCTGGCCAACATGAGCCACGAGATCCGCACGCCGATGAACGCGGTGATGGGCTTGTTGTATCTGCTCGAGCAGACGGAGCTGAACGACCAGCAGAGCGCTTTTCTGGCCAAGATGCGGCTGGCGAGCCAGTCACTGCTCGGAGTGATCAACGATGTGCTCGACCTGTCGAAGATCGAGGCGGGCGAACTGGTGGTCGAGCGCGTCAAATTCAGCCTGCGCAACCTGCTCAAGGAAATCTTCGAAGTGATGGTGATGTCCGCCGACGCCAAGACGCTCGCCTTCGAGATCGATGCGCCGGACGATCTGCCCGTTGCGCTCGAGGGCGATGCCTTGCGCCTGAAGCAGATCCTGACCAATCTGCTGTCCAACGCGATCAAGTTCACCGACCGGGGCGGCGTCAAGCTCGGCGTTCGTCAGCTCAGCGCCACGCCCGAGAGCGTCAGGCTGCACTTTGCCGTGCGCGACACCGGCATCGGGATCGAACCCGAGGTCCAGTCGCGGCTTTTCGTGCCATTCGCGCAGGCCGACGTATCGACCACGCGGCGCTTCGGCGGCACCGGGCTTGGCCTGTCGATCGTCAAGCATCTGGCCGACCTGATGGGTGGCGGCGACGTCGGAGTGTCCAGCACGCCCGGCGTGGGCAGCGAGTTCTGGGTCGAGCTGGAATTCGGGCTGGCCTCGGCCGAGTCGCTGGACCTGCAACCGGCCATGGCGGTACCGGACAATCAGCCCGGGTTGCGCAGCGCCCGCGTGCTGGTGGTCGACGACAGCGACATCAACCTGGAGGTGGCCAAGCGCATTCTCGAGCTGGAAGGCGCACAGGTTTCGCTGGCCGCCAACGGGCAGGAAGCCGTCGAGCTGCTGCGGGCCCAGCCGCAGGCGTTCGACGTGGTGCTGATGGATGTGCAGATGCCCGTCATGGACGGCAACGAAGCCACGCGGTGCATTCGCGGCGACCTCGGGCTGAGCAATCTGCCGATCCTTGCGCTCACGGCGGGCGCGTTGACCAGCGAGCGCCAGCGGGCCCGGGCCGCCGGCATGGACGATTTCGTCAGCAAGCCGTTCGACGCCAGATCCCTGGTCAACAGCATTCTTCGCCACGTCCGACCCACGAGCGCACGAGCGTCTGCACTGGTTGCCCCGGCACCGGAAACGCGCGCCAAGGCGGCGGTGCCGTGGCCGCAGATCGAGGGCATCGACGCCATTGACGTGGGCGGGCGCCTGGGTGGCGACGTGAACCTGTTTCGATCCCTGCTGCAGCGGTTTCTCGAGGAGTTCGCCGCCGTCGAGTTTGAGACCGACACGCCGGACGCGGCGGCACTCGCGGTCCATGCGGGCCGCCTGCACAAGCTCGGCGGCTGCGGTGGCCTGCTGGGCGCCAAGGCGATCAATCGGGTCGCCGTCGCAGCCGAAGCCGCGTGTCGTTCGGGCGAGCGCGAACGGGCCGCGCAGCTGACCAGGGAAGTTGCTGCCCTGATACGGCAGCTGCGCCACAGCGTGGCGCACTTCCTCGAGGCGACCCGGGCTCAGGCGGACCAGATCCCGGCCGCAAGCGACGACGATGTGGATCCGCAGCTGCTGGCCGAGCTGGTTGATCTGCTGCACCAGCAGTGCCTTTCGGCGGTGGACCGATTCCTGGACTGCTCCCCGCAGCTGGTGCGCCGCCTCGGCAAGGAGTCCTACGAGCGAATGCGTGTCCAGGTCGACAACCTGCAGTTCGGCGACGTGGCCAGAGTGCTGGAGGAGCAGTTGCACTAGACATCGCACCGCATCGCCTGGCCTGGCCAGGCTCGCCGCGCGCGCGACGCGGTGCGGCGCGCCGTTTTCGATGCGCGCACGGCAGGCGTCAACGCGCATCGACACAATGGCCGAGGCCGTTCGGCCTTGCGTAAAGATTGGATCGACTCTGCCGATGAGGAGTGTAGTGTCCCCGAGAAGTGACTGCCGATGGCGGACTGCACCATGACGAACGACATTCTGGTGGTCGACGACGACCTCGGAACGATCAAGGTCATGGGTCGCATCCTGTTCGGCATCGGTCGACTGCGTGTCGCCACTTGCGGCGAGGTTGCGCTGCGCCTGGCGCGCGACGCAGTACCGGATCTGATTCTGCTCGACGCCGAAATGCCGGACATGAACGGGTTCGAGGTCTGCGAGACCTTGAAGACGGACCCGGTGCTGGCGGACGTGCCGGTGATCTTCGTGACCAGCCACGGCGAAGAGGCGCTCGAAGTGACGGGACTCGACATGGGCGCGGTGGACTTCATCGCCAAGCCTTTCAGCGCGCCGCTGGTGCAGGCCCGCGTCAGGACCCAGCTGCGCGTGAAGCACCTGACCGACGAACTGCGCCGGATCAGCGCGATGGACCCGGTCACCGGCGTGGCCAACCGGCGCCACTTCAACGAATCATTGGAGCGCGAATGGCTGCGCGCCCGGCACCGCGGCGAACCGCTGTCCCTGTTGCTGATCGACGTGGACCACTTCAAGCTCTTCAACCGCCGTTACGGCCACGCCGCCGGCGATGCCTGTCTGCGCTCTGTGGCGCAGGCGCTGCAAGTCGCCTGCCTGCACCCGGCGGACGTGGTGGCTCGCTATGGCGGCGACACGTTCGCGCTGCTGCTGCCGCAAACGCCGCGTGAGGGCGCCGAGCACATGGCACGCCGGGTACTGGACGCGGCCGAAGCACTCGACATCCCGCACGAGTCGTCGACCACCGCGCGCCACGTCACGGTGCGGATCGGCATTGCCTGTTACGACCAGGCCAGCACATCGGGATGGGACGGGCCTGCCGATGCGCGCTCGCCGCGCGCGCGCTGCGCGGCCAGCAAGCTGCAGAAAACGGCTGAACGTGCCCTGAACACCGTCGGCCGGGCCCGGGCCCGGCTGCTGGACATCGCCGATGTCGACACTCCGTGGATGGCCCACGACGTCGCGCGATTCACAGCGCCCGTCGCATCCCCGCTGATCAGCCTTCGGGGATTCACGCGTGAACTCGAGACCGGCGGCGCCCAATCGGAGGGCGTCGTGAGCGCCGGGGATCGGCTGGCATGACCGGGGTCGCTGCCGGCCGCAAGCCCGTGTTGCTGGTCGAAGACGATCAGGCGACGGCCGAACTGGAACTGCGGGTCCTGGCACGGAACGGCATTGCCGTGCAGCGCGCAGCTGGCGTGGCGGAGGCGCTGGCGCTGCTGCGCTCGGATGCGTTCATGGCCGTATTGCTGGACTACAAACTGCCGGATGGCGAGCCATGGACGGTGGTCGATGCGGCGCGGTCGCTGGTGCCGCCGGTGCCGGTGATCCTGGTCACCGCGATGGGCAGCGAGCACGTTGCCACGGAGGCCCTGCGTCGGGGTGTGGCCGACTACATCAAGAAGGCCGACTCGTTCTGGGACGGGCTGCCCAGCACCGTCGAACGCGTGGTCAAGCTGCGCCAGGTGGAGCGCAACGCCGCACTGGAGGACGCCGAGGAGCGCTCGCGCAGGCTGTTCGAAGCCACGCCGGCCATGGTCCATTCCAGCGACGCACAAGGGCGCCTGCTGGCCGTCAGCGACACCTGGCTGGCGAAGTTGGGATACGCGCGCACCGAAGTGATCGGCAAACCCTCGACGAATTTCCTGACCCAGACGTCGCGTGACTACGCGCAGCGCGTCGTGCTGCCGGAGTTCTTTCGCACCGGGCGCTGCGAGAACGTCGAGTACCAGATGCTACGCGGCGATGGCAAGCTGATGGACGTACTCGTGTCGGCCACGCTGGAGCGCGACGCCCAGGGCGAAGCGGTGCGAACGCTGTCCGTCATCGAGGACGTCACCGGGATGCGGGCGGCTGAAGCGGCGCTGGTGGACCAGCAGCAGCGCCTCGCGATGGCCACCCATGCCAACGAGATCGGCCTGTGGGACCTGACGCTGGCCGATGGCACGATGGTCTGGAACGAGATGATGTTCAGCATCTTCGGGCGGGAGCGGCAGACCTTTACCGGCCGCTACGAAGACTTCACCAAATGCCTCCACCCCGAGGACGCTGCCTCCTGCGAGCGCGAGTTGCGCGAGGCGATCGAGACACGGGAAACCGTCGATCTGGAGTTCCGCGTGATTCGCTCCGATGGCCAGGTCCGTGACCTGCAAGGCCGCGCGGTTGTGTTTCGTGACCAGGACGGTCGGGCCACGCGTGTGATGGGCGCGAACTACGACGTGACCGAGTGCAGACAGATCAAGCGCGAGCTTGCCGAAGAGCGCGAATCACGGCAGGAAGCGATGCGCAGGGCCGAACATGCGAACCTGGCCAAGAGCCAGTTCCTGGTCAACATGAGCCACGAGATGAGTACGCCCATGAACGCGGTGATGGGACTGTCGTACCTGCTCGAGCAGACGGCGCTGGACGAGCAGCAAAGCGCCTTTCTGGCCAAGATGCGGCTGGCGAGCAATTCACTGCTCGGGGTGATCAACGATGTGCTCGACCTGTCGAAGATCGAGGCGGGCGAATTGATGGTCGAGCGCGCCCAATTCAGCCTGCGCAACCTGCTCAAGGAGATCTGCGGGGTGATGGCGGTATCCGCCGCCGCCAAGACGGTCGCCTTCGAGATCGATGCGCCGGACGATCTGCCCGTTGCGCTCGAGGGCGATGGCCTGCGCCTGAAGCAGATCCTGACCAATCTGCTGTCCAACGCGATCAAGTTCACCGACCAGGGCGGCGTCAAGCTCAGCGTTCGTCAGCTCGACGCCACGCCCGAGAGCGTCAAGCTGCACTTTGCCGTGCTCGACACCGGCATCGGGATCGAACCCGAAGTCCAGTCGCGGCTTTTTGCGCCATTCGCCCAGGCCGACGGTTCGGCCACGCGGCGTTTCGGCGGCACCGGGCTTGGCCTGTCGATCGTCAAGCAGCTGGTCGGACTGCTGGGCGGCAAGGTGGGATTGTCCAGCACCTTTGGCGTCGGCAGCGAGTTCTGGGTCGAGCTGGAATTCGGGCTGGCCTCGGCCGAGTCGCTGGACCCGCAGCCGACCGTGGCGGTGCCGGATGACCGGCCGGGCTTGCGAGGCACGTGCGTGCTGGTGGTGGACGACAGCGACATCAACCTGGAGGTGGCCCGGCGCATTCTCGAGCTGGAAGGCGCGCAGGTTTCGCTGGCCGGCAACGGGCAGGAAGCTGTCGAGCTGCTGCGGGCTCAGCCGCAGGCGTTCGACGTGGTGCTGATGGATGTGCAGATGCCCGTCATGGACGGCAACGAAGCCACGCGGTGCATTCGCGCCGACCTCGGGCTGAGCAATCTGCCGATCCTTGCGCTCACGGCGGGCGCGTTGGCGAGCGAGCGCCAGCGGGCCCGGGGCGCCGGCATGGACGATTTCATCAGCAAGCCGTTCGATGCCAGATCCCTGGTCAGCAGCATTCTTCGCCACGTCCGGCCCACGAGCGAACGAGCGGCTGCGCCGGTTGCGCCGGCAGCGCAATCGCACACGAATGCCGCCGCGGTCCCGTGGCCGCAGATCGAGGGCATCGACGCCATAGACGTGGGCGGGCGCCTGGGTGGCGACGTGAACCTGTTTCGATCCCTGCTGCAGCGGTTTCTCGAGGAGTTCGCCGTCGTCGACCTCGGCACGGACACGCCGGACGCGGCGGCGCTCGCGCTCCATGCGGGCCGCCTGCACAAGCTCGGGGGCTGCGGCGGCCTGCTGGGCGCCAAGGCGATCAATCGGCTCGCGATCGCAGCCGAAGCCGCGTGTCGCGCGGGCGAGCGAGAATGCGAACGGGCCGCGCACCTGACGAAGGAAGTCGCCTCCCTGATACGACAGCTGCGCCACAGCGCGGCGCCCTTCCTCGAGGCGACCCGACCCGAGGCGGACCAGATCCCGGTCGCAAGCGACGACGATGTGGATCCGCAGCTGCTGGCCGAGCTGATCGAACTGCTGCGCCAGCAGTGCCTTTCCGCGGTGGACCGATTCACGGACTGCTCCCCGCAGCTGCTGCGCCGCCTCGGCAAGGAGTCCTACGAGCGGATGCGCGACCACGTAGATAACCTGCAGTTCGGCGACGCCGCCAAAGTGCTCGAGAAGCAGCTGCAGTAAACAGCCGGGCCCGATGCGCGAGCCGCCGCGCAGGCCCATTGCAAGAGTCGGTCTGCCCTCCTGAAGCCGCCCGCACGCGAGCGAGTCGCCGTGTACGGCGCCGCTACGCCCAGGTTCAGAAATCACTTTTAGTGTGGCCGCTATATGGCTAATTACACGCGGATTTTTCTGATCCGGAAATTCCGATGAGGTTTGCCGCCTAAGTGCTTGTGAGCACTGGGAAAAGCCGCCTTTTCTTATCTTGACCCGTTGGATCTGATGCTCTAGAGTCGCCCACCTGTGCAAAAAAGTGGGATGTAGTGGATTAGTGAGCGTTCGCTTTCTTCTTAATGGCTTGATTTAGGCCATCAGAAAAACGCTGACAGTCCGCATCCAGACGGCCGTGTTCCAGGGTGCTTCGCAGCTGACGTTGGACGGAAAAGGGCGCGTCTCGATCCCGAGCCGGCACCGTGACGTGCTGACGGCGCAATGCGAAGGTCGACTGACGCTGACCCGCCACCCGGACGGATGCCTCTTAGTCTATCCGCGCCCCGTATGGGAGGCCCGGCGCGAGGACATCGCCGCGCTGCCCTACGCGGCACGGGCGCTGCAGCGGCTGCTGCTTGGCAACGCGGCCGACACCGAGATCGACAGCGCCGGCCGCGTGCTGGTGCCCGCCGAGCTGCGCGCCGCTGCCGCTCTGGAACGCGACGTGATGCTGCTCGGGATGGCCACGCATTTCGAGCTGTGGGACCTGGGGCGGCTGGCGCAGCAGGAGCAAGGCCAGCTCGCGCAGGCGTTGCCGGAATCCGCAGCCTCGTTTTTGTTCTAAGCGTGGATGAGCTCCACACTTTCATCGAGCGCGGCCGGGCACCGGCCGGTGATGCTGGAGGCGGCGGTCGCGATGCTGGTGACGGACCCGCAGGCGATCTACGTGGACGCCACCTACGGCCGCGGCGGACATGCGCGGCGCATCCTGCACGCACTGGGCGGCGCCGGGCGACTGATCGCGCTGGACCGGGATCCGCAGGCCGCGAGCGACGCCGCCTCGATCGCGGATGCCCGCTTCGAATTCGTGCGCACCCGCTTTTCCAGGCTGGGCCAGGTGCTGGACGAGCGCTCGATCCCGGCGATCGCGGGGCTGCTGATCGACCTGGGCATGTCCTCGCCGCAGCTCGACGATCCGTCGCGCGGGTTTTCGCTGCGGCTGGACGGCCCGCTGGACATGAGGATGGACCCCGACGCCGGGCAATCGGCGGCCCAGTGGCTGGCCCGCGCCGGGCTGGACGAGGTGCGGCGCGTGGTGCGCGAGTACGGCGATGAGCGGTTTGCTTCATCGATTGCAAAGGCGATTGTGGCTCGCCAATCGGCAGGCCAGCCCCTGGAGCGGACGCTCGAACTTGCCCAGCTCGTGGCGCGCGCGATCCCCGTCAAAGATCGCAAGGATCCGGATCAGCATCCTGCGACGCGCACCTTTCAGGCTGTACGGATTTTCATCAATCAAGAGCTTGAAGAATTGGCGCTGACGCTGCAGACCTCGGTGATGCGGATGGCCGCGGGCGCACGCCTGGTGGTGATCAGTTTTCACTCGCTGGAGGATCGCATCGTCAAGCGCTTCATCGAATCGCGCGCCCATCCGGACCGCGCGCTGGGGCGGGTGCCGCTGCGCGCCTCGCAGCTGCCGGCGCCGCTGCTGCGGCCGCTCGCCCGTGTCAGGCCCGACGCGGCCGAGATCGCGGCCAACCCCAGGTCGCGCTCGGCGCTGATGCGGGTGGCCGAGCGCACCGGCGCGCCGGTGCCGGTTTGAGATGGGGTCCGACACCATGCCGATCCGGGTCATCGTCGTGGTGCTGGCAGCCTTTCTGATGGCCAGCGCCATGTCCCTGGTGACTTCGCGCCACCACGTACGCGGCCTGTTCGCCGATCTGGAGGCGGCCCAGCAGCTGGGTCGACAGACCGAGGCCGAGGGTAACCGGCTGCGGATCGAGCTGGGGCGCGCCGGCCAGCCCGCGGCGATCGAAGCCGCCTCGCGCAGGCTCGGGATGCGGCCGATCGATCCCGATCACACGGCGTTGCTGCCACCGGCAGCGCGCCCCGCGCAGCCGTGAAACAATCGCCGCAGTCCAGCAACCCGCGCACGGCAGCGCGCGCGCGCAAGCGCCGCTCGGGCGACGCGGCGCTGGGTACGGCCAATCCATTGCTGCAGGTCCGGTTGCCGGCCTGGCGCTCGCGCATGCTGCTGTTCGGCCTGTTTTGCGGTTTCGTCGCCTTGGCGGGTCGCGCCTTCTACCTGCAAGGTGGCCTTTCGACCCAGTTTCTGCAGCGCCAGGGCGAAGCGCGCTACGCGCGCACGCTGGACGTGGCGGCCACCCGCGGCACCATCACGGACCGCAACGGCGTCGTGCTGGCCTCCTCGGTTCCGGCGCGCGGGATCTGGGCCATTCCGGACGATGTCGATGCGGGCAAGCGGGACCTGGCGCAACTCGCACGCCTGCTGGAGGTGCCCTCCGGCGAACTGCGCCGCCGCCTGGCGGCCGACGATCGCAGCTTCGTTTATCTGAAGCGGCAGGTCGAACTCGGCATCGCGCACCAGATCGAGTCGTTCAATCTGGCCGGCATCCATACCAGCCGCGAATTCCGGCGGCTGTATCCGGAAGGAGCCATTACCGCTCAATTGCTGGGCTTCACCGACGTCGAGGATCGCGGCCAGGATGGCATCGAGCTCGCGTTCGAGCGCACCCTGGCCGGCCGCCCGGGACTGCGGCACCTGATCAAGGACCGCCTCGGGCGCGCCGTCGAGGACGACTGGGTGCGCGAGCCGATCGAAGGGCGCGACATCCGGCTGGCGATCGACAACCGGATCCAGTACATCGCGTTCTCGGCGCTGCGCGCGGCGGTCGAGGCCAACCAGGCGCAGGGCGGCTCGATCGTGGTGCTGGATGTCGAAAGCGGCGAGATCCTGGCGCTGACGAACTGGCCCAGCTTCGACCCGGCCCGGCGCGACCGGATGGAGCCGCAGAGGCTGCGCAACCGCGCGGTGACCGATACGTTCGAACCGGGCTCGACGCTGAAGCCCTTTTCGATCGCGACCGCGCTGGAGGCCGGCGTGGTCACGCCCGACTCGCCGGTGCAGACCGCGCCCGGATCGATCCGGATCGGCGGGCACACCATCTCCGACACCAGCTCGCACGGGGTGCTGACGGTCGAGCAGGTGCTGGCCAAATCGAGCAACGTCGGCACCGCGAAGATCGCGCTGCAGCTGCCGGCGCAGGCGCTGTGGGACACGCTGACCGCGGTCGGGTTCGGGCAGGCCCCGCGCGCCGGGCTGACCGGCGCCGTGACGGGCCGGCTGCGGCCGCCTGAGAGCTGGCGCGCGATCGAACAGGCGACGATCGCCTACGGCTACGGGGTCTCGGTTTCGCTGCTGCAGCTGGCGCGCGCCTACCTGGTGTTTGCGCGCGATGGCGACATCGTGCCGGTGAGCGTGATGCGGGCCGAGTCGCCGGCCGCCGCGGTGCCTGTGCTGCGGGCGCAGACCGCGCAGGCCGTGCGTCGCATGCTCGAGCTCGCCACCAGCGACGAGGGCACGGCGCCGGCGGCGCGCGTGTCCGGCTACGCGGTGGCCGGCAAGACCGGCACGGCGCGCAAGCTGCGCGACGGCCGCTATTCGGACGCGTACGTCGCCTCCTTCGTCGGCTTCGCACCCGCCTCCGAGGCGCGCGTGGTGATCGCCGTGATGATCGACGAGCCCCATGGTGGACGGTATTTCGGCGGCGATGTGGCCGCACCCGTTTTTTCGCAGGTGGCTGCCGGAACTTTGCGGGCGCTGCAGGTCGCCCCGCAGGCGCGCGCGCTGGCGCTGGCCTCGACCGACGCGGCGACCGATGCGAGATGAAGACTGCTTCGAAACCGAGGTTCGCCCGATGAACGGGGGTGATGGGCTCCGGGAAGGCCCGGTTGTCGACTGGATCCGGTCGCACGCGCCGCAGGCCGCGCATCTGCGCATCGACAGCCGCGCGATCCAGCCCGGTGACGTGTTCCTCGCGCTGCCGGGGCGGCGCGACGATGGCCGCTTGCACGTGGCCGATGCGATCGGCCGCGGCGCCGCGGCGATTGTCGCCGAGCGTGGAGGCCCCGAAGCGCCGCCGTGCCCCGTTCCGATGCTGCAGGTCGACAACCTCGCCGCGCAGCTCGCCGACATCGGCGCAGCCTTCTACCGGGATCCGACCGCGCGCTTGCTGACGGTCGGCATCACCGGCACCAACGGCAAGACCTCGAGCAGCCACTGGATCGCGCAGGTACTGACGGCCTGCGGCCGCCGCTGCGGCGTGATCGGAACGGTCGGCTCGGGCTTCACCGATGCGCTGCAGACCGACGCGGTGCTGACCACGCCCGACCCGATCGGGCTGCAGCGGCAGGCGCGCGCGCTGCTGGACGCGGGCGCGCAGGCCCTGGCGATGGAGGTCTCGTCGATCGGATTGGATCAGCGCCGCGCCGACGCGATACGGTTCGACCTGGCGCTGTTCACCAACCTGACCCGCGATCATCTGGACTATCACGGTTCGATGGGCGATTACGAAGGCGCCAAGGCGCGGCTGTTCGATGCGCCCACGCTCGCCGGCGCGGTGCTGAACCTGGACGACGAATTCGGCGCGCGGCTGGCGCAGCGGTGCCGCGCACGCAAGCTGCACACGACCGGTTACCGGATCGGAAACGCGGCGCCGGCGCCGGCGCTCGACGCCGAGCTCAGCGCCGGGTCGGTCGTTCTGGACACGGACCACATCCGCTTCGATGCGCAGCTACAGCGGCCGGGGGCGCCGGCGCGCAGCGTGCCGGTGCGCGCGCCGGTGATCGGCCGCTTCAACGTGGCCAATGTGCTCGGCGTGCTGGGGATCGCGCTGGCGGCCGGCATCGATGTGCACGATGCGGCCCGCGCGCTCGAACGGCTGCGGCCGCCCCCGGGCCGGTTGCAGCGAATCGAGCTTACCGGCCGGGACGAGCCGCTGGTGCTGATCGACTACGCGCACACGCCGGACGCGATCGAGCAGGCGCTCGCCGCGCTGCGGCCGGTGGCGCAGGCGCGCCAGGGGCGCCTGTGGATCGTGTTCGGGGCTGGCGGCGACCGCGATCCCGGCAAGCGCCCGCAGATGGGCGCGGCGGCGGGGCGGGGCGCCGACCGCATCGTGGTGACCAGCGACAACCCGCGCGGGGAGGATCCCGCGCGGATCATCGACCAGATCGTGGCCGGCGCGGGCGACGCGGGCGACCGCCTGAGCCGGACTGCGGACCGTGCGGCCGCCATCGAGCGCACCGTGCTGCAGGCCGACCCGTCCGACGTGGTCCTGATCGCCGGCAAGGGCCACGAGCAGTACCAGGAAGTGGCCGGCCGGCGGATCGCGTTCTCGGATGCGCAGTGCGCCCTGCACGCGCTCGAGCGGCGCGCCGGCCGGGCGTCCTCGGAGGCGACGGCGTGATCACGCTGGGCGAGCTGGCGCGCGCGATCGAGGGCGCGGCAACCGACAGCCCGGAGGCGCGCATCGAGTCGGTCAGCACCGATTCGCGCACGTTGAAGGCTGGCGCCCTGTTCGTCGCGCTGCGCGGACCGCGCTTCGACGGCCACGACTACGCGGCCGCGGCGCGCCAGCGCGGAGCGGCCGCGCTGATGGTGGAGCATCCGGTGCCGGTCGATCTGCCGCAGCTGCGGGTTGCCGATGCGCGGCGCGCGCTCGGACGGGCGGCGGCGCACTGGCGGTCGGGCTTTTCGCTGCCGGTCGTCGCCGTGACCGGAAGCAACGGCAAGACCACGCTGACGCAGATGATCGGGTCGATCTTCGCGCAGGCCTACGGACAACGCGACGGCCGCGATCAATGGCTCGCAACGCGCGGCAACCTGAACAACGACATCGGGCTGCCGCTGATGCTGTTCGAGCTGGCCTCGCACCACCGCGCCGCCGTGTTCGAGCTGGGCATGAACCGCGCGGGCGAGATCGCCGAGCTCGCCGCCCTGGCGCGCCCCACGCTGGCCATCGTGAACAATGCGCAGCGCGAGCACCAGGAATTCCTGCAGTCGACCGAAGCGACCGCGCGCGAAAACGGCGCCGTGCTGGCCGCGCTGCCGCCCGACGGCATCGCGGTGTTTGCGGCCGACGATGCCTGCGCCCCGATCTGGCGGGGCCTGGCCGGGCTGCGGCGCACGATCGATTTCGCGATGCGCGGCCAGGCCACGCTCACCGTGGCCTATCGCGCCAGCGCTAGCGGCAGCGAGCTTCGGATCTCGACCCCGGCCGGTCCGATCGAGACCTCGCTGGCGCTGGCCGGCGCGCACAACGTGCACAACGCGCTGGCAGCGGCCGCGTGCGGCCTGGGCCTGGGCCTGCCGCCGCAGGCGATCAGCGCCGGACTGGCTGGCTTCCGCGGCGTGCCCGGGCGCGGAACGCGCTCGACGATGCCCGGCGGCGCGGTCGTGATCGACGACAGCTACAACGCGAATCCGGACTCGGTGCGGGCGGCCATCGACCTGCTGGCCGGCCAGCCGCCGCCGCGCCTGCTGGTGCTGGGCGACATGGGCGAAGTGGGTAGCCAGGGGCCCGCTTTCCACCGTGAGATCGGATCGTATGCACAGGCGCGCGGAATCGATGCGCTGCTGGCCACGGGCGAGCTGTCGCGCGAGACGGTGGCGGCCTTCGGACCGGGTGCGCGGCACTTCGGCGAGGTCGCCGCGCTGATCGAGGCCGTGCGGCAGGCGGCCGGCGCCGGCGGCACCGCGCTGGTGAAGGGCTCGCGTTTCATGCGGATGGAGCGGGTGGTGCAGGCGGTGGTGGGCGGGAGCCTGGATGGGCATTGATCATGCTGCTTGAGCTGTTCCAGTGGCTGTCGCAGGACGTGCGCGCTTTCAACGTGTTCGCGTACCTGACGCTGCGCGCGGTGCTGGCCGCCGGCACCGCGCTGGCGATCGGACTGCTGGCCGGGCCCGCCGTGATCCGGTGGCTCACCGAGATGAAGATCGGCCAGTCGGTGCGCACCGACGGCCCGCAGACGCACCTGGAAAAGTCGGGCACCCCGACCATGGGCGGCGCGCTGATCCTGCTGTCGATCGCGATCACGACGCTGCTGTGGGCCGACCTTTCCAATCGGTTCATCTGGGTCGTGCTGCTGGTGATGCTCGGGTTCGGCTGGATCGGATGGGTCGACGACTATCGCAAGGTGGTCAAGCGCGATGCCAAGGGAATGCCGGCGCGCGAGAAATTCCTGTGGCAGACCGTGGTGGGACTGACGGCGGCCATCTATCTGGCGCTGGCGATCGCGGCGCCGTCGACCTCGCGCATGTGGGCGCTGCTGCTGGAATGGGCGTCCAAGGGCTTCGTGACGGGGTTGCCGTCGCGCGCGGACCTGATCGTGCCGTTCTTCAAGCACGTCGCCTATCCGATGGGCATGCTCGGTTTCGCGGCGCTGTCCTATCTGGTGATCGTCGGCACCAGCAATGCGGTGAACCTGACCGATGGCCTGGACGGGCTGGCGATCATGCCGACCGTGATCATCGGGGGCGCGCTCGGGATTTTCGCCTACGTGGTGGGCCGCGCCGACTACGCGCGCTATCTGCTGTTTCCGCACGTCCCCGGCGCCGGCGAGCTGGTGATCGTGTGCGGCGCGATCGGCGGAGCGGGCCTGGCGTTCCTGTGGTTCAACGCCTACCCGGCCGAGGTGTTCATGGGCGATGTCGGTGCCCTGGCGCTGGGCGCGGTGCTGGGCACGATCGCGGTGATCACGCGCCAGGAGATCGTGCTGTTCATCATGGGCGGCGTGTTCGTCGCCGAGACGGTGTCGGTGATGATGCAGGTGATCTACTTCCGATGGACCGGTGGCCGCCGCATCTTCCGGATGGCGCCGCTGCACCACCACTTCGAGTTGTCGGGCTGGAAGGAGAACCAGGTCGTGGTGCGCTTCTGGATCATCACGATGATTCTGGTGCTGATTGGCCTTTCGACGTTGAAGATCCGATGAGTCGCGCCAAGTTGAGTCTTCGTTCACATCGGCTGCGGGAGCCGCCGGCGTGAAGCGCGCTTTGGTGCTCGGTCTGGGCGACAGCGGGCTGGCCATGGCCCGCTGGCTGGCCAGCGAGGGCTGGCAGCTGCGGGTTGCCGACACGCGCGAAGACCCGCCGATGCGCTCGACGCTGCGCCAGGAGCTGCCGCAGGCCGAGCTTCACACCGGCCCGTTCGTTGCGGCGCTGCTCGAAGGCGTCGAGTTGCTGGCGATCAGTCCCGGGCTGCCCCCGCAGCGTGCGCCGGCGGCGGCGCTGGTGGGCGCGGCGCGCAAGGCACGCGTGCCGGTCGCCGGCGAGATCGAGCTGTTCGCCCAGGCGCTCGCCCGCCTGCGGGCCGAGCGCGACTACCGGCCCCGGCTGATCGGCGTGACCGGCACCAACGGCAAGACGACGACGACGCGGCTGGCCGGCAAAATGGCCCAGGCCGGCGGGCGCGACGTGGCGGTGGCCGGCAACATCGCCCCCTGCGCGCTCGACGAGCTCGCTGCCCGCCTGTCGGCGGCGCGCCTGCCCGAAGTCTGGGTGCTGGAGCTGTCCAGCTTCCAGCTGCAGACGACTGCCTCGCTGGCGTGCGACGCCGCGGCGATCCTGAATCTGAGCGAGGATCATCTGGACTGGCACGAGTCGATGCAGCACTACGTCCGGGCCAAGGCGCGCATCCTGGCGCCCGGCACGGTCGCCGTGCTGAATCGGATGGACCCGGCCGTGATGTCGCTGGCGCGAGCCGGCTCGCCGGTGTCGAGCTTCGGGACCGATGCGCCGACGCACGGCGACGAGTTCGGTCTGGTTCACGACCGCGGGATGGACTGGCTGGCCCTGGCCGAGGATCCGTACGACCAGGCGCGCTCGCGCAAGCGCGCCGCGCCGCCGCAGGGTCCGGTATTCGTCCGACGCCTGATGCCGTCCGATGCGTTGCGGATACACGGCCGGCACAATGCGATGAACGCGCTGGCTGCGCTCGCGCTGACCCGGGCGATCGGCTGCCCGCTGGGGCCGAGCCTGCAGGCGCTGCGCGATTACCGTGGCGAGTCGCACCGCACCGAGCAGGTCGCCCGGATCGGCCGCGTCGACTATTACGACGACAGCAAGGGGACCAACGTCGGCGCCACGCTGGCGGCGATTCAGGGGCTGGCGTGCGACGGACGCAAGCTGGTCGTGATCCTGGGCGGCGACGGCAAGCAGCAGCGTTTCGAGCCGCTGGCCGACGCGGTGGCCGCGCACGCGCGCGCGGTGATCCTGATCGGACGCGACGGACCGCGCATCGGGCAGGCGCTGCAGGCGACCGCAGTTCCGATCATCAGCGCCGCCACGCTGCCCGAGGCCGTGGACCGCGCCAGCGCCCTGGCGAAGGCCGGCGACGCGGTGCTGCTGTCGCCCGCCTGCGCCAGCTTCGACATGTTCCGCAATTACGCGCATCGGGCCCAGGTCTTCGTGCAGGCCGTGATGCAGCTGGCCGAGCGCAGCGAGGCGGGCGCCGCCGCAGGTGGCGCGGGCGATCCGCCCGGCGCCGGCGGCCGCGGCGCGCCGTTCGCCGCCAGGGCGCTGTGCGGATGAGCCCGATGGCCTCCTGGCTGCGCCGCCGCCGGCCCCGCCGCGGCGACGCCTCGTTCAGTCCCGGCGCAGCGACGCTGGCGCTGGCGGGCCTGGGAGGCGTGGCGGGGAGGCGCCGCGACGGCGGCTTCGACCGGATCGATACGACGCTGCTGGTGGTGGTGGTGGCCCTGCTGATGTTCGGCGCGGTGATGGTGTACTCGGCCTCGATCGCGCTGGCCGATTCGCCCCGCTACAGCGTCGCCCCGGCGCATTTCCTGGCGCGGCACGCCGTTTCGATGTTGATCGCGGTCGGCGCCGCCGCCTGCGCCTTCGGCGTTCCGGTGGAGGTGTGGCAGCGCCTGGCGCGCTGGGGCTTCCTGGCCGGCGTGCTGGCGCTGGTTGTCGTTCTGGTGCCCGGAATCGGCCGGGGCGCGCTCGGTGCGCGCCGCTGGATCGCGCTGGGCCCGCTGAATCTTCAGCCGTCCGAGCTGATGAAGCTCGCCTGCGTGCTGTACGCGGCCGACTTCACGGTGCGCAAGCAGGACTTCATGCACGACCTGCGCAAGGGCTTCGCGCCGATGGCCGGCGTGATGGCCGTGATCGGCGTGTTGCTGCTGCTGCAGCCGGACCTGGGCGCGTTCGGCGTCATCGTCGCGATCAGCGTGGGCATCCTGTTCCTGGGCGGGGTCAACGGGCGGCTGTTCGCTTCGATCACGGTGGCCCTGAGCGGCGCCTTCATGGCCGTCATCTGGACCAGTGCGTGGCGGCGCGAGCGCATCTTCGCGTACCTGGATCCGTGGTCCGCCGACAACGCGCTGGGGCGCGGCTACCAGCTGTCGCATTCGCTGATCGCGTTCGGCCGCGGCGAATGGTTCGGGGTCGGTCTGGGCGCGAGCATCGAAAAGCTGCATTACCTGCCGGAGGCGCACACGGATTTCATCGTCGCCGTGATCGGCGAGGAGCTCGGGCTGGTGGGCGTTCTGGCGGTGATCCTGGCCTACTACTGGCTGACGCGGCGCGCATTCGAAATCGGACGCCAGGCGGTCGCGCTGGACCGCACCTATGGCGGGCTGGTGGCGCAAGGCATCGGGCTGTGGATCGGCGTGCAGGCGTTCATCAATATCGGGGTGGCCAGCGGTCTGCTGCCGACCAAGGGCCTGACGTTGCCCCTGATGAGCTATGGGGGCTCGGCCCTGCTGTCGACGCTGGTCGCGCTGGCGATCCTGCTGCGGGTCGACTTCGAGAACCGCTCGCTGATGCGGGCAGGAGCGGCGCGATGAGCGCGGCCGGCGCGGTGCCTGCGCTGAGGCGACGGCTGATGGTGGTCGCGGCCGGCACCGGCGGCCACGTGATGCCGGGTCTTGCAGTGGCCCAGATGCTGCGCGCACGCGGCTGGGGCGTGAGCTGGCTCGGCACGCCCGCGGGGATCGAGCGCGGCCTGGTCGCTCCGATGGCGATCGATTTCGACGCCGTTCCGTTTACCGGCCTGCGCGGCAAGGGGCTGCGCGGAGCAGCCTGCGGCGGCGTGAACCTGGTGCGCGCGTTCGCGGTCAGCCGGCGCGTGCTGCGCACGCGCGCGCCCGATGTGGTGTTCGCCACCGGCGGCTACGTGGCGGTGCCGGCCGGCGCCGCCGCAGCGACCCGGCACGTGCCCTTCGCCCTGCTGAACGCGGATGCCGCTCCGCAGCTGTCGATGCGCGTGCTGCGGCCGATCGCCTCGGCCGTGCTGTGCGGCTTCGACGGCGCTGCCAGCCGGCTGGCGGGCCGCAAGGGCCTCGTGACGGGGGCCCCGGTGCGCGAGCGGATCGCGGAGCTGGCATCGCCGCAGCAGCGGCTCGCCGGCCGCAGCGGGCCGCTGCGGCTGCTGGTGGTCGGCGGCAGCCTGGGGGCGCGTGTTCTGAACGAGACGATGCCGGCTGCGCTGGCGCTGCTGCCCGCGGATCGGCGCCCGCACGTGCTGCACCAGTGCGGTGGCGCCCACGTCGAGGCCACGCGCACGGCGTACGCCGCGGCGGGTGTGCAGGCAACCGTGTGCGGCTTCATCGACGACATCGCCAGCGACTACGCCGCCGCCGACCTGGTCGTGTGCCGGGCCGGTGCCATCACGGTGTCCGAGCTGTGCGCCGCCGGCGTTGCCTCGATCCTGGTTCCGCTGGTGGTGTCGACCACCGACCACCAGCGCTTCAACGCCGAGTTCCTGGCCAGCCGCGGCGCCGCGCTGCATCTGCCGCAGGAGCGGTTCGAAGCGGCGGCGCTGGCGCAGCTGCTCGCCAGCCTGACGCGCGAACGGATCCTCGACATCGCGCTGCGGGCCCGCTCGCTCGGCCATCCGGGCGCCACTGCTGCCGTGGCCGCGGCGATCGAAGCGCTGGTCCAAGGCAAGACGGGGGCCTTGCGAAATGAATAACAGATGGGGAAAGCGCGCGCTATGAGGCACGCGATCCGTCAGATCCACTTCGTCGGCATCGGCGGCTCCGGCATGTCCGGCATCGCCGAGGTGCTGCTGAACCTCGGATACGTGGTGAGCGGCTCCGACCTGGCCGATTCGCCGGTCACGCGCAGGCTGGCGCGGCTGGGGGCGCGCATCGCGGTCGGACACGATGCCGCGCACGTGGCCGGCGCCGATGCGGTGGTCGTGTCCTCGGCCGTGCGTGACGACAATCCGGAAGTCGTGGCGGCGCGCGAACAGCGCATTGCCGTGGTGCCGCGCGCCGTGATGCTGGCCGAGCTGATGCGCCTGAAGCAGGGCATCGCGATCGCCGGCACGCATGGCAAGACCACCACCACCAGCCTGGTGGCGAGCGTGCTGGCCGCCGGAGGACTGGATCCGACCTTCGTGATCGGCGGCCGGCTGAACTCGGCCGGCGTCAACGCGCGCCTCGGCGGCGGCCAGTACATCGTGGTGGAGGCCGACGAATCGGACGCGAGCTTCCTGAACCTGACCCCGGTGCTGGCGGTGGTCACCAACATCGACAACGACCACATGGAGGCGTACGGCCACGACTTCGGCCGGCTGCGCCAGGCGTTCGTCGATTTCCTGGCGCGGCTGCCGTTCTACGGCCGCGCGGTGCTGTGCATCGACGACGAGCACGTGCGCGAGATCGTTCCGTTCATCTCCAAGCCGATCGTCACGTACGGCTTTACCGAATCGGCCCAGGTACGCGCGGTGGTCGTCAAGGCGATGGGCGCGCGGATGCGCTTCACGGTCGAGCGCGAGGCGGCCGCGTCGATGTCGGTGGAGTTGAACCTGCCGGGGCGGCACAACGTGCTGAACGCGCTGGCGGCCGTCGCGGTGGCCGGCGAACTGGGGGTCGGCGACGGCGCGATCCTGGAGGCTCTGAGCGCGTTCACCGGCGTGGGGCGCCGCTTTGCGCGCCATGGCGAGATCGCGATCGCCCGGGGAGGCTTCACGCTGATCGACGACTACGGGCATCACCCGGCCGAGATCGCCGCCACGCTGGAGGCTGCGCGCGGCGCCTTTCCGGCGCGCCGGATCGTGCTCGCATTCCAGCCGCATCGCTTCACGCGCACGCGCGACTGTTTCGAGGATTTCGTGCGCGTGCTGTCGGGCGCCGACGTGCTGGTGCTGACCGAGGTGTACCCGGCCGGCGAGGCGCCGATCGTGGCGGCCGACGGCCGCTCGCTCGCCCGCGCGCTGCGCGTGGCGGGGCGCATCGAGCCGGTGTTCGTCGAGCAGGTCGAGCAGGTGCCGCAGGCCATCCTGGATGCGGTGCGGCCGGGCGACGTCGTGATCACGATGGGCGCCGGTTCGATCGGGTCGGTCGCCACCCGGCTGGCGCAGGGGCAGGCGGGAGGCCTTGCATGAGGCAGCTCGGGCGCGTCGGTGTGCTGTTGGGCGGGCGCTCCTCGGAGCGCGAGATCTCGCTGATGTCGGGGCGCGCGGTGCTGCAGGCCTTGCGCAGCCGCGGGGTCGATGCGCATCCGTTCGACCCGGGACTGCAGTCGATCGGCGAGCTCGAGCAGGCCGGATTCGATCGCGTGTTCGTCGCGCTGCACGGGCGCTTCGGCGAGGACGGAACCATCCAGGGCGTGCTGGAGACGCTGCGCATCCCGTACACCGGCAGCGGCGTGCAGGCTTCGTCCATCGCGCTCGACAAGCTCGTCACCAAGCGGTTGTGGATCTGGGCCGGGATCCCGACGCCGGCCTGGCGCGAGCTGGAGGCGGGCGGCGACTTCGACGCCGCGCTGCGCGAGCTCGGCGGCGCGGTCGTGGTCAAGCCGCGCACGGAGGGCTCGACCATCGGCATCAGCAAGGTGACCTCGAATCGGGACGGCGAGATGGCAAAGGCGGTTGCCGAGGCGCTGCGTTATGACACCCGGGTGTTCGCCGAGGAGCTGATCGACGGCCGCGAACTGACCTGCGCGATTCTGGGCGCGGGCAGCGGCACGCAGGCACTGCCGCTGATCGAGATCCGGGCGCCGCAGGGCAACTACGACTACCAGAACAAGTACTTCAAGGACGATACCCAGTACCTGTGCCCGGCTCCGCTCGATGCGGCGCTCGCGCAGCGGATCCAGCGCGTGTGCGTGCAGGCCTATGCGATCGTCGGGGCGCGCGGCTGGGGCCGGGTCGACGTGATGCTCAAGCCCGGGGCGGACGGCGAGCAGCCCCTGCTGCTGGAACTGAACACGTCACCCGGAATGACCGGGCATTCGCTGGTGCCGATGGCGGCTCGCGCATCCGGCATCGATTTTCCGGACCTGGTGCTGCGGATCCTGTCGGAGGCGGCGCTGGAGGTGGCCACGTGAGCCGGGGGCAGGCGCTGCGGTGGGTCACTGCATCGTTGCTGGCGGGCAGCGTGCTGCTGGTGGGCGCCGCGCTGGCGCTGAAGCTGGCGCAAAGCCGCTCGTTCGATATCCGGCGCATCGAAATCGCCGGCGACGTCCGGCACATCAGCCGCGCTGCCGTGCGGGCCGCGGTCGGCGGGCGCTTCGCCGGCAGCTACTTCACGATCCGGCTCGACCAGGCGCGCCATGCGTTCGAGGCGCTGCCGTGGGTGGCGCAGGTCTCGGTGCGGCGCATCTGGCCGAACCGGTTGCGCGTGACGCTGACCGAGCACCGGGCGCTGGGGCAATGGAGCGACGGCCGGCTGGTATCGGACGCGGGCGTGCTGTTCGTTGCCAATCCGGCCGAGGCGGAGGCGGACGGAGCGCTGGTGAGCTTTTCCGGCCCGCCACGGTACGCGCCCGACGCCGTGCGCAACTTCCGGCTGTTCAGCGCGCTGCTGGCGCCGCTGCAGGCGCGCATCACCGGGATGCAGGTGTCCGACCGCGCGTCCTGGAGCCTGACGCTGGCGCCGCGCCTGCGCATCGAGCTGGGGCGCGACGATCCGCCCGGACGGCTCCGGGACAGGCTGGCCGCGATCGTGTCGGCCTATCCGGTGGTGATCGCGCGGCTGGACGGGCCGGCCACCCGGATCGACGCGCGCTACGAGAACGGATTCGCCGCCGCAAGGACGCGATGAGACCGGAAAGCAAGGACCTGATGGTCGGACTGGACATCGGCACCTCCAAGGTCGTGGTGGCGGTGGCCGAGATGCTGCCCGACGCGCGCTTCCAGGTGATCGGCCTGGGGCAGGCGCGCTCCGAGGGCCTGCGCAAGGGCGTGGTCGTCAACATCGAGGCGACCGTCCAGTCGATCCGGCGCGCGCTCGAGGAGGCCGAGCTGATGGCCGCGTGCCGGATCGCCAACGTCTTCACCGGCATCGCAGGCAGCCACATCAAGAGCTTCAATTCGAGCGGAATGGTGGCGATCAAGGACCGCGAGGTGATGCCGCCGGACGTGGACCGGGTGATCGAGACCGCGCGCGCGGTCAACATCCCGACCGACCAGCAGGTGCTGCACGTGCTGACCCAGGAATTCATCGTCGACGGCCAGGAGGATATCCGCGAGCCGATCGGGATGAGCGGTGTGCGCCTGGAGGTCCGCGTCCACATCGTCACCGGCGCGGTCAGCGCCGCGCAGAACGTGGTCAAGTGCGTGCGGCGCTGCGGCCTGGAAGTCAACGACCTGATCCTGCAGCCGCTCGCCTCGTCGCTGTCGGTGCTGACGTCGGACGAACGCGAGCTGGGCGCCGCGCTGGTCGACATCGGCGGCGGAACGACCGACATCGCGATCTTCACCGGCGGGGCGATCCGCCACACCGCGGTGATTCCGATCGCCGGCGACCAGATCACCAACGACATCGCGATGGCTCTGCGCACGCCGATCCCCGATGCCGAAGAGATCAAGCTGCGCTACGGGGTGGCCAAGGAAGTTCTGGCCGAAAGCGCCGACCGGATCGAAATCCCCGGCATCGGCGACCGGGCACCGCGGCTGCTGTCGCGCCAGGCGCTGGCGGCGGTGATCGAGCCGCGCGTGGAGGAGCTGTTCACGCTGGTTCAGAAGGCGCTGCGCGAATCCGGCTACGAGGAAATGCTGGCGAGCGGTGTGGTTCTGACCGGCGGCACCGCGCTGTTGCCCGGCATCGCCGAGCTGGCCGAGGACGTGTTCCTGCGACCGGCCCGGGTCGGCTGGCCTGGCTACAACGGAGCACTGGCCGACGTGGTCCGCAGTCCGCGCTTTGCGACCGTGATGGGACTGCTGGCCGAGGCGCACGCGCAGCGCCTGCGCGGCCGCAAGCTGGTGGCGCAGACCGGTTCAGTGAAGCAGACCTTCAGACGGATGAAGGAATGGATCGTCGGTAATTTTTGAACGCTGTTCTTGGTACGCACACAGGAGGTCCTATGCCATTCGAAATTCTGGAGACGGAAACCCAAGGCACCGTCATCAAGGTGATCGGCATCGGCGGAGCCGGTGGCAATGCCGTGGAACACATGATCCGGCGCGGAGTGCAGGGGGTCGAATTCATCTGCGCCAACACCGATCACCAGGCCCTTTCGCGCTCCAGCGCGAAGAACGTGATCCAGCTCGGCCAGACCGGCCTGGGCGCGGGCAGCCGCCCCGACGTCGGGCGCCAGACGGCCGAGGAAGGGCGCGACCGCATCGCCGATGCGCTGCGCGGGGCGCACATGGTGTTCATCACGGCCGGCATGGGCGGCGGCACCGGCACCGGCGCAGCCCCGGTGATCGCGGAGATCGCAAAAGAGCTCGGCATCCTGACGGTGGCCGTGGTATCGAAGCCGTTCGATTTCGAGGGGCCCAAGCGACTGCGCGTGGCCGAGCAGGGCCTGGTCGACCTGCAGGACCGCGTCGACTCGCTGATCGTGATCCTGAACAACAAGCTGGAAGAAGTGCTGGGAGAGGACGCCGAGATGGCGGACTGCTTCCAGGCCGCCGACGACGTACTGCACAACGCCTGCGCCGGCATCGCCGAGATCATCAACATCCCGGGGCTGGTCAACGTCGATTTCGAGGACGTCAAGACCGTGATGGGCGAGCACGGCAAGGCGATGATGGGCACCGCCACCGCCAGCGGCGCCGACCGCGCGCGCGTGGCCGCCGAGCAGGCGGTCGCCAGCCCCCTGCTGGAGGGCGTCGACCTGTCGGGTGCGCGCGGCGTGCTGGTCAACATCACCGCAAGTCCCTCGCTGAAGATGCGCGAAACGCGCGAGGTGATGACTACGATCCGCGAGTTCGCCGCCGAGGATGCCACCGTCATCTTCGGGACCGTGTGCGACGAGTCGATCGGCGATGCACTGCGCGTGACCGTGGTGGCCACCGGCCTGGGCAAGGCGGTCGCCGCGAAAAAGGCGCCGCTGACGGTGCTGCGGCCCATCGTCGCCGAAAGCCCCACCGTGATCGGCTCCACGTCGGTGCCGGGCCATGACTACAGCCACCTGGAGACCCCTGCCGTGTGGCGCTCGCGCGATGGATCGGCGGTGCGCGCGACAGCGATCGACGAGCTGCCCGTGGAGCGGTTCGACATACCGGCTTTCCTGCGCAAGCAGGCCGACTGATTGCAGCGGCCGGCGCCGTCTGCGCCGCCGTTCGTGGTTCCGGCGCCGGCGTCCGCGCCACGGGCGCGTGCCGGCAAGTCAGAGCATCCAGGTGATCAGGGCGGCGACCAGCACGTCGCTCCAGCTGATCACGGCGATGACCAGCACGGCCATCAACACGTCGTCGACCCGCGCCGTCCGAGCCTGATACTCCGCGATCCGGGTCAATCGGCGATCAGGCGCGCGCGCAGTCCGGCGAGCGGCTGGCAGATGCTCGATTGCGATGGCTTGATGACTCATGGCAGTCCCACTGGTATTGGCGATGGAAGTCGACATTTGAAAGCGGTCAGGGCGTTGCGTCACCCCGCTTCTTGTTCTCGAATTTTTCCAGGCGGAATCGTCGCGTCGGGTGGGTTCGCGCCCGTCAATTCCAGTATTGCCGGCGCGGCAATCACGATGCGAGAATCGCGCCCCCGACAACCAACAACAAGGAGATCCTCATGACGCGCGGTTCCGCTGCGATCGGACTCGCCACGATCGGAATAACCGTGGCCGCTGCGCTGGGCCTGTTGAACCCGGTCCACGCACAGACAAACGACGGCAGGAAGTGGGTCGCGACCTGGACCACTTCCCCCGTGAACACCTGGAAGGGCAGTACCGCGCCGGCGCTGGTCAACTTCGCGTTCCCGTTCACGGCCCCGGCGCTGCCGCAGGCGCAACACCAGACGTTGCGGATGATCCTGAAGCCCGATCTGTGGGGCGACCCGATGCGGGTGCGTCTGTCCAACACCTGGGGCCCGCAGGCGGTCACCTTCGGCAAGGTCGCGATCGGACTGCAGTCCTTTTCCGGGGCCACCGTTGCCGGCACCAACCGGGTGGTGACGTTCGGCGGGCATTCCATGGTCACGGTACCGGCCGGCGCCGAGGTCTGGAGCGACCCGGCGCAGCTCGGCTGGGTGCCCGGCGATGAACCGCCCGATTCGACCAGCCCGGTGCTCGAAGGCCGCAATCTGGCGATCTCGCTGTATATCCCGGGCAGCAGCGGCCCGATGACCTACCACGGCACCGCGCTGCAGGAGTCCTTCCTTGCGGCGCCCAACAGCGGCGATCATGCCGAAGACGATTCCGACGCCGCGTTCCCGTACGAGACCCCGTCCTGGTTCTTCGTCGATGCGGTCGACGTGATGGCGCCGGCCGACACCCGCGTCCTGGTCGGCGCGGGCAGTTCGTCGGTCGACGGATCGATCACGACGCCCGACCAGAACGACCGCTTCCTGAACTGGATGTCGCGACGGCTGCATGCCGCTTATGGCAACCACGTTTCGGTCGTCAACGCGGGCATCGGCGGCGATACGGCGGCCATCCCGAACCAGCCCGGCCAGAGACGTCCGCTGCTGCAGGTCCTGCCCGAGCGTTTCAACCGCGATGTGCTCGGCGTCAGTGGCGTGAGCGACGTCGTCTTCTATGCGGGAACGAACGACTTCGGCGACGGCATTCCGCCGGCGCAGAGCATCGCGTCCCTGCAGACGATGGTTGCGAAGCTGCATGCACTCGGCATCAACGCGATCGGCGCCACGTTGATCTCGAATGTCGGTCAGGCCGGCACGACGGAGGCCACCTACCAGGCGCACGACGCGATCAACGCTTTCATCCGGGCCCGCGGCAACTTCGACAGCGTCGCCGACTTCTTCACCGTGACCGCGGACCCCAACAACACGGATGCGTTCGGAAACCCGATCCTGTACCCGCAGTACGCGACGCACAGCGATCCGAACGGCCCGCCCGACTTCCTTCACGTCGGCCGGGCTGGCGCTCAGGCGGAGGCGAATACGCTGGACATCAATTTCTTCGCGCCGGGCCAGCATCGGCACGACTAGGCCGAAGGGATGTGCCGGCGGTCTTGCTGACGCCGGTAACCCTTTGCAACACCGTCAACGTGGACGGCGGCGATCCCGTTATCGAATCACGTCATCCGGTAACGGAGATCTCCATGGACAGGTCGATATCCCGAATGTTCGTTCGCCGCATCGGCGCCCTGCTGTTGGCAATGGTCGCGCTCACCGCGGCTTCCACATCGAATGCCGGGGTGTATCTGTCGGTAACGATCGCGCCGCCGATGCTGCCGGTGTATGAGCAGCCGCTGATTCCCGGTCCCGGAACCATCTGGACACCGGGTTACTGGGCCTGGGGTCCCGACGGGTATTACTGGGTGCCCGGCACGTGGGTCGTGGCGCCGTATGTCGGCGCGCTGTGGACGCCGGGTTACTGGGGCTGGGGCGAAGGCGTGTATATCTGGCATGCGGGCTACTGGGGCCGTCACGTCGGTTTCTACGGCGGCATCAATTACGGATGCGGGTATACCGGCGTCGGATACCACGGCGGGTACTGGGAGGGCGAACACTTCCGCTACAACCGGGCGGTGAACCACGTCAATGTGACGAGCATCACCAACACCTACAACACCCCCGTCGTGAACAACACATCCGTGGCGCGCGTCAGCTACAACGGCGGCTCCGGCGGCGTGAGGGCGCAGCCGACGTCTCAGGAGCGGATCGCCGAGCGCGACCGGCATACGGCCCTGTTGCCGGTGCAGGCGCGCCACGAACTGGCCGCCAGTTCCAACCACGCGCTGCTGGCTTCGGTGAACAACGGGCGTCCGGCGCTTGCCGCGACCGCGCGGCCCGAGCGATTTGCAGCCGGGCCGGGACCCGTGCGAAGCTTCTCGCAACAGGCCGCCGTGCGGTCGGGCCCGGTGCCGCCGAGAAGCGGTGCTGTCAACCCGATACCACGCGCGGGCAATCCGCAGGGATCACCGGCGGCGCGCATGCGACGGGAGGGTCCGCCGCCCCACGGTGGCCCGGACGAGCGCGCGGGCGAACGCCAGCGTTCGTAATGCTGGGCGCATCTTGGCGTGATACGCTGGCCGAGACGTTTGCAACGAGGCGCCTGATGTCCCGCCACGAACTCGCGCAGTTGAATGTCGCCGTGATGAAGGAACCCCTGGAGTCGCCGGTCATGGCCGACTTCGTGGCGAACCTCGCGCGCGCCCCGTTCGCATTGGGCGATGCCTGCCCGGCTACGTAACGCTTCAGCGGACACGGCGCGGCACTCCGGGCGGTAGCGCGCTGCAACGGCACGCGTGCGAGGAGTAGCGCCGAAGCGATGCGGATCAAACGAATACTGGCCGGCCTGCTGGCGGCGACGCGATCAGGCCGGCGCAGAAGCGACCACGTGGTCGAGGCGCCGGGCACTCAGGCGACGGTGCTTCAGGGGCAGCCGGGACAGTTCGTCTCGGCGTCCTTTGCCCATCGGGACGGAGTGCGGCCCTACAAGCTCTATATCCCGACGAGTTACGCGGGACAGCGGCTGCCCCTCGTCGTGATGCTGCACGGTTGCGGCCAGACGGCCGATGCCTTTGCAAGCGCCACCCGGATGAACGCGCTTGCGGAGGAGCAGCACTGTTTCGTTCTCTATCCCGAACAGACGCGTGCTGCCAATCGTTCGATGTGCTGGAACTGGTTCAAGCGCACCGACCAGCGGCGCGGCCAGGGCGAGCCGGCCATCCTGGCCGGCATGACGCAGGAAGTCATGCGCAGCTACCGCGTCGACGCCAGCAGGGTCTATGTGGCCGGGCTGTCGGCCGGTGGCGCGATGGCCGCTGTGATGGCCACCGTCTACCCCGAGATCTACGCGGCCGTCGGCGTTCATTCGGGGCTGGCGTGCGGAAGCGCGCACGATCTCGTATCCGCGCTCGCCGTGATGCGCGGAATACGGGCACCGTTGGGGGACGACCATGCTGCGCCGGCAGCGCCGATCATCGTGTTTCACGGTGACCGGGACAGGACCGTGCACCCGCGCAACGGCGAGCATCTGGTCTCGCGATCGCTGCGGCAGATTGGCGCATCGAGCGCCGGCGCCTCGGTCGAACGCGCCCAGACGCCAGGCGGCCGCGCATATACGCGCACCATTCACCGCGATTCGACCGGGCGCGTCGTGCTCGAGTACTGGAAAGTGCACGAGGGCGGTCACGCGTGGTTTGGCGGGAGCCCGCGCGCCTCGTATTCCGATCCGAACGGGCCCGATGCGGCGCGTGAAATGATCCGCTTCTTCCTTCAGAACGCCCTGGAGCATCACCCGGTCGACCGCTTTCTGGTCGCGTAGCGGTCCCCGTGTTGCGGATTATGCGCGCGGCCCCGGCCGCTCACGCCGCCTGCGCGAATTCGCTGACGATGCGATTGAAGCGGTCGGGCTCGTCGACGAACAGCGCGTGGCCCGCGTGCTCGAACCACTCGATGCGCGTGGCGGGCCGCTCGCGCTGCAGGTTGCGCGCCTGCTCCAGGTAGCGGCTGGTCACGCAGTAGCACAACGGCTTGGCGAAGGACCGTGCGATATTGCGCCAGTGCTCGCGCGGAAACGGATACGACAGCAGCGCGATGGCCGCATCGAGCGGCATCCTGAGCGCCGCCCGCTTGAGGCGCTCGATCTCGTCTTCGGGACGCGGGCGCGCGAACATCCCCCGCACGAAGCGATCCACCGCGGCGGCACGGTCGGCGCGCAGTTCCTCGATGAATTTGGACGGGCGCGGCGCCGGAGGCTCGCCCACCGAGTTGTCCACCAGCACCAGGGCCGCCAGCTGCGAATCGCCGAAGCGGTACACCAGGTCCAGCGCGTCCAGCACGCCGAGCGACCAGCCCACCAGCACGGCGCGCGGCAGCGGCGCCAGCAGCTCGCGCAGGTCGCTGGCACGCTGCTCGGCCTCGTAGCCGGCCGCCGGAATTTCCGAGTCGCCCTGACCCCGCGGGTCCAGCGCGAGCGTGCGGAAGCGCCGCCCGAGCCACGCCAGCTGCGCCTGCCAGATCGTCGCCGGCATGCACCAGCCGGGCACCAGCACGATCACCGGCAGAGCCGCATCGGCCGACGCAGGGCCGGCCTGCAGCACGTTCAGGCGTACACCGTCGCGGGTGGTGATCCGGTAGCTGCGCAGCGCCGGTTCCTGCGTGGCTGCGGGCGCCCCGGCGAAGGTGGCCGCCAATGGCAGGGCCGCGATCAGGCGCCGGCGCGC
>DATKFG010000065.1:0-18599 GCA_035511515.1 Burkholderiaceae bacterium | reverse complement strand
CACCGCCCGCCCTGCGTAGCCCGAAGGGCGAAGCAGGGCTAATGTATCCGCGCTCCGAGCAGCACATCCGGGAACCAGGTGGCGATCCCCGGCGCCAGGCACAGCACGATCACCGCCAGCGTCATCAGCGCGACGAACGGCAGCACACCCAGCACCACGTCGCGCAGCGGTATATCGGGCGCCACGTTGCGAATCACGAAGATGTTCAGCCCGACCGGCGGATGGATCAGCCCCATTTCCATCACGATCGTCATCGCGACGCCGAACCAGATCAGGTCGAACCCGGCCGCACGCAACGGCGGCAGCACCACCGGCGCCGTCATCAGGATGATCGACACCGGGGGCAGGAAAAAACCCAGCACGACCACCATCAGCAGGATCATCGTCAACAGCAGCCAGCGCGACAGGTGCATCGCGACGATCCACTGCGCGGTCGACTGGCTGATGTGAAGGTAGCTCATCACGTACGCGTACAGCAGCGACATGCCGATGATGAACATCAGCATCGTGGACTCGCGCAGCGTCGCCACCAGGATCGGGGCGACCTCGGACAGCCGCCAGACCCTGTAGATCGTGCCGACCAGCGCGAGCGCGAGCAAAGCGCCCAGGCCGGCCGTCTCGGACGGGGTCGCAAAGCCTCCGTACAGCGCCACCATGACGCCCGTGAGCAGCAGCAGGAACGGCAGTACCCGAGGCAGCGCCTGGAACCGTTGCGCCATCGTGATCGGCTCGTGGTCGAGCAAGGCCGATCGAGCCCCGTGCTCGCGGGAGGCCTCGCTCGCGCGGCGGTGCTCCAGGCGGTAGCGCCACATGCAATAGCCGCAGAACAGCGCCACCAGCAGCAGGGCGGGGCCGACGCCGGCCAGGAACAGCCGCCCCAGAGACTGCTCGGCCACCACCGCGTAGATGATCATCGTGATCGACGGCGGTAACAGGATTCCCAGCGTGCCGCCGGCCGCTATGATTCCGGCGGCAAATCCCGGCGAGTAGCCACGCAGGCGCATCTCGGGAATCCCGGCCGAGCCGATCGCCGAGCAGGTGGCCGGGCTCGATCCGGCCATCGCGGCGAACAGCGCGCAAGCGAACACGTTGGCAATTCCCAGGCCGCCCGGGATCCGGTTCATCCAGACGTGGACCGCGCTGTAAAGGTCGGCCCCGGCGCGCGAGCGCCCGATCGCAGCGCCTTTCAGGATGAACAACGGAATGGACAGCAGCGTGATGCTGGCCATTTCCTCGTACACGTTCACGGTGACGATATCGAGCGCCGCCAGCGGCATCAGCACCAGCATGAACGACACGGCGGTGATGCCGAGCGCGAAGGCGATCGGCATCCCCGTGAACATGAACACGAGCGTGGCCACGCCGTAAGCGGCGCCCACTGCACCGGTGCTCACCGGCGCTCGCCCTGCGTACGCCCGAAACCGGCTACCTGCAACGCCAGTTGAAGCGACAGCACCGTCATGCCCGTCGCCATCAATCCATACGGGATCCACAGCGGCGGAGCCCAGGTCGAGTCGGTGGTCTGCCCCTCGTGCACCGCTTCCATCAGCAGCGTCCACGACTTCCAGGCGAAAAACGAGCAAAACAGCAGGCTGAGCAGGTCGCACAGCCAGATCCGCAGCCGGTTCCAGCGTGGCGTCAGAAAGCCCGCCATCAAGCTGATGCCGATGTGGCCGCGGCGCGCCTGCACGTAAGCGCCGCTCAGGAAGGTCGCACCGACCAGCAGGAACACCGAGAGCTCATCCTGCCAGTCGGTCGGTAACTTGAGGAAATAGCGCGTGGCAACGCTGCTGGTGAGAACTCCGCAGGCCACCAGCATCGCCGCCATCGAAACGCCTGCGAACAGGCGATTGATCAGGCCCAGCCCCCGCGACAGCCGTTCGAACATCGAGTTCGCCGTGGCACCTCCGCCGCCAGGCTCAAGCCATCGTCTGCTCGGCCAGCTTCATCAGCTTAGCGCAGCTGTCCGAGCGGGAAGCGAAGTCCTTCCAGGCGGTATCGCGTGCCAGCGCGCGCCAGTGCTCCACGGTCGTGGCGGTCAGGTCGTACACCTTGCCGCCGGCCTTCTGGTAAACCATGGCGACTTTCTGATCGTCGGCTTTCGCTCCCTCGACCGCGAACGCCTCCTGGGCCGTGCCCGCCGCCACGATCGCCTCTTGCTGGTTCTTCGGCAGCGACTCGAACACGCTGCGCGACATCAGCAGCGGCTCCAGCATGAACCAGTAGGCCTTGCCGCGACCCGTGGTCAGCTGCTTGGCCACCTCCTCCAGACGATACGAGATCAGGCTGGTCGACGACGTCATCGCCGCGTCCAGCACGCCGGTCTGCATGGCCGCGTAGATCTCGTCGGACGTAACCGACGTCACTGCCGCTCCGGCCGCTTTCAGCACCATTTCCATTTCAGGGCTGCCGCCGCGCACCTTCAGGCCCTTGGCATCTTCCGGCTCGACGATCGGCCGGGTGCGGCTGACCACTCCGCCGGCCTGCCAGATCCAGCTCAGGATCATGATGCCCTTTTCGGCCAGCACACCGGCCAGCGTGCGCCCGACCGGCAGTTCTTTCCAGGTCGCGCCCTGCTCGTAGGATGAAACGACTCCGGGCATCAGCCCGATGTTGGCCTCCGCAATTTCGCCGCCCGCATACGGCAGCGGCACCAATCCCAGGTCCAGCGCCCCCTTGCGCAGCGCGCTGATCTGCGCCTTGGTCTTCATCAGCGAGGAATTCGGGTAGATCGTGATCTTCAGCGCACCCGAAGTGCGCCGCTCCACATCGGCGGCGAATCTGCGGCACAGCCGATCGCGAAAGTCGCCCTCTTCGACCGTGCCGGCGGGAAACTGATGCGACAGGGCCAAGGCCCTTGGTTCGGCGGCCCAACCGGCGCGCAGCCCCGCCCCCACGGCCGACGCGCCAGCGACTGCCTGAACCAGCCTGCGCCTAGTTCGATCCATATTGAAACCTCCGTTGTGCCGTGTGGCGGTAGGGTCTGTAGTCTTCGCTGGTAACTACTCGAGGCGCGCCGATTCTAGCGAGTCGGGATCGGCCGCGCACCCACGCGTTCAAAGTGGCTTCGGCGACCGCGCTAGACTTTGATTTTCTTGCGCGAGCCTTCGCCGCTGCTCTTGCGCACCGGGCTGTCGGTATCGTTGGCGGCGACTCCCGGGCGATCTTCGAACAGCAGGCTCTGCGCGGTGATCTTGATCCGGATGCGAACCCGATGCGGCCGGCCCAGCATCTTCTGGACCGCCGGGTCGTCGACTTCGATGTCGCGGTAGATGTCGATCCGGTGCTCAAGCCCGGCCCGGGTCAAGGCTTTGGCGGCCCGGCGCGCCAAGTCACCCAGCTTGATGTCGTCGGAAACCTTGGTCATGTCGCGGCTGTCCTGCTCGCGGCTCCCGAAACGATGCCGCGCCAAAAACGTGATTGCTGCTGCACGTCCCAGCCGGATTCGAAAACGAGTCCAACCTCAACATGACAGTGAATTGGCCTTGGGGCAACCGTCCCGGCTCTCACGCCGCCGCACGGACCGGGGCTCGGGGGCAGGTTAACCCCGGCCCCCGCCGCGCGCCATCGACCGGCAGTCCCCCGCATGCGCTAAGACCCTTCAAGCAACGCCCCATTATCGCGTCAGGCCCCCAGCCCACGCTGTAGGTCCTGCTGCAGGTCCTCGACGTCCTCCAAACCAACCGCGATCCGCACCAGCGACTCGCCGATGCCGGCCCGCTGGCGCATTTCGGGCGTCAGGCGCCCGTGCGTGGTCGTTGCCGGATGCGTGATGGTGCTGCGCGTGTCGCCCAGGTTGGCCGTGATCGACAGCAGGCGAACCGCATCGATCAGGCGCCAGGCGCGCTGGCGCGCCTCAGCCTCGGCTGCTTTCAGTTCGAACGCGACCACCGCCCCGAAGCCGCTTTGCTGAAGCCGCGCCAAGGTGTGTTGAGGGTGCGATTCAAGCCCCGGGTACAGCACCCGGGCCACGGCGGGCTGCGCCTGCAGCCACCGGGCCAGGTGCAGTGCCGAGGCCGACTGCGCTTTGAGGCGAAGCGGCAGCGTCTCCAGCCCCTTGAGCAGCACCCAGGCGTTGAACGCAGACAGGCTTGGACCGGTCGTCCGCAAAGCCGGCAGCAGGACCTCGCGCACGAACTCGGCCCGTCCGACCAGTGCCCCACCCAGCACCCGCCCCTGCCCGTCCAGGTACTTGGTGGCCGTGTGCATCACCAGATCCACGCCGAACTCGAGCGGGCGCTGCAAAGCCGGGGTACAGAAGCAGTTATCGACTACCGTAAGCGCGCCCAGTTCGCGCCCGAGCGCCGCGAATGCGGCCAGGTCCACCACCTCCATCAGTGGATTGGAGGGCGTTTCGCAGAACATCAGCCGGGTTCGCGGTCGCGCCGCCGCCCGCCATCCGGACGGATCCGTGCCCTGCACGAAGGTGGTCTCGATCCCGAACCGTGCCAGCTGATTCGAAAACAGCTGCACGGTGGCACCAAACACGTTGGCGCTGCAAAGAACGTGGTCGCCCGCCTTCAAGTGCGCCAGGCACAGCATCAGGATGGCCGACATGCCGGAGGCGGTCGCCACGCAATCCTCGCCGCCCTCCAGCGCCGCCAGCCGCTGCTCGAACATGCGCACGGTCGGGTTGGAAAAGCGCGAATAGACGTAGCCTTCCTCCTGCCCGGCAAACCGCCGCGCCGCCTGCTCGGCGCTGTCGAACACGAAGCTCGAGGTCAGAAAGAGCGCCTCGCTGTGCTCGTTGAACTGGCTGCGCAGCGTTCCGGCGCGAACCGCCCGGGTCTGGGTGCCGCCGTGCTGGTCGTCCCGGCTCATTGCAGCCTCACGAATCGGCCGATTCGATCGCCAGGCTGAGCTGCGACAGTCCCCCGCCCTCGGTCAGTTGGGGTGCCAGGCGGGCGCGCTCGATCCGGGCCAGGTAGGCCGGGGTCACGTCACCGGTGATGTACACGCCGTCGAAGCAGGAGGCCTCGAAGCCGTCCAGGTGGGTGGCGCCGTCGCGCACCGCGCTTTTCAGGTCATCGATGCCCTGGTAGATCAGCGCGTCGGCGCCGATCAGGCGCCGGATCTCCTCGTCCGTGCGCGACGCCGCGATCAGCTCGGCGCGGGTGGGCATGTCGATTCCATACACGTTGGGGAAGCGCACCGGCGGAGCCGACGAGGCGAAAAAGACCCGGTTGGCGCCGGCCTCGCGGGCCATCAGCACGATCTCCTGGCTGGTGGTGCCGCGCACGATCGAGTCGTCCACCAGCAACACGTTCTTGCCCTTGAACTCGACCCCGATCGCGTTCAGCTTCTGGCGTACCGAGCGGGCGCGCACCGCCTGCCCGGGCATGATGAAGGTGCGCCCGATGTAGCGGTTCTTGATGAAGCCCTCCCGGTAGCTCAAACCGAGCCGGTTGGCCAGCTGCATTGCGGCCGGGCGGCTCGAGTCCGGAATCGGCATCACCACGTCGATGTCGCCCGTGCGCAACTCGCGGGCCACCCGGCTGGCCAGGTACTCGCCCAACCGCAGCCGGGCGCCGTACACCGAGATGCCGTCGATCAGGGAGTCCGGGCGCGCCAGGTAGACATACTCGAACAGGCACGGATTCAGGCTCGCGAGCTCTGCGCACTGCCGGCTGAAGAAGCGGCCGTCCAAATCGACGAACACCGCTTCGCCCGGAGCCACGTCGCGCACGAAGCGGTAGCCCAGACCCTCCAGCGCGACCGATTCGGACGCGATCAGGTACTCGGTGCCCACGTCGGTCTCCCTCACGCCGAAGCACAGCGGACGGATGCCGAAGCGGTCGCGAAACGCCAGCAAGCCGTAGCCCGCGATTTCGGCCACCACGGCGTAGGAGCCGCTCACGCGCCCATGCATGGCCGACACGGCGGCGAAGATCGACTCCGGATCGAGCGACAACCCGTTGCTGGCGATCTGCAGCTCGTGCGCCAGCACGTTCAGCAGCACTTCCGAGTCGGAGTTCGTGTTGATGTGGCGGCGGTCGCGCCGGAACATCTCTTCCTTCAGGGTCTCGGTGTTCGTCAGATTGCCGTTGTGTACCAGCGTGATGCCGAACGGCGCATTCACATAGAACGGCTGCGCCTCCTCGGTGTCACTGGCCGAGCCCTGCGTCGGGTATCGGACCTGCGCGATGCCGGATTTGCCCGGCAGCGAACGCATGTTGCGGGTCCGGAACACGTCGCGCACCTGGCCCGCCCCCTTGAACATGTGGAAGCGGTTGCCGTGCACGGTGGCGATACCGGCGGCATCCTGTCCGCGGTGCTGCAACAGCAGCAGCGCGTCATACAGCAGCTGGTTGGCTGGGCCCGTAGCGACTACACCGACGATTCCGCACATCGTTTCAAGCTCCAGGCGCAACCTTCAGCCAGGGGGCCGAAGGTACAAGCTCGGGTGACATCCATCGTAGCGCGGCCTCGAGCAACGGGGCCAGCCGCGAGGACTTCCAGAAGGCGCGCTGCGCCATTCCCAGGTCAATGATGATCAGCGCCGCCAGCAGCCATACGGCCCCGGCGCGCGCGATCCCGAACAATGCCCCCAATGCCCGGTCGGTGCCGCCCAGCTTGGCCGCCGTCATCGCGGCGTGCAGCAGGCGCCCGAGCAGGCTCGCGCACAGCACGCACACCAGAACGATCAGGATCGCGGCAATTGCGGTGCGCACTCCGCCCGCTCCCGGATCGAACGGAAGACGCTGGCCGATGCTGACCGAAAAGTGGATCACCAGCACCACGGCCAGCACCCAGCCGGCCAGGGCCGTGAGCTCCTTCACGAATCCACGCACCACACCGGCGATCACCGAAATCAAAGCCACGGTCACCAGCGACAGGTCCAACGGGTTCATCGCTCGGCCTGCTCGACCCGCACTACGTTGGAGCCCACCCCCATCGCATGCAGGCGCCGGCGTGCCTTCACCGCGGCGTCGCGTGAGGCAAACGGGCCGAGCCGCACCCGGTACAGCGTGGCACCACCTGCTTCGGTTCGCTCGACAAAAGGCGTCATACCCGCTTTGGTCAGCCGCTCGGACAGTTGCCGCGCGGCACTCTCGTTGGACAACGCAGCCGCCTGCACGAACCACGGTCCCGACTTCGCGCTGCGCGCTTCGTCGGGCGAGCCCTCCTTCGCTTCGGGGGGCGAGCCCTCCCCGGCCCCTGCGGCGGGAGCAGCGGGCGGCTGTTCGACGCCCGCCTTCGCCTGCGGCTCGGCCGGCTTGCCCTCCGTAGCACCGGGTGCGGCGGCGGCTCCGCCCGCCGGCGCGCCCGGTGCGGAGGAGGGCGCGCTTGGCGCGAAGGAGGGCAGCGACAGGCGAGGCGCAAACGGCGTGCGCTCGCTCGGGATGTCGACGGGAATGTTGTCGGGAAGCGGGCGTGGCGCCGGGTCGAGCATCATCGGAACCACCACCGCGGTGCCCACCAGCAGCGCGGCCGCTCCAATCAGGCGCCGGCGCATCCGCGCCCGTATCCGGGCCGCCTTGCCGGCCCGCACGGCCGCTTCGTCGGCACCCGCTCCTTCGGAGCTCATCTCATCTCGAATCCACGCCCCTCGGTTCGCGCCGGTCGCTGCGCAATTCGCGCATCGCGTCGGCGACGGTGACGAACGATCCAAACACCAAAATTCTATCATCAGGCGATGCCGCGGCCCGCGCCGCCGTCAGCGCCTGGCCGACCGAATCGAAGCGCTCGTCCAGCCGAACCGAGGGCGCCGCGTGCGGCTGCAGGACCGATGCCAGCGTGCCCGCATCCATCCCGCGCTGACCGGACGTCGGTGCCAGGTACCATCGATCGATGCGCCGGCCCATCTGCTGAAACACGCCCGCCGCATCCTTGTCGCGCAGCATCGCGAAGACCGCGTGCGTGCGTCCGCGGCAGGGGTGCTGATCCAGCGTCAGGGCGAGCGCCTCGGCCGCCTGCGGATTGTGGGCGACATCCAGGATGACCACCGGCCGGCCCGGAACGACCTGGAAGCGGCCTTCGATTGCGGCCCGCCGCAAGCCCTCGCGAACCGCCTGCTGGCTCACCGGCAGCGCCTCCTGCAACGCCTCCAGCGCGGCAATCGCGCCGGCCGCGTTGCGCAGCTGGTGCGGCCCGCGCAACGACGGGATGGGCAGCGCGGCGCGCCGCACCGATCGGCCCCGATAAGTCCACTGCTGCGGATGCGGCTGCAGCGCGCCGGTTTCGGAAAACACGATCGCTTCGAAGTCGCGGCCGAGGATGCGCAGATCGGCACCGATCGAGCTCGCGTGCGCGATCAGCGCGTCGGGCGGCGATGGGTCGGAACAGATCGCCGGCCTGGCGGCCCGGTAGATGTGCGCCTTTTCGAACGCCACGCTGTCCCGCGTCGACCCCAGGTAGTCGGCGTGGTCCAGCCCGATCGAGGTCACCACGGAGCAGTCGGCGTCGATCAGGTTCACCGCGTCCAGGCGCCCACCCAGCCCGATCTCCAGAACCGCCGCATCGAGCCGTTGCGCGCAGAACAGCCGCAGGATCGCCAGCGTGGTGAACTCGAAATAGGTGAGCGAGACGTCGCCGCGCGCGTGTTCGACCGCCTCGAACTGCTCGATCAGGGCCTCGTCCGCGGCGAGCACTCCGTCGATCATCGCCCGCTCGTTGAAACGCAGCAGGTGCGGCGAGCTGTAGCGCCCGACCCGGTAGCCGGCCGCCCGCAGCATGGCGTCCAGCATCGCGCAGGTCGACCCCTTGCCGTTGGTGCCGGCCACCACAATGCTGGGGCATTGCAGGCGCAGCGCCAGCTGCTCGGCCACCTGGCGCACCCGCGCCAGGCCCATTTCGATGGTTCGATGGTGCAGCCGCTCGATCCGCTGCAGCCAGGCGTCGAGTTGCGTCACCCGCGGGCCGCTCTTACGCGATAGGCGCCCTACGCGATCGCATCGATCGGCTGTCGCAGCAGCAACGCGAGCAAGCGGGCCAGCTCGTCGCGCATCTCACGGCGGTCGACGATCATATCGATGGCGCCGTGCTGCAGCAGAAATTCCGCGCGCTGAAATCCTTCCGGAAGCTTTTCGCGCACCGTCTGCTCGATCACGCGCGGTCCGGCAAATCCGATCAACGCTTTCGGCTCGGCGATCACCACATCACCGAGGAACGCGAAACTGGCCGACACGCCGCCGGTGGTCGGGTCGGTCAGCACGCTCAGATACGGCAGGCCCGCCTCGGCCAGCTTGGCCACCATGGCCGCGGTCTTGGCCATCTGCAGCAGCGACAGCAGCCCTTCCTGCATGCGCGCCCCTCCGCTGGCGGTGATGCAGATGAAGGGCACCTTCTGCTCCAGCGCGGTCTGCGCGCCACGAACGAAGCGCTCACCGACCACCGACCCCATCGAGCCGGCCATGAACTCGAATTCGAAGGCGCTCACCACCACCGGGATGGCCCGGATGGCCCCGCCCATCACGACCATCGCGTCGGTTTCGCCGGTCGCCTGCATCGCCTCCTGGATGCGTTCGGCGTATTTGCGGCTGTCCTTGAACCGCAGTGTGTCGACCGGAACGATCTCCTGGCCGATTTCGTAACGGCCCTCGGGGTCGAGCAGGGCATCGAGCCGCTCGCGCGTGCGGATCCTCAGGTGGTGCGCGCAGGTCGGGCAGACCTGCAGGCTGCGTTCCAGCTCTGCGCTGTACAGAACGGCCTCGCAGCCGGGGCACTTGGTCCAAACGCCCTCGGGTACCGTTTTACGCGAGCCGCCCTGCTTGATGCGGGGCGGCAACAGCTTGTCGATCCAGCTCATCTATTTCCCCCGTTGGCTGCCATGTCGCGACGCGGCCGCTCGTCCAGCGCGGCGCGGATCGTCGAGACGAAAACGCCGGCCGCATCGACCGGATCGGAGCCGGCCGCATCCTCCATGGCCTGGATCACGCGGCTTCCGATCACCACCGCGTCGGCCACCCGCGCGATGGCCTGCGCACTGGCGGCATCCTTGATGCCGAACCCGACGCCCACCGGCAGGCGCACGAGCTCGCGGATCGGTGGAATCCGCTCCGCCACGGCCGCGACGTCCAGGTGGCCGGCGCCGGTAATGCCGGTCAGGCTGACGTAGTACACGTAGCCGCTGGCCACGCGGGCGATCTGCTCGATCCGCTGCGCGGTGGAGGTCGGCGCCACCAGGAAGATCGGATCGATGCCGCGCGCGCGCAGGCGCGCGGCAAAATCGGCGCACTCCTCGGGCGGGTAATCGACCACCAGCACGCCGTCGACGCCGGCGCTCGATGCGAGCTGTTCAAAGCGCTCCGTTCCGATCCGCTCGATCGGGTTGGCGTAGCCCATCAGCACGACCGGCGTGGTCGCATCGTTGCGGCGAAACTCGGCAACGAACTTCAGGCATTCGACCAGTCCGACGCCCTGCCGGATCGCCCGTTCGGACGCTCGCTGGATCACCGGCCCATCGGCCATCGGGTCGGAAAACGGCACACCCAGCTCGATCACGTCGGCGCCCGCCCCGGCCAGCCGATGCATCAACGGCACGGTCGATTGCGGCGACGGATCCCCGCCCGTGACGTAAGGAATCAGTCCGGTGCGGTCCTCGAAGCGCAGCCGCATGAAGCGTTCGGCGATCCGCGACATCAACGGTTTCCGAGGTGGGCGAGGCTGGCTTCGCGGCACGAGGCGCGGCAGTAGAACTCCAGTCCGCCCGCCTCGGCCACGATGTGCAGGTCCTTGTCGCCGCGGCCGCTCAGATTGACCAGCAGGATCTTATCGGCCGGCAGCGTCGGAGCCAGCCGCGCCGCGTGCGCCAGCGCGTGACTCGATTCGAGCGCCGGGATGATGCCCTCGATCCGGCAGCAGTCGTGAAATGCCTGCAGCGCCTCGGCATCGGTGGCTCCGACGTACTCGGCGCGGCCGCAATCCTGCAGCCAGGCGTGCTCGGGGCCGACCCCGGGGTAGTCCAGGCCGGCGCTGACGCTGTGCGTGGCCTGGATCTGCCCCTGCGCATCCTGCAGCAGGTACGTACGGTTGCCGTGCAGCACGCCGGGCGTTCCGCGCTGGAGGCTGGCGGCGTGATGTCCGCTCGCCAGGCCCTCGCCAGCCGCCTCGACCCCGACCAGCTTGACCTGCTCCAGCCCGATGTAGTCGTAGAAGATCCCCATCGCGTTGCTGCCGCCACCGACACAGGCGATCACGACATCGGGCTGGCGGCCGGCGATCTCAGGCATCTGCTTCAGGCATTCCTTGCCGACCACCGAGTTGAAATCACGCACCATCATCGGGTAGGGGTGCGGGCCCGCCACGGTGCCGATGATGTAGAACGTATCGCGCACGTTGGTTACCCAGTCGCGCATCGCCTCGTTCAGCGCGTCTTTCAGGGTGCGCGAGCCGCTTTCCACCGGCACCACGACGGCGCCGAGCAGGCGCATCCGGTACACGTTGGCGGCCTGCCGCCCCATGTCCTCCGATCCCATGTACACCACGCACTTCATCGCGTAGCGCGCCGCCACCGTCGCCGTGGCGACGCCATGCTGCCCGGCGCCGGTCTCCGCGATCACGCGCCGTTTGCCCATGCGGCGCGCCAGCAGCGCCTGGCCGACCGTGTTGTTGATCTTGTGCGCGCCGGTGTGGTTCAGGTCTTCCCGCTTCAGGTAGATCTGCGCGCCGCCCAGCTCCTGGCTCCAGCGGCGCGCGTGATAAATGGGGCTGGGCCGGCCGACGTAATGCTTCAGCTCGCTTTGCAGCTCGGCCTGGAACTGCGGATCGGACCGGCACTGCTGGTAGGCCTGGCGCAGCTCCCCCAGCGCGTACATCAGCGTTTCGGCGACGAACGTGCCGCCATAGGGACCAAAATGGCCCTGGGCATCCGGCAATTCGTAGGGCTTCATCGTTGATCGTTCCGACTCAGGACACACCATCGGCCGCGCGGACCGCGGCCACGAACTCGCGCATCAGCGCCTCGCTCTTGATCCCCCGCTCCGCCTCCACGCCGCTGCTGACATCGACCCCGCGGGGCCGGGCAGCGCGGATCGCGGCACCGACATTGGAAGCGTCCAGACCGCCCGCCAGGATCAGCGGCCGGCTGCGGCGCTCCACCCCCGGCAACCTGCTCCAGTCGAACACGCGGCCGCCTCCTCCGAAGGCGGCGCCCGGAGCATCCGCCAGCAGCGCCGCCGCAGTCGGGTACCGCCGTTCCCAGTCTAACAAATCGACTCCCTCGGCCATCGCCACCGCGCGCAGGTAGGCGCGCCCGAAGCGGGCGCAATCGGCAGGGGACTCGTCGCCATGGAACTGCAGCAGCGCATGCGGAACCGCCCGCAGCGCCTCCTCGATGCGCTCGCGCGCCGCATTCACGAACAGCAGCACCGGCGTGACGAACGGCGCCAGTTCGTCGGCGAGCAGACCCAGGCGTTCCGGCGGCACGAAGCGCGGGCTGCTTTCGCAGCAGACGAATCCGACCGCATCCACGCCCAGCTCGCCGGCCAGCGCGACGTGCTCGGGCCGCGTCAGTCCGCAGATCTTGATCCGGGTTCGCGCCACGGGCTGCACGGCATCTCCACATCGGCTCCGATCGGCAGATCGAGCGCCCGATCGTACTCGACCTGCGTCAGGTACAGCCCGCACGCCGCGAAAGTCGGCGCCGCCGCCGCGCGATCGCGCGTGGCCAGCACTTCGCCGGCCCACTGCGGCGGACGACGCCCCACGCCGATGTACACGAGCGTTCCGACCAGGTTGCGCACCATGTGGTGCAGGAAGGCATTGGCCGCCACCTGCACGCGCACCAGGTGTCCCAGGCGCTCGACCTCGAATCGGCGCAACTCGCGCACCGGCGAGGCCGCCTGGCACTCGGCCGAACGAAAAGCGGAAAAATCGTGCGTGCCCACCAGCGCGTGGGCGGCTGTTTGCATCGCGCCCACGTCCAGCGGCCGGAAAACCCAGCCAGTGCGGTGGTCGTGCAGCGCCGAGCGGACCGGGTCGTTCAGGATCCAGTACTCGTAGGTGCGGCCGATGGCACTGAAGCGGGCGTGAAACTGATCGGGCGCCTCGCGGGCCCAGCGGATCGCAATCGTGCGCGGCAAAAACCGGTTGATCCCGCGCACCCATGCGCCCTGCTCGCGCCGCACCGGGCTGTCCAGATGCACCACCTGGCCGGTTGCATGCACCCCGGCGTCGGTACGGCCGGCGGCTACGATCGGCACCGGCTGGCCGATGAACGAGTGCAGCGCCGCTTCAACCGCGTCCTGGACGCCGGAGCGGTCCTTCTGGGTCTGCCAGCCGGCGAACCCGGTGCCGTCGTACTCCAGCCCCAGGGCGACGCGCACCGCCCGCGGCTAGGCCTCGACCATCTTGATCAGTTCGACCGCCTGCTGGCGCTGCTCGCGCGTGCCGTCCCGCATCACCTCTTCGAGCAACTCGCGCGCACCGTCCTTCACACCCAGATCGATGTAGCCGCGCGCCAGATCCAGCTTGGTGGCCATCTGCGAGGCCAGCGGAGTGCCCGCCTGCGTCTCGGTCCGCCGCCCCGAAAGTGTGCTCTCCGTTCCCGACAGGTCGAAGTCGATCAAGGGCACGGTCGCCTGGTCCGTATTGGAGGTCAGGCGCGAAGCGTGCTCATCCGGCAACGCGCCCACTGCGCCCAGCAGCGTGGGTCTCGAAAGCGCCTCTTCCAGCGACGAAGGCGTCGTCGGGCGCGTGGACGGGCTCAGCGTCGGCAGGTTCAGGTCGATCTCGGGCATCGGAACCGATCCAGTGGCGGTCGCCGGCCCGGCGCGACGGGCACTCGGGGACGTGGGCTCGAACATCAGGTCCATCGATGGCACGGTCGGAGCTTCGTGCGCGGGAACGCTCTTTTGTGGCGACGCCTCGTGCTCTTCGGGCACAGGCATCAAAAGCGTTACAGCACCGTCGGCGCCGGTCTTGGTCGGGCCAAGGTCGAAATCCAGCGCCCCAAAGTCGATGCCGCTGAGCGGCTTGGCGGGCGCATCCATCGGCAGCGTCGGAGTATTGCTTGACGCGCTGGCTGACGGCCTGAGCGCCTCGGACGCCAGACCCGGTGTCGCACCACGCGTGGGCGGACTGACTTGAGAGTCCACCGGCAGCTTCGTGTCTCCCATCTTGGAATCGGCACCCTGGCGCGTGCCGGGCGCCATTCCGAGCACGCTTGCAGCGGCCGGCTGGCTGGTCGCCCGTCCCTGCGTGTCGGTCACCAACGGCTGAGTCGAGGTGCTATCCACCTGGGGCGGCAGCGCCGATCCGACGGTCGAGTACGAATCGGACCCGGGCACCGCAACGCGCAGATCGGTGCTCGGGCCGTGGCCCGGATCGGCGCCGGCCGACGCCCCGCCGCTGTACAGCGGATTGGTCGGATCCAGCGAGCGGCCCAGCTTGGCCGCGCGCTCCCACTCCTCGCCGGCTCCGCCCGAGCGGTCGTGCAGATCCTGCGCCAGCGTGGTGAAGGCCGCCTTGTCGCCGCGGCGTGAATAGATTTCCAGCAGCTTGACGCGGACTCCGACCCGATCGGGTTGAAGCCGCAACGCCTCTTTGAGTATCTCCTCGGCCTGCTCCTCGCGTCCGTACGCGATGTACACGTCGGCCTCGGCCACTGGATCGACTTCGTTCGAATCGAGTTGCGAGGCTGCCGGTATGAAGCTCGAATTGAAGGTGCTGGTCGCACCCGTGTCGACGCTCTGGCCTCCGGTGGCGCCGAACAACGAGTTGGCGCGCATGCCGTCCACCGTGGATTTGAACTGGTCGGACCGCTCAACCTTCTTCTTCCGATAGAAGTTGATGCCGAACAGAGCCGACACCAGCACCAAACCCAGCGTGCCCAGCACCGGCGCCGAGGTCAACTGATCCAGCATGCTTTCCCCGCCGCCACTGGCGGGCGCAGGCGCCTTGGGCGCCTCGGCTTTGGGAGCCTCGGCCTTGGCCACAGTGGCCGGCGCGGGCGCCGCAACCGGCGCCGGTTCGACCGCAGGGGCGGCTTTCTTGGCCGCAGCAGCCAGTCTGTCGGCCTCCGCCTTGGCCCGCGCGGCTTGCTCGGCCTCGATGACCCGGGCCTTGGCCGCCGAGGCGGCCGCGGCCGCCTCGACTTTCGCCCGCGCGGCGTCCGCTTCGGCCTTGGCCTTGGCGGCAGCCGCATCGGCCTCGGCTCTCGCCTTGGCCGCCGTTGCATCGGCCTTGGCCTTGGCGGCATCCGCCTCGGCTTTGGCCTTGGCCGCGGCCGCTTCGGCCTTCAACTGGGCAGCGTCGGCCTTCGCCTTGGCCTGCTCCTGGGCCAGCGCGGCGGCCCGGCTGACCACTTCGAGCTCCTTGGCCAGCTTCTCGTTGGTCTTCTTCAGCGCCTCGGCACGTGTCTGCTCTTCTTTCAGCATCCGCTGGCGCATCTGCGCCTCATCGGCCGCTTGCGTGGCCGCGGTGGCGGCCGCCTCGGCCTTGGCGATCTTCAACTGGTCTCCGGTCTTCGGAGGGGCACCCTTTTCCTCAACCTTGGTGGTCACCTTGCCCTGGACCGCGGCCTTGGGAGCGGCCGCAGGCGGCGCTGGCGCCGCCGCAGCAACCTGCGCCAGCCGGCTCCGATAGGCGGCAAAGTCGGCGCTCTGCGCGACCACTTCGCGGTGTGCGTCACCCGGATCGACCACGCGTGCCTGGTTGTCCGGCGGAATCGTCAGCGTGGCGCCGGCCAGCACCAGGTTCATGTTGTTCTGGATGAAGGCGTTCGGATTGGCCTTCAGCAGCGCCACCAGCATCTGATCGAGCGAAACGCTCGCCGACTTGTTCGCCAGTGCGATCCGCCCCAGCGTATCGCCGGGCTTGACCTTGTAATTGGTCGCGGCTGCCTCTGCCGGCGGGGCCTCGGCGGGCGCCGGTTTGGCGCGCCCGCGCCGCGGGACGGCCTTCGGCGCCGCTGCCGGAGCCGGCTCGGTTGCGGCGGCGGCCGGCGGCGGCGCCGCCGGTTCCGGCGCCGGGGGCGGCGCGACCTGGGCCTGCGGTGCGGCGGCGACGGCTGGGGGCGCCGGCGGAGCCGCGGCGGCTTCGGTCGGCGCTATGGCCGGGGTCGCAGGCGGTGGCGCCACCGGTTGGGTCTGCGCCACAACGGGCGATACGACTTCGGGCGCCGTCTTCAGCGCCGGCGGATCCAGCAGTACCGTGTACTCGCGCAGGACCCGGCCCGTCGACCAGCTCAGCTCCAGCAGCAGGTCCAGGAACGGCTCGTTGACCGGTTGCGCCGAGGTGACGTGCACGACGTAGCTGCCGTCGCTGCGCGACTCCAGGTCGAAGCGCAACTGGGTCAACGCTGGATTGAACTCCAGGTTGGCCTGGCGGAACGCCGTCTGAGGCGCAAGCCGCACCTGCAGCGTGGCCGCTTCGTCCTGCCCGACCGAGGGCACCTCGACATCGGCACGCAGCGGCTGGCCGAGCGCCGATTGCACGTTCAGTCGACCCAGTCCGGCGGCCTGCGCGCCGACGACTGCGAGCGCAAGTCCCAGATCAATGGCGATGACAACGCCGGCGCGTGCTAGCCGATGATGCACGGTTCTAAATTTGTCCGACGGCACGGGTGCCCCCTCAACATCGGAAATACAGGGTTTTCGAAAATAACATCAGACACTTACGCGCGCAAGTTTAGAACTACCCGCAACATGTGGTTCGGAAGTATGAAACTGTCCAGGTCACCCATTTGGCTGATGTGGCCGGCCTCCGCCGGTCAATCCAGCCGTTCAAGCGCAATCCGTAGCATACGTCGCAGCGGCTCGGCCGCGCCCCACAGCAGTTGGTCGCCCACCGTGAAGGCCGACAGGTACTGCCCTCCCATCGCCAGCTTCCGGACCCGGCCGATCGGAATCCGCAAGCGCCCGCTGACGGAGGCCGGGCAGAGCGAGCCGATGGTGTCGTCGCGCCGGTTGGGCACCAGCTCGACCCAGGGGTTGGCCCCGGCGATCAACGCTTCAAGTTCGGCCAGCGGCAAGTCCCGAGACAACTTGATCGTCAAGGCCTGGCTGTGGCAGCGCATCGAACCCACGCGGACGCAGATGCCTTCGACGATCAGGGAGCCCGGTTGGCCCATCGGGGCGCGGCCCAGGATCTTGTTGGTCTCGGCGCCGGCCTTCCACTCCTCGCGGCTGACGCCCTGGCCCAGGTCCCGGTCGATCCAGGCGATCACGTTGCCCGCCAGCGCGGTTCCCAACTGCTCGTGGGGCAGCTGGTCGGAGCGAAGCGCCTGGCTGACCGAGCGATCGATCTCCAGGATCGCCGAGTGCGGATCGGCCAGCCGGTCGCGCACCGCGTCGAACACGAACCCCATCTGCTGCAGCAGCTCGCGCATGTGCTGGGCCCCGGCTCCGGAAGCGGCCTGATAGGTCATCGCGCTGACCCATTCGACCAGACCCGCCTTCAGGAGCCCGTCGATCGCCAGCAGCATCAGGCTGACGGTGCAGTTGCCGCCGATGTAGTCGCGCACACCGCGCCGCAGACCGTCCCGGATCACATCCAGGTTCACCGGGTCCAACACGATGATCGCGTCGTCGTTCATCCGCAGCGACGAGGCCGCATCGATCCAGTATCCGTTCCATCCCGTGGCGCGCAGCTTTGGATGGATTGCCGAGGTGTAATCGCCACCCTGGCAGGTCAGGATCGCATCGCAGTCGCCCAGCGCCGCCAGGTCGTGCGCGTCGTGCAGCCGGGCCTCGCCGCCGGTCACGGCGGGGGCCGCGGCCCCGCGGCTGGAGGTGCTGAAGAAGCGCGACTTGAAAAGGTCGAAATCGCGCTCGCTCGTCATCCGCTCCATCAGAACCGAGCCGACCATTCCCCGCCATCCGACAAAACCGACCTTCATTCCGAGCGAATCCCTTTCACGAATCTCCCCTCTCCCACGCCAGTGGGAGAGGGGCCGGGGGTGAGGGTCTTCACCCGAGCTCCCGAATCACCAGGTCGCCCATCGCGCGCGTGCCGAGCGCGGCCCCCGCCGCGCCCGCCAGGTCAGCGGTGCGGGCGCCCGTCTTCAACGCGCGCTGGACCGCCCGTTCGATCCGCGCCGCGGCCGCCTCGTTCTCGAAGCTGTATCGCAGCATCATCGCCGCCGACAGGATCGTGGCGAGCGGGTTGGCGATGCCCTTGCCCGCGATGTCGGGCGCCGATCCGTGGATCGGCTCATACAGCCCCTTGCCGGCCTGATCCAGCGAGGCCGAAGGCAGCAAGCCGATCGAGCCGGTCAGCATCGAGGCCTCGTCGGACAGGATATCGCCAAACATGTTGCCGGTCAGCATCACGTCGAACTGGCGTGGCGCGCGCACCAGCTGCATGGCCGCGTTGTCGACGTACATGTGAGTGAGCTGCACGTCCGGATAGTCCCGGCCCACCTCGGTGACGACGTCGCGCCACAGCTGGGTCGTCTCCAGCACGTTCGCCTTGTCGACCGAGCACAGGCGCGATGAGCGGCGGCGGGCCGCCCCGAACGCCACGTGCGCGATGCGGCGGATCTCGCTTTCGGAGTAGCGCATCGTGTCGAACCCCTCGCGCTGGCCACCCGGCAGCACGCGGATGCCGCGGGGCTGCCCGAAATAGATGTCGCCCGTCAATTCACGCACGATCAGGATGTCCAGGCCCTCGACCACCTCGCGCTTCAGCGTCGAGGCGTCGGCGAGCGGGCCGTAGCA
>DATKFG010000064.1:0-7522 GCA_035511515.1 Burkholderiaceae bacterium | reverse complement strand
GCCGGTGCTGATCGAGGGCAAGGCGATCCAGCTGCATCCGCTGGTGTGCGCCGCCTTCAACGCGGACTTCGACGGCGACCAGATGGCGGTGCACGTTCCGCTGTCGCTGGAGGCGCAGCTCGAGGCACGGGCCCTGATGCTCTCGTCGAACAACATCCTGTTTCCGTCCAACGGCGATCCGTCGATCGTTCCGAGCCAGGACGTCGTGCTGGGGCTGTACTACGCGACCCGCGAGAAGATCAACGGCCGCGGCGAAGGCGCCTTCTTCGGCGACGTGGCCGAAGTGCACCGTGCCTACGAGACCGGCCAGGTCGAGCTGCAGACGCGTATCACGGTGCGCATCCGCGAGGCCGACGTCGACCGCGAAACCGGAGCGCGCAGCGAGCGGATCACACGCTACGAGACCACGATCGGCCGCGCGCTGCTGTCGGAGATCCTGCCGGCCGGGCTGCCGTTCTCGCTGCTGAACAAGCCGTTGAAGAAAAAGGAGATCAGCCGCCTGATCAACGCCTCGTTCCGCCGCTGCGGGCTGCGCGAGACGGTGATCTTCGCAGACCGGCTGCTGCAGGCGGGTTTTGCCCTGGCCACGCGCGCGGGGCTGTCGATCGCGATCGACGACATGCGGGTGCCGGAGCAGAAGGAGGAAATCATCCGGGCCGCCGAAAAGGAGGTCAAGGAAATCGAGGCGCAGTACACCTCGGGCCTGGTCACGCAGGGCGAGCGCTACAACAAGGTGGTCGACATCTGGGGCCGCGCCGGCGATCAGGTCGGCAAGGTGATGATGGAACAACTGGCGACCGAGAAGACCGTCGACCGCCACGGCACGGACGTGAATCAGGATTCCTTCAACTCGATCTTCATGATGGCCGACTCGGGGGCGCGCGGATCGGTCGCGCAGATCCGGCAGCTGGCCGGCATGCGCGGACTGATGGCCAAGCCGGACGGCTCGATCATCGAGACGCCGATCACCGCCAATTTCCGCGAAGGCCTGAACGTGCTGCAGTACTTCATCTCGACGCACGGCGCCCGCAAGGGTCTGGCCGACACGGCGTTGAAGACGGCCAATTCGGGCTACCTCACGCGGCGCCTGGTCGACGTCACGCAGGACCTGGTCGTGACCGAGGACGACTGCGGAACCGCCAACGGCGTGGCGATGCGGGCGCTGGTCGAAGGCGGCGAAGTGATCGAAGCCCTGCGCGACCGCATCCTGGGACGCGTGGCCGCGGTCGACATCATGCATCCGGACACGCAGGAAGTGCTGTTCGCGGCCGGCAGCCTGCTGGACGAGGACGCGGTGGACCGGATCGAGCAGCTTGGGATCGACGAGATCAAGGTACGCACCGCCCTGACCTGCGACACGCGCTACGGCATCTGTGCCGGGTGTTACGGTCGTGACCTGGGGCGCGGCGTGCTGGTCAACTCGGGCGAGGCGGTCGGCGTGATCGCCGCCCAGTCGATCGGCGAGCCGGGCACGCAGCTCACGATGCGCACCTTCCACATCGGCGGCGCGGCTTCGCGGGCTGCGGTGCAAAGCGCGATCGAGGCCAAGAGCAACGGCCTGGTGCGCTTCACCAGCACGATGCGCTACGTGACCAACGCCAAGGGCGAGCAGATCGTGATATCGCGCTCCGGCGAAGTCACGATCGCCGACGACAACGGACGCGAGCGCGAGCGCCACAAGGTCCCGTACGGGGCGACGCTGAACGTGACCGACGGCAAGGCGGTCAAGGCCGGCACGCAGCTTGCTCAGTGGGACCCGCTGACGCGCCCGATCATCAGCGAGTACGCCGGCACCACCCGCTTCGAGAACGTCGAAGAGGGCGTCACCGTGGCCAAGCAGATCGACGAAGTCACCGGGCTGTCGACCTTGGTGGTGATCGACGCCAAGCGACGCAGCGCCAACGTCAAAGGCGTGCGGCCGCAGGTGAAGCTGATCAACGAGGCCGGCGAGGAGGTGCGGATCCACGGCACCGACCACGCGGTGACGATCTCGTTCCCGGTCGGCGCGCTGATCGTCGTGCGCGACGGCCAGCAGATCGCGGTCGGCGACGTGCTGGCGCGCATTCCGCAGGAGTCGCAAAAGACGCGCGACATCACCGGCGGTCTGCCGCGCGTGGCGGAGCTGTTCGAGGCGCGCTCGCCGAAGGACGCCGGGATGCTGGCCGAGGTCACCGGAACCGTCTCGTTCGGCAAGGACACCAAGGGCAAGCAGCGCCTGATCATCAGCGACCTGGAGGGCAAGGAGCACGAATTCCTGATCCCGAAGGACAAGCACGTGCTGGTGCACGACGGCCAGGTGGTCAACAAGGGCGAGCTGATCGTCGACGGTTCGGCCGATCCGCACGACATCCTGCGCCTGCTCGGAGTGGAGTCGTTGGCGCGCTACATCGTCGACGAGGTGCAGGACGTGTACCGGCTGCAGGGCGTGAAGATCAACGACAAGCACATCGAGGTGATCGTCCGGCAGATGCTGCGCCGGGTGCAGATCGTCGATGCCGGTGACACGCCGTTCATCACGGGCGAGCAGGTCGAGCGCTCGGAGCTGCTGGACGAGAACGACAAGGCGATCGCCAAGGGTGGCCGGCCGGCGCTGTACGAGAACGTGCTGCTCGGCATCACGAAGGCCTCGCTGTCGACCGACTCGTTCATCTCGGCGGCCTCGTTCCAGGAGACCACGCGCGTGCTCACCGAAGCGGCGATCATGGGCAAGCGCGACGAGCTGCGCGGCCTGAAGGAGAACGTGATCGTGGGCCGCCTGATCCCGGCCGGCTCCGGGCTCGCCTACCACCGGGCGCGCAAGGAGAAGGAGGATATCGAGGCGGCCGAACGCGAGGCCATGGCCGCGCTGGAGGCGAGCGGGCAGTCGCAGGAAGCCGCCGCCATCGACGCGGCCGAGGGCGAAGGCACCGAGGCCGTCTCCGGGTCGTAGCTCCGCCGCACCCTCACCCCCGCCCCTCTCCCGCTGCGCGGGAGAGGGGCGATATGGCCTGCGACGCCCGGTCGCCCCTCGCCCGCGCAGCGGGAGAGGGGTCGGGGGTGAGGGTGGCAAACCTGGCGAGGGTTCAACCATGACAATTGCGTTACGACGCCTCGGCTCCTCCGGCCCGCGCGTTTCCGCCGTCGGGCTGGGCTGCATGGGGATGAGCGCCTTTTACGGACGGCCGCCCGACCAGGCCGAATCGATCGCGACGATCCGGCACGCGCTGGACCTGGGCGTCAATTTCCTGGACACGGCCGACGCCTACGGGCCGTTCACCAACGAAGAGCTGGTCGGGCGCGCGATCCAGGGGCGGCGCGACGAAGTCGTGCTGGCCACCAAGTTCGGCATCGTGCGCGATCCGGCCAGCGCGTCCGCGCCCGCCATCGATGGCAGCCCGCAGCATGCGCGGCAGGCCCTCGAGGGCAGCCTGAAGCGGCTGGGCGTGGACCATATCGACCTGTATTACCTGCATCGGGTCGATCCCAACGTGCCGATCGAGGAGACGATGCAGGCGCTGGCCGGGTTCGTGCGCGAAGGCAAGATCCTGCACGTGGGACTGTCGGAGGCGTCGGCGCAGACGCTGGAGCGCGCCTGCCGGGTCCACCCGGTCACGGCGCTGCAGTCGGAATACTCGCTGTGGACGCGCGATCCGGAACGCAGCGTGCTGGCCGCCTGCCGGCGGCTGGGCGTGGGTTTTGTGGCCTTCAGCCCGCTCGGACGGGGTTTCCTGAGCGGCCGCATCACGCAGGCGGACGAGCTCGACGCCGACGACTACCGGCGCCACACGCCCCGCTTCCAGCCCGACAATCTGCGCGAGAACCTGGGCCTGCTGCGCGAACTCGAAGCGGTCGCCGGCCAGATCGGGGGCACCGCGGCCCAGGTGGCGCTGGCCTGGGTGCTGGCCCAGGGCGATGACATCGTTGCGATCCCGGGCACCAAGAAGGTCGCTTACCTGGAGCAGAACACGGGCGCGGCCGCCATGCGGCTGAACGCCGAGCAGCTGGCGCGCCTGGATATGGCGTTTCCGCCCGGAGCCGCCGCGGGCGATCGTTATCCGGAAGCGATGATGAAAACGGTCGATCGCTGAGGGCGCCAGGGGCGCCCCGCGTTGCCCCCGGGCAAGCGCTCCGATATAATGGAAGGCTTCGCAGAGGTTTCGACGAGGGTTTCGGTCGTGCACGACACCGGGGCCGCGAGACCGTGGTGGGCTACGAGAGCCGGAACATGCCGACGATCAACCAGCTGGTACGCAGGGCACGCGAGAGCGCGCGGACAAAGAGCAAGAGTCCGGCGCTGCGAAGCTGCCCGCAGCGGCGCGGAGTGTGCACCAAGGTATACACGACGACGCCGAAAAAGCCCAACTCGGCGCTGCGCAAGGTCGCCAAGGTGCGGTTGACCAACGGCTTCGAAGTGATCTCGTACATCGGCGGCGAGGGCCACAACCTGCAGGAACACTCGGTCGTGCTGATCCGCGGCGGCCGCGTCAAGGATTTGCCGGGCGTGCGCTACCACATCGTGCGCGGATCACTGGATACGCAGGGTGTGAAGGACCGCAAGCAGGGTCGCTCCAAGTACGGAGCGAAGAGGCCAAAGTCGGAATAAGGCCGAAATCGGAGTAAGACGCACCGTGCGCCGCCGCGCATCACGGCGGCGGCGCAGTCGTCGGTGAAACGGCGTGAGAGTAAGTCGGGGCCCGTCACCATGGGGCCCACCTGGGTGGCAGGCGCCACGAATCGACTGAAGAAAGAGGACCGCAATGCCGCGTCGTCGCGAGGTTCCGAAGCGCGAGATCCTGCCGGATCCGAAGTTCGCCAACTCGGATGTGACCAAGTTCATCAACGTGATCATGCTCGATGGCAAGAAAGCCGTGGCCGAGCGGATCGTGTACGGCGCCTTCGCGCAGATCGAACAGAAAAGCGGCAAGAACCCGGTGGAGATCTTCATCCAGGCGCTGAGCAACGTCAGACCGTCGGTCGAGGTCAAGAGCCGTCGTGTCGGCGGCGCCAACTACCAGGTGCCGGTCGAAGTGCGGCCGGTGCGCCGGATGGCGCTGGCGATGCGCTGGCTGCGCGAGGCGGCCAAGAAACGCGGCGAGAAATCGATGCCGCTGCGCCTGGCCGGCGAGCTGATCGAGGCTTCGGAGGGGCGCGGCGGCGCGATGAAAAAGCGCGAGGAAGTGCACCGGATGGCCGAAGCCAACCGGGCCTTCGCCCATTTCAGATTCTGAGCTGGTGAACGCAATGGCCAGAAAGACCCCCATCGAGCGGTACCGGAACATCGGTATATCCGCACACATCGACGCCGGCAAGACGACGACGACCGAGCGCATCCTGTTTTACACCGGGGTCAACCACAAGATCGGCGAGGTGCACGACGGCGCCGCGACGATGGACTGGATGGAGCAGGAGCAGGAGCGCGGCATCACCATTACGTCGGCCGCCACCACCTGTTTCTGGAAGGGCATGGACCTGTCGCTGCCCGAGCACCGGATCAACATCATCGACACGCCGGGCCACGTGGACTTCACGATCGAGGTCGAGCGCAGCATGCGCGTGCTGGACGGCGCCTGCATGGTGTACTGCGCGGTCGGTGGCGTGCAGCCGCAGTCGGAGACGGTCTGGCGCCAGGCCAACAAGTACAACGTGCCGCGCCTGGCGTTCGTGAACAAGATGGACCGCACCGGCGCGAATTTCTTCAAGGTCTACGAGCAGATGCGGATGCGCCTGAAGGCGAACCCGATTCCGATCCAGGTTCCGATCGGCGTCGAGGAGAACTTCCGCGGCGTGGTCGACCTGGTCAAGATGAAGGCCATCCTGTGGGACGAGGCCAGCCAGGGCATGAAGTTCACCTACACCGACGTTCCGGCCGACCTGGTCGAGACGGCTGCCGAGTGGCGCGAGAAGATGGTCGAGGCCGCCGCCGAGGCCAACGAAGAGCTGATGAACAAGTACCTCGAGACGGGGCAGCTGACGGAGGCCGAAATCAAGTCGGCGCTGCGCGCCCGCACGATCGCCAACGAGATCACGCCGATGCTGTGCGGCTCGGCCTTCAAGAACAAGGGCGTGCAGGCGATGCTCGACGCGGTGATCGACTACCTGCCCTCGCCGGTGGACATTCCGCCGGTCAGGGGGTTGAACGACCGCGACCAGGAAGCGGTGCGCAGGGCGGGCGACGACGAGCCGTTCGCCGCGCTCGCGTTCAAGATCATGACCGACCCGTATGTCGGGCAGCTCACGTTCCTGCGGGTGTACTCCGGCGTGCTGAACTCGGGCGACACGATCTACAACGCGGCCAAGGGCAAGAAGGAGCGGGTCGGCCGGATCCTGCAGATGCACGCCAATCAGCGCGACGAGATCAAGGAGGTGCGCGCGGGCGACATCGCCGCCGCGGTCGGCATGAAGGACGCGACCACGGGCGACACGCTGTGCGATCCGAACAAGATCATCACGCTGGAGCGGATGACATTCCCGGAACCGGTGATCTCCCAGGCGGTCGAGCCCAGGACCAAGGCCGACCAGGAGAAGATGGGCATCGCGCTGAGCCGGCTGGCCCAGGAAGATCCTTCGTTTCGCGTGCACACCGACGAGGAATCGGGACAGACGATCATCTCCGGCATGGGCGAGCTGCACCTGGAGATCATCGTCGACCGGATGAAGCGCGAGTTCGGCGTGGAGGCTTCGGTCGGCAAGCCCCAGGTCGCGTTTCGCGAAACGATCCGCAGGACGGTCGAGAGCGTCGAAGGCAAGTTCATCAAGCAGTCGGGCGGCCGGGGCCAGTACGGTCACGTCGTGTTGCGGCTGGATCCGCAGCCGCACGGCACCGGTTTCGAGTTCGTCGATGCGATCAAGGGCGGCGTGGTGCCGCGCGAATACATTCCGGCCGTAAGGAAGGGAATCGAAGAGACGCTGAAAGCCGGCGTGCTGGCCGGTTATCCGGTGGTCGACGTGAAAGTGACCTTGCACTTCGGCTCCTACCACGAGGTCGATTCGAACGAGAACGCGTTCCGGATGGCCGCCTCGATCGGTTTCAAGGACGGCATGCGCGCGGCCGGCCCGACGCTGCTGGAGCCGATCATGGCGGTGGAAGTGGAAACGCCCGAGGAAAAGATGGGCGACGTGATGGGCGACCTGTCGTCGCGCCGCGGCGTGATCCAGGGCATGGACGACATCGCGGGTGGCGGCGGCAAGGCGATCCGCGCCGAAGTGCCGCTCGAGCAGATGTTCGGCTATTCGACCACGCTGCGCTCGCTCACCCAGGGTCGTGCCACCTACACGATGGAATTCAAGCATTACGCCGAGGCTCCCAGGCACGTAGCCGAGGCGGTGATCAACGCCAAGTCGACCGACGCGTCCAAGCGCTGATTCGCAACCCGAGAACCCGGCTCCGGAAGGACTCCAAAAAATGGCCAAGGGCAAATTTGAGCGGACCAAGCCGCACGTGAATGTGGGCACGATTGGACACGTGGACCATGGCAAGACGACGCTGACGGCGGCGATGACGGCGGTGCTGGCGGCGAAGTTTGGCGGGGATGTGAAGAAGTAC
>DATKFG010000063.1:0-68066 GCA_035511515.1 Burkholderiaceae bacterium | reverse complement strand
GCGCCCGTCTTCTAGCAGGTCGGTGGCGCCCTCCCAGTAGACGATGCCGCTGGCGGCGCGCGCATCCAGCTCCTGGTCCGGCATCAGCGGCCGCGTTTCGAATCGACGCGAGCCGATGGCGATGCGCTGCGCGACCGGGTAGACGGCGCGCGTGCGCGGCGAGGTCCAGGTCTGCAGCGGCTCGATGCGAACCTGCGCGGGCGGGAAGATCTGCGCGCGCGCCCCGGGTGCGCGCAGCGATGCGTAGGCGAACCACGCCGCCTCGCCCTTGCTGGCGCCGGCGCGCCGGATCCGGAACGCGGTCAGCGCGGAGCCGTCGTCCAGGTTGAATCCGGCCCAGTCCCAGCCGGACGCCTGCGGTGGCAGCAGCGTGCTGGACCATTCGTGGTCGAGCCAGCCGCGGCCGCTGCGCAGCGCCGCGCTGTCATCGGTCCGGCGGTCGTCGATCCGGATGCGCGCCTGCAACGCGAGCTGCGGTTCCGAGTAATACAGGCTGGCCGGTACGCCGCCGGCGCCGGCCGGCCCTTTGCGCGAGTAGCCGTCCTCGCCCTGTGGCAGCGGCGGCTGCGTGGGTGCGGCGGTCAGTTCGAGAGCGAACTGCGCGCCGCGCGCCAGCCCGCGATACACGCCGGTGGCTGGCTCGCGCGCCAGCCGCCAGTGGTCCACTTCGATCGCGGTGTCGACGTCCGAAACCGAGGCGATGCCGAAGCCGACGCGCGCAATGCGCTCCTCGTGCAGCAGGGCGCCGCGCCGTGGATCGGCGATCGCGGCGTGGGCCAGCACCAGCTGATGGGCGGCGAACCGGCTCGGATTGTCCGGGTCGATCGGCGGACGGATACGGAAGAACGTGAGCTGAACCCCGAGCCTGGGCTCGCGCGAGCCGGCCGGTGGATCGAGCTGGCCGGTCAGGTACCACCACTCGGTCCGATACGCCAGGTGGGCGCCGCAGTCGCGCGGGAACGCGATCCGGCGCGGGGCGACAGCCGGGTATTCGAATTTGGCGGCCGCCTCCAACGCCCCCGGAGCCTTGGCGGAGGGGGCGTTGGCCTCCGAAGCCTTGGCGAAGGAGGCCGCAGCGAACGCGCCCACGAGCCGCCGCCGCTGCCCGTTCACCAGTCGTCCCTGACCGCGCGCACGGCGTCGATCGACAGCGCGCGCCGGCCCGCCAGCGTCGAGGTCAGCGCCGCCGCCAGCAGCAGGGTGGCCGCCAGCGCGGCCAGCACGCCGCCCGGCAGGCGCAGATCCATGGTCCAGTGAAACGACTGCGGATTGACGATTTCGATCAGCACCCACGCGATGCCGATGCCGGCCGCCAGCCCCAGCGCGGCGGCCAGCAGCGTCACGAGCGTCGCCTCCAGCGCGAGCAGCGTCAGCACCTGGCCGCGCGTCACGCCCAGGTGGCGCAGCATCCCGAACTCGCGCGTGCGCGCGATCGCCTGCGCCGAAAACGTGGCGGCCAGGCCCGCCAGGCCGATCCCGATCGCAGCCCATTCCAGAAGGTAGGTGACGCGGAAGCTGCGGTCGAAAATGCGCAGGCTGAGCTCGCGAATTTCGCCGGGCTCGCCGAACTGCGCGGCCGGCGCATCGAGCGTGGGCAGCAGCCGCTGCGCCAGCAGCGAGGCGGACTCGCCCGGCTTGAGCCACAGCGCCGCATCGGTGCGCGACGCATCGCCCGTGATGCGCTCGTAGTCGTCCGCGTCGATCACGATGCTGCCGCCCTGGCGCGCGTAATCGCGCCACACGCCGGCCACCGTGACAGCGACCATCCGGCCGTCGATCGGCAGCTGCAGCCGCGCTGCGGGCCTGGCCTGGAAGCGGTCGGCCACTGGCTCCGACACCCACACCGGGATCGCCGGCGCCTGCACCACAATGGCGGCTCCGACCAGCGGCAGCGTGGCCTGCGGGTGCGCGCGGTCGATCGGGCGCGCCAGCAGCACCACCGGGGCGCGCGTCGGATCGAGCACGATGCGCCGCGAGCGCGAAAACTGCGCGCGCGCCACGGCCGGGTCCGATCGCATGCGCTGAAGGTCGCGCGCCGAAAACCGTGCGGTCGCGCCGGCCGGCGCGGCGCGCGCGTACAGATCGGCCGGCAGCATCCGCGCCAGCCAGCCATCGAGCGAGGTGCGAAAGCTCGCGACCATCGTCGCCATGGCGACCATCAACGCAAACGAGGCCAGAATGCCGGCAGCGCCGACCGCGGCAAAGCGCGGCAGACGCGCCAGCCGCGTGGCTGCCAGCCAGGCCGGCGCGCCGCGCCCCGAGCGCACCCGGATCGACACCCATTGCGCCAGCGGCCCGAACAGATGCGGCGCGGCCAGGGGCTTCAGTGCGATGGTCGCCACCAGCAGCGCCGCGACCGAGCCGTACGCGCCCAGCGGGATCTCCTGCACCGGCGGCAGCGCGGCCAGCAGCGCCGCCAGCGCGAATCCGCCGGCCGCCGCCCAGATGCGCGGCCGCTGCGAGCCGGGCGTCGGCTCCACGCCCGCCTTCAGCGCCGGCGCCGGCGGCTGCGCCGCCGCTTCGCGCGCCGGCAGCCACGCGCCGCCGATCGCCGCGGCCAGGCCCGAGGCGAACAGCAGCACGGCGGCGGCTGGATCGATCGTGATGCGCGGCCGGATACCGGAGAAATACCCGCCGCCCAGATCGCCCCCGAGCGCGCGCAGCGCCGCGTCCGCCAGCAGCGCGCCCAGCGCCAGCCCCAGCAGCGCGCCGGCGGCGCCGAACGCGGCCGCCTCGGCGATCAGCATCCACGCCACCTCGCTGCGGGTGGCGCCCAGCATCCGCAGCAGCGCGAGCTGCGGCCGGCGCGCCACGGCGGCCTGCGACTGCAGCGAGAACACCAGGAACGCGCCGGTCAACAACGCGACCATCGACAACACGTCCAGATTGACGCGGTAGGCGCGCGACAGACCCTGCTCGCGCTGGATCGCGGCGTGCGCGCGTTCGATCCGCACCCCGGGCGGCAGCGCCCAGCCGCGCTGCGCGGCCTCGACGTTGGCCCCCGGCGCGAACTTCACATCGATGCGCGACAGCCGGCCCAGGCGGTCCAGCCGCCACTGCGCAAAACCCAGGTCCATGGTCGCGACCGCATCGCGCGCGGCCGGCAGCTCGCCGGCGATGCGCAGGCTTACGCGCCGCTCGCCCACCACCAGCTCGACCGTCTCGCCGGTTGAACGGCGCAGTTGCGCCAGCGCGGTCGGCGATACGAAAAGGCCCTCGCCCAGCAGATCGCCCAGGGCGGCGCCGCGCTCACTGCCGACGCCCGGTACGCCGACCAGGTCGGGCTCGATCAGCGCGCTGCGCAGCGCATCGATGCCGACGATCCGCAGCGCCTGCGAGTGCGCGCGCCCCGCCCCGTCGGCGCGCCGCGCGCCATCGTCCACGGTCGCGTCGACTTCCAGCAGAGGGCTGGCCAGCGCGACGGCCGGGTCGGTCGCGATGCGCCGGTACCAGGTTTCGTCGAAGCCCTCGGGTGGACCCACCACCGACAGGTCCGCCGTGCCCGACAGGCTCTGCTCGGCCGCCGAGAACTCGGCCAGCGCCGAGGCGTTGATCACATGCACGGCGGTGCCCAGCGTGACGCCGGCAGCGATCGCCGCCACCTGGATCAGCGCTCGCGCGGGCTGCGCGCGAACCGCGCCGCCGGCGAAACGGGTCAACAGCCAGAAGCGGGGCGAGGGTTTCATTGGCCGGCCGCGCGCCGCGGGTGACCGATCGCGAGCTGCCCGCGCGCGAGCCGCAAGACGCGGTCGGCCGACTGCGCCGCGGCTTCCGAATGAGTGACCAGGATGGTGGCCGCAGCGCCGGCGCGCGCGCTCGCGGCCAGCAGCGCCAGCACCGACTGTGCGGTATCGGGATCCAGGTTGCCGGTCGGTTCATCGGCCAGCACCAGCGCCGGGCGATGCACGAGCGCACGGGCGATCGCCACGCGCTGCAGCTCGCCACCCGAGAGCTCGCCGGGCATCGCCCGCGCGCGCTCGCCAAGCCCGACCGCCTCCAGCATCCGGCTGGCCCGGTCGATGCGCTCGGGCGAGGCCACGCCTTGCAGCACCAGCGGCAGCTCGACGTTCTCCAGCGCAGTCAAGTGGGGGATGATGTGGAAGGCCTGGAACACGAAGCCGATCGCCTGGCGCCGCAAGCGCGTGCGCGCCTCATCGCTCAGTGCTCCCAGCTCGGTACCGGCCAGTTCGATGGTGCCCGCATCGGGCAATTCGAGCCCGGCGATCAGGTTCAGCAGCGTGGACTTGCCGGTGCCCGATTCGCCCACGATCGCGACCACGGCTCCGGGCTCCACCCTCAGCGACAGCCCGTCCAGGATCGTGCGCGCACCGTACCGCTTGACGAGTCCGCTGATCGACAGCATGGTGGCGATTGTAGAGTTCGACCGGGGAGCGCACGATGAACCAGCCCGTCAGGATGGAAAGCGATTCGCTGGGCGAGGTCGCGGTGCCGGCAACGGCCCTGTGGGGCGCGCAGACCCAGCGCTCGCTGGAGCATTTCCGCATCTCGACCGAGCGCATGCCCGAGCCGCTGCTGATGGCGCTGGCGCGCGTGAAGCGCGCCGCCGCGCGGGTCAACGGCGAGCTCGGCCTGCTCGATGCCGCGATCGCAGCGGCGATCGCGCAGGCGGCCGACGAGGTGCTGGCGGGCGCTCACCCGGATGCGTTTCCGCTTTCGGTGTGGCAGACCGGTTCGGGCACCCAGACCAACATGAACATGAACGAGGTGCTGGCCAACCGCGCCTCCGAATTTCTGGGCGGCGGCCGCGCCAAGGAGCGCCGCGTGCACCCGAACGATCATGTGAACCTGGGCCAGTCGACCAACGACATCTTTCCGACCGCGATGCACGTGGCGGCGGCCGCGGCCGTGACGCGCGAACTGCTGCCCGCGCTGCGCGCGCTGCGGGCGACGCTGGAGCGCAAGTCAGCCGAGTTTGCCGGCGTCGTGAAGATCGGGCGGACCCATCTGCAGGATGCCACGCCGCTGACGCTGGGCCAGGAGATGTCCGGCTGGGTGGCTCAGCTCGACCACGCCGATGGCGCGATCAGCGCCACCCTGGGCCCGCTGTACGAGCTGGCGGTGGGCGGCACCGCCGTCGGAACGGGACTTAACACGCACCCGCAGTTCGGCGAGCGGGTGGCCGCACGGCTTGCCTCGGAGACAGGCCTTCCGCTGCGGTGCGCCCCCAACCGGTTCGCCGCGCTGGCGTCGCACGATCCGCTGGCGAGCGCGCACGGCGCGCTCAAGACGCTGGCGCTGGCGCTCACGAAGATCGCCAACGACGTGCGCTGGCTGGCCTCGGGGCCGCGCTGCGGGCTGGGCGAGCTGCGGCTGCCCGAAAACGAGCCCGGCAGCTCGATCATGCCGGGCAAGGTCAACCCGACGCAGTGCGAGGCGCTCACGATGGTGTGCTGCCAGGTGATCGGCAACGACGTCTCGTTGAGCATCGGCGGGGCCTCGGGCAATTTCGAGCTGAACGTGTACAAGCCGCTGATCGCGTACGACTTCCTGCAGAGCACGCGCCTGCTGACGGACGCGATCGCCAGCTTCGATGCGAACTGCGCGCGCGGCATCGAGGCCGATGGGGCCCGCATCGGCGAGCTGGTGAACCGGTCGCTGATGCTGGTGACCGCGCTCAGTCCGCACATCGGCTACGACCGCGCCGCGCAGATTGCCAAGCACGCGCACGCCAAGGACCTGTCCTTGCGCGAAGCGGCGCTCGAGCTCGGCTACGTCACGGCCGAGCAGTTCGACCAGTGGGTGCGGCCGGAGAAAATGGTCTAAGTTGCCGGTTCAGTCGGAGACCCAGACGTGTGACCAGCGTCCTTCGTCGTAGCAATACACGATGCGGGTCGCCCGGACGGTGCCGACCAGCGCTCCCCAGTTCGGGCAATCCATCGACCGTTTCTCGCCGGGTCCCAGCGCGGCCGTCACCTCCGTGGTCCGGTCGTGCTGGCCCGGCTCCACGACATCGACATATTGCTGGTATCGGGCATCCTCGGTCCAGCTGGTGATTTTCTTGAAGTTCCAGCCGCCTTTTTTCGGCAGCGCGATCACGGCCAGTCCGCTGCTGCCTTTGCGGGCCGTCAACCCGATCACGTAGTCCTTCTTGCCCTCGCCGGTGAAATCGGCCATGGCAACGCCCAGACAGCCCGTTCCGCCCCGTGATCGGTTGCGCTGGATGTCTTCCAGCACGTTGTCGAATTCCAGCGGCGTCCGATAGCCGGGGAAGGCCGCCGCCAGCGCTCGCTCGAGCGAGCGGGGAATCTGCGCCTGGCAGGCGTCCCCGCGCGGCTGCGCATCGGCACAAGCCCAGCACAGAACGAGCAAACCCGCGATCGCGACCCGCATCAATTGGGGTGATCCCGGTTGCTGGCCTGGCGTTCGAGTCTGGCCGTCACGCGAGGCGGGGCCAGGGCCTGGGCGCCGCGTCGCGCGCAACGTACAGCGGGTGGCGCGGCTGTCCCCGTTGCGTCAACGACAGCACGTACATCGGGCCCAGCAGCAGCCGCACCTGCGCATCGCGTCGCAGCAACGCGCCCTCGTTGCCCCAGGCGGCCACCACCCGGGCCGACTGCGCGGCCAGGCTGCGCAGCCAGCGGTCGTTGGCGCGGCCGACCGGGTGCGGCGCCCGTTTCAGGATCTGCGGCGATGCCGTCCGGTACGCGAACAGGTTGCCCACGGCGACAGCGCCGAAGCCCCAGTGGCGTGCGAAGCCGATGCAGCGTCGGATGGTCGGATCGTCGCTGCACTGATCGGCGGTGGACGGATTGAGCATCACGAACAGCACCTGAGGGCCGGCCGCCCAGCGCCGCCACAGCGCGTAGCGATACGTTCCACAGCGGGAAATGCGGGCGTCCGAACCGACGCGTGTGGCGAACTCCATGCGACGCGATGGCGACGAAAGCATGCAACGCCATGGACCGTTTGGCCCATAATCATCGCACGGCATCAGAAGCACATCACGACCTGAGCGCCATTGCGCGCGCCTTAGTCAAAACCGCGAATTGCTCGGCGAATACGGCGCTATTCAGGCGCTGGGGACGCACGGCGCCGTCGCATGCTACAGCTTCGGGGACGTTCGCCCTGCTCACATGGTCATCGGCCGGATCCTGCTTTTTTTGGCAATCGTTCCGGCTGCGCACGCGCAGCTGCCGGAGGTGCGGCCGTTGTCCGTCGATTCCGACGTACTGCTGAACCTGCCCTACACGATGCGCCTCGAGCTGGGCCTGGCGCCGCTGTCGGTGTCGCCGGTGCGCGGACCGTCGCAGGTATTCACGGCCGATTACTGGTCGCGTACCTACGAGGAGCGGGCCCAGCAGCAGACCCGGTTCGGCATACGCCCGCCCGAAGGGTCGGGCTTCGCTCTGGTGCAGCAAACACCGGTGCCGGGACACCCCCACTTCGGATTCGTGCAGGAATTGCGCTGGCCGGGCGGGCAGCCGTTGACGGGACTGCAGTTCGAACGCAAGGACCTGCTGTTCGAGGGCGACCGCTTGAGCATCCGCGCCACCAGCGACATCCAGACGCTGGTTCGCGGCGTCGGGCTGTCCGGTTCCGAAACCGAAGTCGAACTTCTCTCGCTGCTGGGGTGGCGGTCGCATTCCAGGCTGGTGTGGGAGCTCGGCGAGCCCACACGCGAGCTGCGGTGGCAATTCAGCGCCGGCATGGATCGGCGCGCCGCTGTTCAGAGCAGTACCGTCGATTTGGAAGTGCTGCGGCGTTTCTAGCCGCTATGCTAGCCGCTATTTTTTTGCGCCAGGATCCCTGATGTCGATGAAATCGCAATGCAAGTTGGCCGGATGCCTGCTGCTGCTGATGCAACTGCCGGCGTGGGGACAGAACGTCGCCCTGACCGGCGTGATGGGGCAGCGGGCGCTGCTGGTGATCAACGGCGGCACACCGGCCGTGGTGGCGCCGGGCGAGACCCGCGAAGGCGTGCGGCTCATCTCGGTGAGCGGCGATGTCGCGGTGGTCGAATCGGACGGGCGGCGACAGAACTTGAGGGTCGGGGATGTGCCGGTCAACTTGACCGCAGGGCCGGGAAGCGGCAACGGCACGCACGTGGTGCTGCCGGCGGGACCGGGCGGACACTTCATCAGCTCGGGCCGGATCAATGGCACCAGCGTTCGCTTTCTGGTCGACACCGGCGCCACCGTCGTTTCGATGAGCGCGCAGGAGGCCGATCGGATCGGGCTGCAGTACCGCACGGGCACGCCCTTGCAGTTGAACACCGCCAACGGGGCCGTGCAGGGATTCCAGATCTCCCTGACCTCGGTCGGCCTGGGCGGCGTGGAGGTCTACAACGTGCCGGCCATCGTGACGGCCAACCCGATGCCGTTCGTCCTGCTCGGCAACAGTTTTCTCACACACTTCCAGCTCAAGCGCGAGAACGACTCGCTCACTCTGGACAAGCGATTCTGAGTCCGCTGCGGCCCGGGCGCTTTCCATACCGCTTCCCGGTCGCCGTATACCGCTTAAAGCGCGATTTACTGCCCGCGCGTGCCGTAAAGCGCGCCTTTACCCGGCCCCGATAACGGTCAGCATGGGCAATCCGGCGCATACTGCGCTGCCATTTCGTTCGCCCATTGCCGAGGTTTCGGATTTTCCAAGCGGGTTTGCGGGGCACCGCACACCACCACGTCCGCGCCGGCCTGCTGTGCGCGTTGTTCGTGCTCGCGGTCGTGCCCGCGTTCGGCGCTGCCGGCGACATCGATGCGAAGCTGTCGCGCCTGGAGGCGTTGGCACGCCACCAGCCGGCCCAGGCCGAGTCCGAGCTGCAGCAGTTCTCGCTGGATGTGCCGCTCGATGCCCACACGCGGCTGCGGATCGAGCTGATCCGGCTGCTGATCGCCGATTCGCAGTACCGCCCCGACGATGTGCTGGCGCTGTCGGACCGGATCGAAAAGGCGGTCGTCGATGACGGCGATGCCAGCGCGCGGGCGTTGATCGCCCATGCGCGCGCCGGCGCCTACTACCAGCTCGGGCGCAGCGATGAAGCGTTCCGGGCCGTGGACCAGGAGATCGTGCAGGCGCGCAGCAGCCGGCAGGACGATCCGATGGCCCAGGCGCTGCTCGATCGGGCCCGCTTCCTGATGAAGCGCGGCGACTTCGAGCAGGCCTGCGCCTCGATTGCCGATGCCGGGCGCCACGTACGCAGCGATCAGACCGCCGCCGAGGTGGCGTTTTCCAATGCGTTGCTGGCCAAGGCGATCGGCGACGCAGCGCTGGCGCTGCGCTCGTATCAGAACGCGTACGACAAGTTCCACGCGGTCGGCGACCGCACCGGGGAAGCCGACTCGCAGGCCGGCGCCGGCGCTGCGCTGCGCAACCTGGGGCGTTCCGCCGACGCGGTGGCGCCGCTGCAACAGGCGATCACCGCCTATATCGAGGTGGGCGACCGCGAAGGCGAGGCGATCGCGCGCAACGAACTGGCGCTGTCGCAGGCCGATACAGGCCATCCCGAATCGGCGCTGGCCGCCAACGCCGAGGCCATCCGGGGGTTGGCGCAGGTCCACTCGCCGCTGAAGTTCGCGCAGGCGCAGGTCGACCGCGCGCAGCTGCTGCTGCAGATCAAGCGCGCCGGCGAGGCCTTGCCGTTGATCGACCACACACGCCCGGTGGCACTGCCGTCCGACGATCTGCAATTGCAGGTACGGTTCCATTCGGTTGCGGCGCAGGTGCTGGCCGCGCTGGGCCGCTACCGGGAAGCCTTCGACGAAGGCGTGCTCGAGCAGCGGGCGCAGCAGATGCGCACCGATCAGCTGGTGGCGCGGCAGCTGGCGGCGCAACGCGGGCGGCTGGAAAGCGAGGTGCTCACGCGCGAGAACTCGCTGCTGCGCAGCGAGACCGAGGCGAGCCAGCGCGCGCTGGAGCAGGCGCGCCGCGCGACGCGCCTGGAGGGAACCGCGATCGGGCTGGGCGCGTTGCTGCTTCTGCTCGGCGGCTACGCGTTCTGGCGCCAGCGCGTGCTGCTCGGGCGCATCGCCCGCATGGCCGAGACCGACCCGCTCACCGGGGTGTCCAACCGCCGGCAGGTGTTCGAGCTGGGGCAGCGGCTGATGACGCGCTGCCGCCAGGATGGCCGGCCCTATGCGATGCTGCTGCTGGACCTGGATGGCTTCAAGCAGATCAACGATCAGTTCGGCCACGCGGCCGGAGATGCCGCCTTGCGCACCGTGACGCAGGAGCTGCGGCGCCACCTTCGGCCCGGCGACCAGCTGGGCCGCTACGGCGGCGAGGAGTTTGCGGTGATCCTGCCGGGGGCCGATGCGACCGAAGCCAAGGTGGTGGCCGAACGGCTGCGCGCCGCGGTGGCCGCGGCCCACCCGGACTGGGCGCCCAATGCGGCCCCGCTGACCTTGAGCGGCGGCATCGCGTTCGCCACCTCGGAGCGCTCGGACTTTTCCCAGTTGCTGGTGCGAGCCGACCAGGCCCTTTACCGGGCCAAGAACGCCGGCCGCAACCGCATCGAGGTCGCCCCGGCCTGAGCCGGCGCCGACCTGCGCGCGTCCGGGTGCGTCGCGGACCCGGACGCCCGCGGCACTATTTCTGGTTGGTGCCGAACACCTTTTCGTAGATGAACTCGTTCGCCTCGAGCATGCCGTTGTGGTCCTTGTCCAGCATGTCGAAGATCTTGTTCATGTGGGTCATGAAATCGGCCTTGCTGACCATGCCTTTGCCGCTCTTGTCGATCATGTGCATCATGGCCTCGGTCCGGAAGGTCTTCTGGAAGTCGGTCGTGTAGATGTTGGTCGAGGCCGGGCTCGTATCCATCGCCATGAACTCATCCTTGTCGACCATGCCGTTGTGTTTCTTGTCCATCATGTCGAACACTTTGCTCATGTACTTGTTGTAGTCGTCCCGGGTGACCATCCCTTTGCCGCTCATGTCCATCATGTGCATCATCTTCTCGGTCATGAACGCCTTCTGGAAGTTGGTCGTCCAGATATCGGTGCTCTGGGCATAGGCACCGGTGGCCGCCAGCAGCGCGAATCCCAACGTCAGCGCGGCCTTGGAAAGGCTCTTGATGGTCTTCATCGATCGCTCCCTGAATGGTGTTGAACGTCCGAAACGGCGGAACTGAACGGCGATCCTCCGAGGTCTTCCTGCCAGCCCCGGCGCGATGGTATCACTCACGAACTTGACGGGCCCCGCGGGTCCCGCTCACCTCGATCGCCTGCCCGCATTGGTCGCAGCACCGGTGCGCCTCTTACACGGCACGCTTCAGCCGTCCTGGCGCGAGCGCGCATGGCAGGGCAGCCCGTCGGCCGGCCGGTCCCAGGCGGCGGCATCCTGCATCCAGATGTGGGCGGCTGGGGCGAGGCGGTCGGGTTCGTCCAGGCTGCCGACCGTGACGTCGACTTCGCCGGGCCAGCTCTGGTGCCGGTAGGTGAGCTGTGTGCCGCAGCGCGCGCAGAACGCACGCTCAACGGGCGGCGAGGACCGGAAGGTGGCGGGCTGGCCCCGGGTGAACGCGAACGAGGCACCGGGCACCGTGAACCAGGCCACCGCGTGCGCGCCCGCGGCGCGGCGGCACGAGGTGCAGTGGCAAAAGGTCGCCGGCCGGCCCGGCTCGCCGCACCGGTAGCGCACCGCGCCGCACAAGCAGGCGCCGGTCAACTGTGACTCGACCATCGACCGCTCCGAAGGGGCCGCGATGCGCGCATGTTAGGCCCGGCCGCGCCTCAATGCAGCAGCCCGAAGACGGCCACCGAGTTGCTCGTTCCGACGTACACCCTGCCGCCCGCAATGGTGGGCGTGATGAACTTGTTGCCCGGCCCCAGGTTGTCGCGGGCGGCGTTGTGGGCGCTGTTGTACAGCTCGCGGGTCAGGTCGGTCGCGTCGTAGGCGTGCAGCACCGACGGGGATCCGTTTTCGACGGCCCATATGATGGCACCAGCGGCGCCGTTGGCCGACACGCTGGGAGTGGTGCCGGGGAAGCCGAACAAGGTGCTGCTCTGGCTGGACGCGGTCCCCGCCAGTTGCGCCGAACTGAGCGCGAAGCGCCGCAGCGGCGCGCCGACCGCCCCGTAATAGACGGCGCCGTTGTAGTAGGCCGGCGATGAGAACACGCTGCCGCCGAGCGCGCCGCCGATCGTCTGCCAGGCATGGTTGGCCGCAGCGTCGAACTTGCCCATCGAGTCGCGGTCGACCACGTAGATATGGGCGTCCTTGCCGGCACCCACCGCCAGGTGGCGCACCGCGCCGCTCGCATCGGTCTGATCCGGCAGCACCATCGCTCCGCCGGAGCCCAGGTCGGAATCGCCGTTCGATTGCGCAACCGTGTCGAGCGTGGCGAAATAGTCGGCGACCGTGAGCGAACCGGCGGTCGCGATCCGCAAAAACCCGTTGCCGAAATCGCCGCTTGAAGGCAAGCCCGACGCGGTCAGCGTCGTGTCGAACGTGCCGTTGCCCGCCAGCAGGTACAGCGACCCGCCTGCATCGGCGGCGGGGCCCGAGCCGGAGGACCAGAAGGCGCCCCCCTCGCCGTTGGGCGTCACGTTCAGGACCGACCGCACCGCCAGCGTCGCCTCGTCGAACGACATGATCCAGCCGGTGTAGGGACGGAAGTCGCAGTGCGAGCCCCACGCGGTGACCAGCACGCCGCCCAGAACCAGCAACGCGGCCCGCTCGTTGTAGTAGGCCGGGTCGAACGTCACCACGCCGCCCGCGCTGTTGTCGCCGTGGCCAGGATACGTCGCCTGCACGACGATGGGCGATCCGGTCCGCTCGGCGCCGCTGGCCAGATCGAGCGCGTGCAGCCGCTGAATGTACTGGCCCGATCCGCTCTTGGACGAGGCCGCGACGAACACCGTGCCGCTCGGGCCGAGCGTCCGATCGATGGTCGGCGTCGCGGTGATGCCGACCTCCGGTGTCACCTGGGGGCAACCGCGGTCATCGCTGGTCGTTTCCCCGGCACCGAGCATCGACTTCTGCCACAGAAGGGTTCCGCTTTGCGCGTCGAACGCGTACACGGTGTCGTGCTCGGTGGCGGCGATCACGAGGTCGTGCACGCTGCCGCCGGGCAGCGCGACCGCGCCCGCCACCAGCGGCTGCGCGTTGACCAGGCCGTCCACCGCCCACATCGCCTTCAAACCGAAATTGGCCGTATTGACGGTGGCGGGAGTCAGGATCGTTTCGGCCAGGTCCTGTCCGGTGCGGGCTGCATCGTTGTGCCAGGTCAGCACGTCGATGGCGCTGGCGCCGCTCGAAGCTGGCGGCCCGCCCGGAGCGGATCCGGAAGCATCGCTGGCGGGTCCCGATGACCCGTTGCCGCTGCAGGCGGCCAGGCCACAGGCGACGGCCGTGTACAGCGCTCGCCCGAATGCCGATCGCCGGCGGGACCTGGTGCGCACGTTGGCGTCCGTACAGTGCGGTGGGCAGCAGCTTCGCACACGGCGCAGGCCGGGTCATACTTCGAATTGGCTCGACCGATCGGCGGAGGGGCGGATGGCGGTCTTGATCGTCGGATTGATCCTGTTCCTGGGACTGCATTCGGTGCGCGTGGTGGCCGAGCCGTGGCGCACCCGGCAGTGCGCCGCGCTGGGCGAGGCGCGCTGGAAGAGCCTGTACTCGGTCGTCTCGATCGGCGCACTGGCATTGTTGATCTGGGGCTTTTCGCTGGCGCGCGCAAACGCGCCGGTACTGTGGGTCCCGCCGGGCTGGCTGCACTACGTGACGGCGCTGCTGGTGCTGGTTGCGTTCGTGCTGCTGGCGGCCGCCTACGTTCCGGGAACGCACCTCAAGGCGGCCACCGGCCACCCGCTGACGCTGGGCACCAAGACCTGGGCTTTCGGCCACCTGCTGTCGGCCGCCACGCTGGCCGATGTGCTGCTGTTCGGATCGTTCGTGGTCTGGGCCGTGGCGGTCTATGCGGCCGCGCGCCGCCGCGATCGCGCCTCGGCCCAGCCGCAGCCGCAGGGCAGCCTGGCGCGCGATGCCGTGGCGGTCGCGATCGGCGCGGTCGCCTGGATCGTGTTCGCCGCCCGCCTGCACGAGTGGCTGATCGGCACACGCCCGTTCGATTGAGGCCGTTGGGGGCGCGCGCCCCTACGCGATGGTCCGGACGATTCCGCCTTCCACGCGCAGCGCGGCGCCGTTGGTGGCCGATGCCTGCGGCGAGCAGGCGTACACGACCATGTTGGCGACCTCCTCGACGGTCGCAAAGCGCTGCAGCAGCGAGGTGGGGCGCTGTTCCTTGATGAATTGGGCGGCGAGCACCTCGGGCGAGACTCCGGCCTGCTTGGCCATCGCCTGAAGGAATTGCTCCACCCCATCGGATCGGGTCGGCCCCGGCAGCACGCTGTTGACGGTGACCGCGGTGCCGGCCGTCAGTTCGGCCAGCCCGCGCGACACCGCGAGCTGCGCGGTCTTGGTGAACCCGTAATGGATCATCTCCTTCGGAGTGTGCAGCGCAGATTCGGAAGAGATGAAAACGATCCGGCCCCAGTTGCGTTTCAGCATGCCCGGCATGTACGCGCGCGACAGCCTGACCCCGGACATCACGTTGGTTTCGAAAAAGCGCGTCCAGTCCTGATCCGGAATCTCGAAGAAGTCCTTCGGTTCGAAAATGCCGGCGTTGTTCACCAGGATGTCGACGTCGGCCGCGGCGCGGACCAGCGCTGCGCAGCCCTGCGCAGTGGCCACGTCGGCCGCCACCGCCTGAAAGCTCGCCCCGGGAAGCTGCGCGCGCAGCGCCTGCAGCGCGGCTTGCGCCGTCGCTTCGCGCCGCCCGTTGATGACCACGCGGGCCCCGGCGGCCGCCAGTTCCCGCGCGATGGCTCGTCCGATTCCGGCGCTGGAGCCGGTGACCAGCGCGGTCTTTCCCGTCAGTTCGATTTTCACAGGGTCGCTCTCCCAATGGCGTCGAATTTGCACAGGCGCAGCGATCGACAGTGCACATCTTAGCCGCGTCGCTGCGGACCACACCCCGATAGAATGTTCCGCATGTCGCAACGCTTCGTCCACCTGCGCCTGCACTCCGAGTTCTCGGTGGTCGATGGCGTTGCGCGCATCGACGAGGCGGTGCAGACGGCCGCGGCCGACCGGCAGGGCGCGCTGGCGCTGACCGATCTGGGCAACCTGTTCGGCGCCGTGCGCTTCTACGCGGCGGCGCGCCACCGCGGCGTCAAGCCGGTCATCGGTTGCGACGTGTGGGTCACGCACGAGGCCGACCGCGACAACCCGTTCCGCTTGCTGCTGCTGGTGCAGGACCGCGACGGCTACCGCAACCTGTGCGAGCTGCTGTCGCGCGCCTGGCTGCAGAACCGGCACCGCGACCGGGGCGAAGTGCGCCTCGAATGGCTGCGCGAGGCCGGCTCCGCGGGGCTGATCGCGCTTTCGGGCGCGGCGCAGGGCGAAGTCGGTGCCCTGCTGTGCACCGGGCAGACGCCGGCGGCGCGCGCCGCCGCGGTGCGGCTGGCGGGCCTTTTCCCCGGGCGCTTCTATCTGGAACTGCAGCGCGCCGGTCGCGATGGCGACGAGGGGTACTGCCGGGCGGCGCTGTCGCTCGCGGGCGAGCTCGCGCTTCCGGTGGTGGCGACCCACCCGGTGCAGTTCATCGCCGCGACGGACTTTCGCGCGCACGAAGCCCGGGTCTGCATCGCCGAAGGCTACACGCTGGCCGATCCGCGCCGCCCGCGGCGCTTCTCGCCGCAGCAGTACTTCAAGTCGCAGGCCGAGATGGCCGAATTGTTCGCGGACGTGCCCTCGGCGCTGGCCAATTCGATCGAAATCGCCAAGCGCTGCAACCTGGCGCTGGAGCTGGGACGGGCGCGGCTGCCGGAGTTTCCGACCCCGGCCGGCGTTTCGCTGGATCGCTACTGCCGCGAGTTGTCGCTGCAGGGGCTCGAACGCCGGCTGGTTCGGCTGTTCGCCGACGATGCCGAGCGCGAGCGGCGGCGGCCCACCTACCTGGCCCGATTGGAACAGGAGCTGGCGACCATCGCGGGGATGGGCTTTTCGGGTTACTTCCTGATCGTGGCCGACTTCATCAACTGGGCCAAGGACAACGGCATTCCGGTCGGCCCCGGGCGCGGCTCCGGTGCGGGGTCGCTGGTGGCCTACGCGCTGAGCATCACCGACCTGGATCCGTTGCGCTACGACCTGCTGTTCGAGCGCTTCCTGAATCCGGAGCGCGTGTCGATGCCGGACTTCGACATCGACTTCTGCCAGGACGGGCGCGACCGCGTCATCGACTACGTGAAGAACAAATACGGCGCGCAGGCGGTGGCGCAGATCGCCACCTTCGGAACGCTGGGCGCCAAGGCGGTGGTGCGCGACGTCGGCCGCGTGCTGGACCTGCCGTACTCCAAGTGCGATCACCTGTCCAAGCTGATCCCGCACAATCCGACCGACCCGTGGACTCTGGACCGCGCGTTGCGCGACGAGCCGGCCTTTGCCGAAGCGGTGGCGGCCGACGAGGAGGCGGGCGAGATCGTCGAGCTGGCGCGCCAGCTCGAAGGCCTGATCCGCAACGTCGGCATGCACGCCGGCGGCGTGCTGATCGCGCCCGGGCGCCTGACCGATTACTGTCCGCTGTACTGCGCGCAGGGCACCGAGTCCGCGGTCAGCCAGTTCGACAAGGACGACGTCGAGGCGATCGGACTGGTCAAGTTCGACTTTCTGGGACTGACGACGCTGACCATCCTGGATCTGGCGCTGCGCTACGTGCGGGCGCTGCAGCCGGACTGCACGCTGTTGCTGGATTCGATCCCGCTGGACGATGCGGCCACCTTCGAAATATTCCGGCGCGCCAACACGACCGCCGTGTTCCAGTTCGAATCGCGCGGGATGCGCGACCTGCTCAAGCGCGCCCGCCCGGACCGGTTCGACGATCTGATCGCGCTGGTCGCGCTGTACCGCCCCGGCCCGATGGAGCTGATCCCGGAGTTCTGCGAGCGCAAGCACGGCAAGCGGCCGCAGTACCTGGATCCGAGAATGGAGCCGATCCTGAATCCGACCTACGGAATCATGGTCTATCAGGAACAGGTGATGAAGATCGCGCAGGTGATCGGCGGCTACTCGCTGGGATCGGCCGATCTGCTGCGGCGCGCGATGGGCAAGAAAAAGCCGGAGGAGATGGCCAAGCAGCGCTCCATTTTCATCGACGGCGCGCGCGCCAACCAGGTCCGCGACAACGTGGCCGCGGAAATGTTCGACCTGATGGAGAAGTTCGCGGGCTACGGATTCAACAAGTCGCACGCGGCCGCCTACGCGCTGGTGGCGTACCAGACCGCCTACTTCAAGGCGCACCATCCGGCCGCCTTTGCGGCGGCCAACCTGTCGGCCGTGCTGGACGACACCGACAAGGTGCAGGACCTGATCCTGGACGCGCGCGCCAACGGGTTGAAGGTGCTGGCGCCCGACATCGCCTCGGGGGTGTGGCGCTTCGAGCCGGTCGATGGGGACACGGTCCGCTATGGACTGGGGGCGATCAAGGGCACCGGCGCGGCGGCCGTCGAGCACCTCGTTTCGGTGCGGCAATCGGGCGGTCCGTTCAAGGGCCTGCTCGACCTGTGCCTGCGGGTGGACCGTCGCATCGTGAACCGGCGCGTGCTGGAGTCGCTGGTGCGGGCGGGCTGCTTCGATGCGCTCGAGGCGAACCGCGCGGCGCTGCTGGCTTCGGTGGGGCGCGCGATCGAGATCGCCGAGCGCGCCGCCGCCAGCGCCGGGCAGGCGAGCCTGTTCGGCTCCGAGCGGGCCGGCGCGGTCGAGCTGGAAATGGTGCCGGCGCAGCCGTGGACCGAGCGCGAGCGCCTGGCCCAGGAGAAGCTGGCGCTGGGCTTCTACTTCAGCGGGCACCTGTTCACCGAGTTCGAGCAGGAGGCGCGCCGGATTGCGCCGACTCGCCTCGCGGACCTGAAGCAGTCGCGCGACAGCCTGCGCGTGTGCGGCATCGTGGTGTCGGTGCGCCAGCAGAACACCCGGCGCGGGCGCATGTGCGCGGTGATGATCGACGACGGCAGTGCGCAGCTGGAAGTGGCTGTTTTCTCGGAGCTGTACGAGCGGCGGCGCGCGCTGCTGAAAGAGGATGCGCTGCTGTTCGTGACCGGGCGGGCGCGCTTTGACGAGTTCTCGCAGCGGCTGGCCGTGACCGCCGACGAACTGATGGACCTGGCACAGGCGCGCTGCGGTGCGCGCGCCGCGCTTCGCATCGAGATCCGCGGCGGGCACGATGCGGCGGGGCTGAAGGATGTGCTGGCGGCGTATCGGGCCGAGCGCACGGCCGACGGCAGCCCGGGCAACGGCGCCAATGGCGGCGGCGCCGGTGCGGTCGACCGCGCGGCCGAGGCGAGATCCGAGGCGCTGCCGGCCGGCTGCCGCGTGGTGGTGGCGTACTCCAACGGCGCGGCCCGCGTCGAGATTCCTCTGCCCGACAGCTGGCGCGTGCGCGGCGAGGACCGGCTGATCGATGACCTGCGGGCGCAGTCCACCGTCCGCTCGGCCGAATTCGCCTACGCTTGAGGCCGGTCGGATTCGCGTGCCCCACTCTTCGCATCCGGTTGCAAGGCGACGGGCCTTACGGACGATCGCAGCCTTCGAGGCCGTCAAAGGAGCCACTGCGCTGGCTGCCAGCCTGGGGCTGCTCAGCCTGGTGCATCACGACCTGCATCAGATCCTGACTGCCCTGATCGAGCGCTTCGGCTTGAATCCCGGCGAACGCTATCCGGCAGCGGTCCTGCGCTACGCCGATGTGCTGGCCAACACCAACCTGCGCTCGCTGGTGCTGCTGGCGACCGGCTACGTGCTGCTGCGCTTCTGCGAGGCCTACGGGTTGTGGTACCAGCGCACCTGGGGTCAATGGCTGGGGGCGGTGTCGGGGGCCCTGTACGTCCCATTCGAGGTCGGGCATCTGATCGAGAAGCCGACGGTCGCTGCCGTCGTGGTGCTGGTCAGCAACCTGCTGGTGGTCGGATACCTGGCGTTCCTGGTGTGGCGCGACCGGCATCTGCGTCGATAGCCAGCCGCAGTTGCTCGATGAGCGGGCGCCAGGCTGACTCGGGCGCGTGCGCGGCGCCCTCCCGTCGGGCCTGCTGCGAAAACTCGCCGTACCGCCGCAGCACCGCCTGGCACGCCGCCAGCAGGGCCTGCGGGCTCGGCTCGTCCACCACCAGGCCGGCGCCGCTGGCCTCGACCGTGGCGGCCATCGTGGTGCCGGCGACGGTCACGATGGGCGCGCCGTGGCGCAGCGCGTCGAACGTGACCGCGCTCATCTTGTCGGCGTAGTCCGCCCGCTCGTAGGGCTGCAGGCAGATCGCGCCAGTGAACAGATCCTGGTACTGCCGCGCGTCCATCGTGTCGGCCAGCACGGTCAGGTGAGGGTAGCGGCAGCGCCGCAGCCGCTGCAGGGCGGCCTGCGTGCGCTCGTCGAAGCGGCCGTAGTGATCGCCCGAGGCCTGCACCACGATCGGCAGGTTCGACCCGGAGGCGGCCAGGTGCTCGACCAGGTCCACCACGTGCGTGAATCCCTTGTCGGCCCGGGCCGCGCCGGCTGACAGCAGCGCGCGGAACGCCGCCGGCGGCGGCGCCGGGTCCGTGCTCAGCACCGGCACGATCTGCTCGACGTGCGCGAAGCCCGCTGCGCGCAGCGCCTGCACGATCGCCGGCGACGTGCCGAACAGCGCGAGGTCAGGCTGGCGCCGGGCCAGGCGCGCGAGCGCCTGCGCGCGCCGCGCCGAGGCGCGCCATTTGTGAAAGTACAGAAACGCGCGCCGCGGAGCGATGCGGCCCCGCCCCGCCAGGTCCAGCGCGCGCAGATCGAACCAGGTCGCGGTCGGCACCAGGATCGGCGCGCCGCTGCGCCGCAGCTGCCGGTAAAGCCACAGCGCCTGCAGCTTGCGCCAGCGCCGGGCGAAGAACCGCCGCAGCGGCACGCCTTGCTGCTCGATCGCGGGCAGCCGCGCGCGCCGGTCGATCCAGAGCCGGTACGGCAGCGTGGGCCCGGCCGCGCGCAGGCTCACGAACAGCGCGGCACAGTGGCCCGCCTCGCTCGCCATGGTCGGCTCGATGACTTCGATGCTGGTCGGCGGCAAGGCGCTCGGGACCTTCGGATAAAATCGTCAGATGAGCAGTGAAACAGCCCGGCCTCGTCCGACCGGCGGTCGCGTCAACGATCTGGTCGACGCCGTTCTGGTGGTGTCGGTGCGTACGTTCACTGACCGGATCGAGCACATGCGCGCGGAGCTGGCCCGCTTCGGCATCGACTTCGAGTGGGTGTTCGATTTCGACCCGCCACAGATCACCCCCGAACTGATCGAGCGAACCTTCGCACCGAGCGATCTGCGGTTGCCGCACCAGTCGGCGGTGCTCAAGCATATCGCGACCTGGCGCATCTGCGTTGAACGCGGCTATCGGCGCGTGCTGGTGTTCGAGGACGACGTCGTGCTGGCACGCCGCTTCAACGAGGTGCTGGCCCAGGCCATCGACGAGCTCGACCGCGCCGGCACGCCGTGCCTGCTGTATCTGGGGTGCGGGCACAACCGCTACGCCGAAGGCGCCGAGCACTCCCCGACGATGCTGGTGGCAGGCGGGCCGCTGCCGGCGGCCGAAGCGCTGGTGCTGGATCGCGAATCGTGCCTGCGCCGGCTGCAATGGCTGCAACGCAACCGGGTCACGCGCCCGCCCGACTGGCTGCTGCGCGAAATAGACGCCGAGCTGGGCATTCCACATTTCTGGCTGCGCGAGCCCGTCGTCGAACAGGGCAGCATGAATGGCCGCTTCCACAGCCTGCTGGACGAGAAGCGCCGTGGCCGCGGGCGGATCTATGCCTGGATCCGCTTCCGTTGGGATCGTCTGTGCCACCGCCTGTTCGGCGGCCGCACGATCCCGATCGATGGCAAGTAGCGGCGGGCGCGACGGCACACCCTTGGCTTCGACCGTGACCCGCATGGTTGGCCGGCGCGAGGCTGAGCTTGCTCGCAGCTGAAGCGCAGCCGCAGTCCGAGTCCGGCCGACGCTGGGACGCGGCCGTGCGCATTGCGCTGATCGTGGCGGCGATCGGCTCGTTCTCATCGCCGCCGGTGGCCAACATCGCGCTGGGACTGGCGCTGGTGCTGGCGCTGGCATCGAGTTCGATGCGGGCCCGCCTGGCCGTGGCGGCGAGCCAGCCGCTGGGGCGTGCGGCGTTGATCTTCTTCGCGGTGATGACGCTGGCCATGTGCTGGGCCCACGCGCCGTGGCACGCGCGACTGGACGCCTGGTGGAACTGGCGCACGATGCTGTGGATCGTACTGACGGCGGCGGCATTCGGCGATCGGCGCTGGAAGGAGCGCTTCTGCCTGTCGCTGATCGCGGCGGCGGCCATTGGAGCGATCGTGTCGTTCGGGATGTGGAGCGCGCGGGTGTCGATCGACCCGGGCTACCCGGGCACCCTGTTCGGCAATCACGTGGTGCAGTCGATGACGATGGCGGTGGCCGTGCTGATGGCGGTCGTGCTGGCCGCGCAGCGCGATCGGTCGGTGCGGTCGCGCGGGCTGCTGGCGGCAGCTGCGCTGATCTGTCTGGCCAACCTGGTGCTGGTTGCGGCCGGACGCAGCGGCCAGGTGGCCTTTGTGGTCGCCGCCGTCAGCGGCGCGGTGCTGATGCTGACCGGCTGGCGGCGCTGGCAGGTCGTTGCCGCGCTGGTGGTGCTGGTGGGTGTTCTGGCGGCGGTTTCGCCGATGGTGCAGCATCGCTTTGCGCTGGTGGCCGAGGAGGGCCGCTCGTCGCTGGACTGTTCCTCACCGATGGAAAACTCCACCGGTCTGAGGCTGCTGTTGTGGCGCACGACCGCCGCGCTGATACGCGTGCGGCCCTGGTTCGGCTACGGCGTGGGCGGCTTCATGTCCGCCTACGACGGGGAGGTGCGCAACCAGATCGGGACCCAGCCGCTCCAGAACTGGTGCGCCCACCCGGTCCATGATCCGCACAACCAGTACCTGCGCGTGACGGTCGAGGCCGGCGTACTCGGATTGGCCGCCTTCCTGGGATTGCTGGCCGGCGCCGTGCTGCAGCCGGCGGCGCAGCCATATCGCAGTTGCGCACTGGCGCTGCTGGCGGCGTGGAGCGTCACGAGTCTTTTCAACTCGCACTTCCAGACTTTCGGCGAAGGCCACTTCATCGCGCTGTTGCTGGGGGCGCTGCTGGCGCCCGATGGAACTCAGCCGGTCAGCAGCGCCTCCAGCACCGCGGCGCGCACCTCCTCGTAGTCGGGCCATCCGCGGCTGCCGCCGATCACCTGCGTATTCGGACCGAGCGGGCGCGTCTTGTCGATCTGCGTCACCCCGAACACGCTGATCAGGCGGGCCCCGACCGCGGCGGCCAGGTGGCCGGCGCCGCTGTCGTTGGCGACCACCAGGCGCGCCTGGGCCAGCAGCGCGGCAAACCCCGCCACGTCGGTCTCGTGCAGCAGCAGCGCGCGCGGCACGCTGGAGGCGACCGCGTCGTGTTCTCCCGGACCGGGACAGGCCACCACCGTGTGTCCGCGCTGAACCAGCTCCTCGCACAGGCGCGCAAACCCGTCCCAGGCCTTGACCTGTCCGTGGTGCAGGCCGGTGGCGACCGGACACAGCATCACATAGGGCGGTCTGACCGCGGCCGACTCCAGCACCCAGCGCGCATGCACGTAGGCGGCCGGCGCCAGCCGCAGCTCGATTCGGGTCGGCGCGGGCACCGGCCGGTCGATCACGCAGCGGGCCAGCCAGTGGTAGTACTCGACCGTGTGCATGTCGCTGGCCCAGCGGTCCGGCACCGGGAACGCCTGCGCCAGCAGCCAGCCGCGCCGGTCCGTGTCGTAACCGATCGGACGCAGCCTGGCCAGCCGCATCTGCAGCGCCGAGGAAAACGAGTTGGTCAGCAGCACCGCGGGGGTGGCGCGCGGCAGCGAGCGCGCCAGCCGGTGCAGCACGCGGATGCGCGCGAGCCGGCCGGGCGGCAAGGCCAGCATCGGCCACGGGTAGCCGGCGAACAGGTCGCGCGCCCACGCCTGTCCGACCAGCGTGAGCGCATGGCCGCGCGAGGCCAGCAGGTCCAGCGCGGGGCTGGCCATGCAGGCATCGCCCAGGTGATTGGGCAGGCGCACGACGGTGGAGAGCATTGCGAGGGCAGGGTGCCGGCGTCGATCGCATACACTACGCGAGCCCTGCAGCACGGATCCCGGGGCCGGGATTGTATCGGGGGTGAGGGTGGTGGAACTCCTGTGACAACGGACAAAGCCAGGCAATCGATCTTCACCGACCCGAACCTGCGCCGGATCATCCGGATGGTGCGGGCTCATCCGCGCCCGCTGGCGCTTGCGCTGGCGGCGATGGTGATCGCGGCGCTGACCGATCCGGCGATCGCCGCGCTCACGAGGGTGCTGCTGGACCGGGGCTTTTACGACCGCCAGCCCGGGGCGGGTCTGTGGGTGCCGCTCGCCTTCGTGGGCGTGTTCCTGGTGCGCGGGCTGGCCAGCTACGTGAGCAGCTACAAGATCTGCGGGGTCTCGCAGTCGGTGCTGGTCGAGCTGCGGCGCGCGATGTTCGAACGGCTGCTGCACTGGCCGCAGACCACCCTCGAGAACACGCCCTCGGGGATGGTGATCTCGAAGTTCATCAACGAAGCGAGCAATGCGCTGGGCCTGGCCGCCGAGGTGATGACCACCGCGGTGCGCGACTCGCTCTCGGTGCTGGCGCTGCTGGGCGTGCTGCTGTATTACAACTGGCCGTTGACGCTGCTGACCCTGGCGTTCGCGCCGCTGGTGGGCGGGATACTGCGCGTGTTCAGTGCGCAGCTGCGCAAGCTCAACGTCGAGAACCAGGCGATGCTGGGCGAGCTCACGCGCGCGGTGCAGGAGGCGCACGAGGGCAGCCGCGTGATCAAGGTGTACGACGGGGTCGGGTACGAAAGCGAGCGCTTCGAGTCGATCAACCATCGGCTGCGCCGCTTCGCGATGAAAATGCAGGTCGCCTGGTCGGCCGCAACGCCGGCCACGCAGCTGATCGCCGCCATCGGCCTGTCGGTCGTGATCGGCCTGGCCATGTGGCAGGCCCGCTCCGGCGGCCTTTCCGCCGGCGAATTCATCATGTTCCTGACCTCGGCGCTGCTGCTGCTGCAGCCGCTGCGCCACCTGGCTTCGCTGAACGGACCGGTGGCGCGCATGTCGGCCGCCGCCGAAAGCGTGTTCGAGATGATCGATTCGCCCCAGGAGGCCGACGACGGAACCGGCGAGATCGAGCGGGCCCGGGGCGCGATCGACTTCCGGCGCGTCGGCTTCCAGTATGCGGGCACCTCGTCGGCCGCGCTGGCGGAGATCGACCTGACCGTCGAACCGGGCGAGACGATCGCGCTGGTGGGACCGTCGGGCGCCGGCAAAACGACGCTGATCAACCTGATCCCGCGCTTCATCCGGCCCACCAGCGGGCACATCCTGATCGACGGCGTCGAGATCGGGCAGCTGCGGCTGGCGAGCCTGCGGCGCCAGATCGCGCTGGTGTCGCAGGACGTGGTGCTGTTCGATGACACGATCGCTGCCAACATCGCGTACGGGGCCTGCCGCGGCGCCACGATGTCGCAGGTGCGCACGGCGGCCGAGGCGGCGTTCCTGCTGCCGCTGATCGAATCGCTGCCCAACGGCTTCGAGACCCGGATCGGCGAGAACGCGGTCAAGATGTCGGGCGGTCAGCGCCAGCGGCTGTCGATCGCGCGCGCGCTGCTGAAGGACGCGCCGGTGCTGCTGCTGGACGAGGCGACCTCGGCGCTGGATTCGGAGTCGGAGCGCTTCATCCAGATATCGCTGGAACGGCTGATGCGCGGCCGCACCACCTTCGTGGTGGCGCACCGGCTGTCGACCATCGAGCACGCCGACCGCATCGTGGTGCTCGAAAGCGGCCGCATCGCCCAGATCGGCCGCCACGCGGAGCTGCTGGCGAGCGGCGGTCTTTACGCCAGCCTGTACCGGATCCAGTTCGCCAAGTCGGACCACGCGGTCGCGGCCTGAGCCGGGCTCGATCGGAGCCGGATGAACCGACGACGCGCGCTGCTGTGCCTGGGGCTGGCCGTTTCATGGCCGGCCTGGACCCGCACCCCGGGCGAGGTGCCGATCGGGGGGGTGCTGCCGGAGGCGACGCTGCAGGGTCTGAACGGCCCGCCGCGGCGCCTGTCCGAATACCGCGGGCGGCCGCTGCTGATCAACGTCTGGGCCAGCTGGTGCGGCCCGTGCGTTGAGGAGATGGCTTCGCTCGAACGGCTTGCCTGGACCGAAGAGCGCATCGCGTTCTCGGTGATCGGCATCTCGACCGATGACTACCCCGAACAGGCCCTGGCCTTTCTGAACCGGTCCAACGCGACCATCCGGCACTTCATCGACCACGGCCAGCAGCTGGAGAACATGCTGGGAGCGGCCAGGATTCCCCTGACGGTGCTGGTCGACGCCGATGGGCGCGTGCTCGACAAGATCTACGGGGCGAGGGAGTGGGACTCGCCCGCGTCGCTGCAGCTGATCTCGAGGACCTTCGGTGCTCGCAAAGCGGCAGCGGCCAGCGCGTTGGCCCGCGCCGTTCCCTGCTGAGGCGGGCGCCTTACTCCGGGTTCATTCGCGGTTGCGCATCGTGGCAATCGGAAGTGACTGCTGTAACCGAGACCGTCGGGTGCCGACCGAACTCGCGTTCCCAAAGCCTGCCCAAAGACCGGTATTGGTTTAATCGTTTGACACTTACGGGAGATCGATATGGCTACATACAGGCAACTGACCGGTTTGGTCGTACTGGCCGCCTTTGTATCGGCAGGTGCTTACGCACAATCTGCGGATGAGAGCGCCGATGACGCGCAAATCCGCGACAAAGTGCAAGAGCAGATCGACGCGGTGCCATCGCTGAGGTTTGACAACATCTCGGTGCAGACCGCCGATCATGTGGTGTACCTGGGAGGTCTGGTCGACACGCGGGTCGACGTCGACGAGGCTGCAAGGGTCGCTGCTTCGGTGCCGGGCGTCACCAAGGTCTACAACGACCTCGCGGTGATGGGCGGGTAACACGGCTTGCCGCGTCGGAGCGCGTGCCCTCACCCCCTCCCCTTTTCCGGCCGAAGGCCGGAAAAGGAATGGAGGAAGAGAACGAGAGGGCTGGGCTGGCCCCCTCGTGCTCCCCCAGCCGATGTGAAGGCACGGGCGAGCGGCGATACATCGTGCCCCGAGAAGATCGTCGCACTTGCAGTGCTGGATCGCCCCTCGCCCGCGCAGCGGGAGAGGGGAGGGGGTGAGGGCGCGCACTCCAGCATCGCGATGTCGTACTCTTCCGGCCGGCAGCCGGGGGAAAGTCCCACTTGGTCGCGCGAGGGCTCGGGCGCATAGTGCGATCGAGAGTTTCGATTCCTGGCGTGATGGACCGATGGACACCACTCTGCAGCAACGCCCGAATCAGCCACGCAAGATCCGCCTCGACTGCGACCGCTATCGCCAGCATTCGGTGCGTGCCAGCGCCGGCGACGCCGATTGCGATCACGACTTCGATGCGGCACCCACGATGACCGAGGCCGACTTCGCCGTCTGGCATTGCACCCGCTGCGGGCGCGCGTTCAAGTACGAAACCTGGAGGGCCGGCCTTTCGGCGCCAACCGACCCATCGACGAGGCCGCTTTGAGTCGGCCAGGTCGGCAGCAGTTCACATCAGCACGATGTCGTACTGCTCCTGGTGGTAGGCATTTTCGACCTGCATCGATATCGGCTTGCCGATGAAGTCCGACAGCATCGCCAGCGACTGGGATTCCTCTTCCAGGAACAGGTCGATCACCGGTTGCGCGCCCAGGATGCGGAATTCGCGCGCATCGCCGAACTGACGCGCTTCGCGCAGGATTTCGCGCAGGATCTCGTAGCACACGGTGCGCGCCGTCTTGAGCACGCCCCGGCCGCTGCACACCGGGCAGGGCTCGCACAGCACGTGGGCGAGTGACTCGCGCGTGCGCTTGCGCGTCATCTCGACCAGGCCCAGCTGGGTGAACTGGCTCACCGTGATCCGGGTGCGGTCGTGCGCCAGGGCTTTTTTCAACTCGGCCAGCACCACCTCCCGGTGGGTCGCATTGGCCATGTCGATGAAGTCCAGCACGATGATTCCGCCCAGGTTGCGCAGACGCAGCTGGCGCGCGATCGTCTGCGCGGCCTCCAGGTTGGTCTTGAAGATGGTGTCGTCGAAGTTGCGCGTTCCGACGAAGCCGCCGGTGTTGACGTCGATGGTCGTCATCGCCTCGGTCTGGTCGATGATCAGGTAGCCGCCGCTTTTCAGGTCGACGCGGCGCGCCAGGGCTTTCTCGATCTCCTCGTCGATCTGGTTCAGCTCGAACAGGGGCCGCTCGCCGTCGTAGTGCAGCAGCCGGGTCAGCACGTTCGGCACGTACTGCGCCGCGAAAGCCTGCAGCGCCACGAAATTCTCGCGCGAATCGATCTGCACGGTGGCGGTGTCCTCGTTGACCACGTCGCGCAGCACGCGCTGCCCCAGCGACAGCTCCTGGTACAGCTGGGTCTCCGGCGGAACCTTGCCGGCTGCATCCTCGATCTGCATCCAGCGCTTGCGCAGGTATTCGAGGTCGGCCCGCAGGTCTTCCTCCTTCGCGTCCTCGGCGCTGGTGCGGATGATGTAGCCGCCGCGCTCGTCCGGCATCCGCATGCGCGTGAGCATCTCGCGCAGGTGAGTGCGCTCGGCCTCGTCCTCGATGCGTTGCGAAACGCCGATGTGCGGATCCTGGGGCAGGTACACCAGCATCCGTCCGGCCAGGCTGATCTGGGTCGACAGGCGCGCGCCCTTGCTGCCGATCGGGTCCTTGATCACCTGCACCAGCGCCACATCGCCCTGCCGCAGCAGGCGCTCGATCGGCGGCGGCCGCTCCGACGGCATCTGGCGCGCCTCCCAGATGTCGGCCACGTGAAGAAAGCCGGCCCGCTCCAGGCCGATGTCGATGAAGGCCGACTGCATCCCGGGCAGCACGCGCGCGACCCGGCCCAGGTAGACGTTGCCGACCAGCCCGCGGGTGGCGGCGCGCTCGACCTGCAGTTCCTGCACGACGCCGGCCAGCAGGACCGCAACCCGGGTCTCCTGCGGCGTGATGTTGATCAGGATGTCTTCGGTCGGCACCGGGCGGCGGCTACAGAATGCGAATGCCAGCCCGCATCAGGAGCAGGGCGGTCTCGGCCAGCGGCAGGCCGACCACCCCCGAAAAGCTGCCTTCGAGTTTTGCCACGAAAATCGCCGCGCGCCCCTGGATCGCGTAGCCGCCGGCCTTGTCCAGCGGTTCGTTGCTGGCGCAGTAGCGTTCGATCTCCTCGTCGCTGATCGTGCGCAGCGTGACGCGCGACACGGACGTCGCCAGCATCGGGGTCACGTTCGGGCCGGGCGCGGCGGCCAGGGCAACGGCGGTGCGGACCTCGTGGCCGCGACCCGACAGCTGCCGCAGGAAGTGCGCGGCCTGGGTGGCGTTGTCAGGCTTTCCGAGGATCCTGCCGTCCAGCACCACCACGGTATCGGCCGCCAGTATCGGGCGAAAGACCTGCGAGCGCGCCAGCAGCACGCGCTGGCCGCACATCGCCTTTTCCAGCGCGACGCGCTCCACGTAGACCTCGGGGGCCTCTGAAGGACGCTGGCTCTCGTCCACGTCGGCCGGCCGGCGCGGCTCCGCGCGCAACAGCAGCGTCTCGAAACGCACACCGATCTGATTCAACAGCTCTCGGCGGCGCGGGCTGCGCGATGCGAGGTAGATGTCAGCCATGCGGGTGCTGCGTCGGTGGGATTTTGTCCTGGACGATCGACTGCGCTTGCTCAAGCTCTATGGTACGGGTGATTGGCGAGAACCGACCAGGCTCGGTACAGCTGCTCCACCAGCATCACCCGGGCCAGGGCGTGCGGCAGCGTCAGGCTGGACAGCCGCAACCGCAGTTGCGCGCGCGATTTGAGCGGCTCGGACAACCCGTCCGCGCCGCCGATCAGGAACGACACGTGCTGCGATGCCTCGCGCCAGCGGCCGATCTGCTGCGCCAGCTGCAGCGTCGTCCAGTCGGCCCCCCGCTCGTCCAGCGCGATCATGCGGTCGCAACCGGCCACCGCCGCCGCCAGGCGCGCCTCTTCGTCGCGCAGGCTGTGCGCCAGCGGCTGCTGGCGGCGCGGCGGCGGCCGCACCTGCTTGACCAGCACCTCGAAGTCACGCGGAAACCGGGCCAGGTACTCCTGCACCGCCTGCTCGGCCCAGGCCGGCATCCGGGTGCCGACCGCGGCGATCGTGATCCTCATCGGCCGCCCGATGCCCGATGCCCCCCGCGGCTGTCGGCGCCCAGCCGTACCCGCACCGGCTTGCCGCCCCAGAGTTCCTCCAGCGCGTAGTAGGCGCGGATCGCGGGTTGCATGATGTGCACGACCACGTCGCCGAGGTCGACCAGCACCCATTCGCCCGCCTCCTCGCCCTCGACGCTGAGCACGGTGGCGCCGGCCCGCTTGGCCTTCTCGGCCACGTGCGAGGCGAGCGAACGTGTCTGGCGGTTCGATGTGGCCGTGACGAGGACCACCCGGTCGAACAGATCCGACAGGTGGGTCGTGTTGTAAACACGGATGTCCTGGCCCTTGATGTCCTCGAGCGCGTCGATCACCAGGCGCTGCAGGCGGCTCAATTGCATGGGGTCAGCAATACAGGCGATGTTGGCCGATGTACCGGAGCACGTCCGGCGCCAGCAGTGCGGCGACCGTGGCGCCGTCGCGCGAGGCGGGATCGCCCAGCAGGGCGCGGATTTGCGTGGAGGAGCAGTCGACCGGCTGCATCGCGATCGGCACCAGCACGCCGGCCGGCTGGCGCGCCACCTCCAGCGCACTGCCCAGGTGGCGCGCGCTCAGCGCCGCCAGCGCCGGCTTCAGCGAGGCGCCGTATCCGTCCCGAACGGCCACGCCCAGGTGCGCCAGCTCGATCAACTGCTCCCAGCGATGCCAGGTATCGAGCCGTTCGAACTGGTCGGCGCCGATCAGCAGTACCAGCGGGCGCAGCTCGCCCAACTCGTTGCGCAGCTGCCGCAGCGTGTCCACCGTGAAGCTGGGTCCGGGCCGCACGAGCTCGCGGCGGTCCAGCGCGAAGCGCGGCTCCGGGCCGATCGCGAGCTCGACCATCCGGGCCCGGTGCGTGGCGTCGGCGGCGCCGCCCTTCTGCCACGCCTGCCCGGCCGGAATGAACAGCACGCGCGCCAGGTCCAGCAGGGCGAGTGCGTCGCCGGCCAGCTGCACGTGCCCGATGTGGATCGGGTCGAAGCTGCCGCCCAGCAGGCCGATCGGTCCGCGAGAATCCGGGCTCATGGAGCCGGCGGGGGCGCCGGGGCCAGCCAGTCGCGCGCCTGCAGGAACTGCGTGAGCCTGGCTTCGTCCGATCCGGGTTGCGGCCGCCAGTCGTAGCGCCAGCTCACGCGCGGCGGCAGCGACATCAGGATCGATTCGACGCGCCCCCCCGACTGCAGGCCGAACAGGGTGCCGCGGTCGTAGACGAGGTTGAACTCGACGTAGCGGCCGCGCCGCCAGGCCTGGAATTCGCGCTCGCGCTCGCCATAGGCCAGGTCGCGGCGCCGCTGCACGATCGGCGTGTAGGCGGCCAGCAGGGCCTCACCCACGGACCGCATCATCGCGAAGCTGCGCTCGAAGCCGAGCTCGGAGAAGTCGTCGAAGAACACCCCGCCGATGCCGCGCGGCTCGTTGCGGTGCTTCAGGAAAAAATATTCGTCGCACCAGCGCTTGAAACGCCCGTGCAGGTCGGCGCCAAACGGGGCCAGCGCGTCGCGGCAGCAGCCGTGGAAGTGGCGTGCGTCCTCTTCGAAGCCGTAGTAGGGCGTCAGGTCCATGCCGCCGCCGAACCACCAGACGTCGGCCGCGTGGGTCGCGCGCGCAACGAAGAACCGCACGTTCATGTGCACCGTCGGCACGTACGGGTTGCGCGGATGCAGCACCAGCGACACGCCCATCACGTCGAACCCGCGCCCCGCCAGCTGCGGGCGGCTCGCGCTGGCCGAAGCGGGCAGCTTGGTGCCGGCCACGTGCGAGAAGCCCACCCCGGCCCGCTCGAACAGGCCGCCTTCCTCCAGGATACGGGTGATGCCCGAGCCGGCCAGCGCGGAATCGGCCGGCTTGTCCCAGCGGTCCTGCCCGAACGGCTTGCCGTCGAGGCGCTCGAGCTCGGTCACGATGCGCTGCTGCAGCCCCAGCAGATACTCGCGCACGCGCGCCGGATCGATCGAGGCGCTGCTCATCGAGAGACCGGATCGGAGCGGGGACCGGATCCGAGGTGGCGGCCCGTGAATTCCAAAATGGACTGATACCAGGCCACGATATTGCGCGGCCTCAGGATCCAGTGGTTCTCGTCCGGAAACACCAGCAGCTCGCTGGCGATGCCGTGGTACTGCAGCGCCTCGAACAGCCACAGAGCCTCCCCGATCGGGCAGCGGTAGTCGCGTTCGCCGTGCGTGATCAGGGTCGGGGTGCGCCACTGGCGTATGTAGCGTATCGGCGCGTAGCGGTCGAACTGCTCCGGATCGCGGTACGGGTCCTCGCCGCCCATTTCCAGATACCACTCCGGCGGATGGTCGGTCACGCCGGTGAACGCCGCCATGTTCACGACGCCCGCATGAGACACCAGGCAGGCGAAGCGGTCCGTCTGTGTGCCGATCCAGTTCACCATGTATCCGCCGAACGAGCCGCCCATCGCAGCGATGCGCTGCGAATCGATGTCCGGCCGTGCAGACAGGGCGTCGGTGACCGCCATCAGGTCCCGGTAGCATTGGTCGCCCCAGACATTACCCCAGATCGCCTGCACGAACTGCTGCCCGTAGCCGCTGGAGCCGCGCGGATTCGGCAGCGCGACGGCATAACCCCGCTCCACCAGCAGCAGGGGATTCCAGCGCCAGTGCCAGCCGTCGCCGCTCATCCCGATCGGCCCGCCGTGGATGAACAGCACCAGCGGCAGCGGGGCGGTCGATCCGGCCGGCTTGACCAGCAGGCAATCGATCGTCGTGCCGTCGCTGCTGACGGCCTGGACCTGCTCGCGGCTCGCCTTCGGCGCGCCATCCCAGCCGGACAGCGCCGACAGCGGGTGCGGTTCGGATGCCGACTGGGCATCCAGCAGCACCACCTCGGGCGGCTGCAGCGTGGTCGACCGCAGCGCTGCCACGCGCCCGTTCGGCAGCGCGGCGGGCTGGGCGAAGACACCGGAGCGGGCCGGAACACAACGCCGCACAGTCCCGCTGCGCGCGTCGATCGCGAACAGCGGCGTGTGCCCCATGTCGTCGGCGCAGGTGAGCAGTTCCTTGCCGTCGAGCGACCATTCCGGCTGGATCGGCCAGCGGTCCCAGTCGGCCGCGCAGGGGGCGCGCGCGCCGGTGGCCACGTCGATCAACTCCAGCACGGGGCGGGGAGCCTGGCGGGGCGAGCGCAGGCTGCGCACGACCGACAGCGTGCCCGCATCCGGCGCAAAGCGCGGCCACTGGCAATTGGCGCCCTGGCCCGAGCCGACCGCCCGGGCCGCTCCCGTATCGGCGTCGATCAGCAGCACATCGGTGTCTTCGCACCGATCGTCGCCGGGCCGGGCGCGCGTGATCGCGATGAGCCGTCCGTCGACCGTGACGTCGAAGTCGGGCTCGATGGCGAACTCGCGCCGCGCCTGCGGCGTCAGATCGGCGCGCCCCTGCAGCGCTGCGGCGGGCGGTGCGTGGTACGCGATCACGTGCGTGGCTTCGCTGTGCGGGGCGTCGTCGAGCCAGTGGTCCCAGTGGCGCGCCGGCTGGCGCAACAGGCGGCGCCCGCTGGGGCCGTGCTTGCGCTGGTCGGCAGCGGCCTGGCGCTGCTGATCCGGCGGCACGTCCGGCAGCACCGGGGCCAGCACGACCAGGCGGTCGGCCGCGCGCGCAAAGCGGAACGCGTCCACGCCGAGGGGCTCGTCGGTCAGCTGCTGTGGCTCGCCGCCCTGCGCGGGCAGCCGCCACACCTGCATGCGCTTTTCGGCTTCGTCATCGGGCTTGGCTTCGTTGGGCTGCCGGTTCGACAGGAACGCGAGCGAGCCGTCGCGCATGAAGCACGGCGCCCCATCGCGGCTGTCGCCGCGCGTCAGCTGCACCGCGGCCGAGCCGTCGAGCGGGACTTTCCACAGATCCGAGACATAGCGGGATCGTTCGCGGTCGAGCCGCTGCACCGTCACCGCGACCCAGCTGCCGTCGGGGGCGCACGCGATCTCGGACAGCCGGCGCAGCTCGATATGCTGCTCGACCGAGTAGGCCATCTCAGACCGGCTCGCGCAGCAGTGCGCGGTGCCCGATGTCGGTGCGGAACTGCTGGCCCGCAAAGCGCACCTCGGACACCGCCTCATAGGCGCGGCGGCGCGCCGCGCGCACGTCGTCACCGAGCGCGGTCACGCACAGCACGCGTCCGCCGTCGGTGACCAGCCGATCCTGCAGCAGCCGCGTTCCGGCATGAAACACGATGCAATCCGGCGCATCGGCGGGCAACGATTCGATCGGATCGCCGCGCCGCGGCGCCTCCGGGTAGCCCTGCGCGGCCACCACCACCCCCAGCGCCACGCGCGGGTCCCAGCTCGCTTCGATCCGGTCCAGCCGGCCGTCGACCGCGTGCTGCAGCAGCTCGACCAGGTCGGTGCGCAGCCGCATCAGGATCGGCTGCGCCTCCGGATCGCCCAGCCGGCAGTTGAACTCCAGCGTGCGCGGTTCGCCATGGCGGTCGATCATCAGTCCAGCATACAGAAAGCCCGTGTACCGGGTGCCGTCGGCGGCCATGCCGGCGATCGCCGGCAGCATGATCTGGCGCATCACGCGCGCGTGCAACTCGGGCGTTACGACCGGCGCCGGCGAGTAGGCCCCCATGCCGCCGGTGTTGGGTCCTTCGTCCGCATCGAGCAGGCGCTTGTGGTCCTGCGAGGTCGCCAGCGCCAGCGCGTGCTGGCCGTCCGACATCACGATGAAGCTGGCTTCCTCGCCCTCGAGGAAGTCCTCGACCACGACCCGCGCGCCGGCCGCCCCCAGCGCGCCGCCGACCAGCATCCGGTCAACCGCGTCAAGGGCCTGCTGCACCGTGCCGGCAACCACCACGCCCTTGCCCGCCGCCAGGCCGTCGGCCTTGATCACGATCGGCGCGCCGCGCGAGCGGATGTATTGGCGTGCCGCCGCCGGGTCCGAGAACGTGCGCGACGGCGCCGTCGGAATCGAGTGCCGCTGCATGAAGGCCTTGGCGAAGTCCTTGGATGCTTCCAGCTGCGCCGCGGCGCGGGTGGGCCCGAAAATGGGCAGGCCGCGCAGCCGGAAGGCATCCACGATGCCGGCCGAAAGCGGCGCTTCCGGGCCCACCACGGTCAGGTCGACCGCCTCCGAGGCGGCGAACTCGGCCATCGCGTCGGGCTCGAGCGCGGCCACGTTGTGAACGCCGGGGCTGCGCGCGCTGCCGCCGTTGCCGGGCGCCACGTACACGCGTTGCACGCGCCGCGAGCGCGCGATCTTCCAGGCCAGCGCGTGTTCGCGTCCACCGCCGCCGATGACCAGCACTTTCATCGGCTCAGGCCCTCACCCCCTCCCCTTTTCCGGCCTTCGGCCGGAAAAGAAGTGAGGAAGAGAACGAGGGGGCTGGGCTGGCCCCCTCGTGCTCCCCCAGCCAATGTGAAGGCGCGGGCGAGGGGCGATCGGGCGTCGCATGTGCGTGAGCCGTCCGCAGTGGCACGCGGGATCGCCCCTCGCCCGCGCAGCGGGAGAGGGGAGGGGGTGAGGGTGTTTATTCGTCAATCGCGGCCGAGGTATACACATGCTGCACGTCGTCCAGGTCCTCCAGCGCGTCAAGCAGCCGCTTCATCTTCTGCGCGTCGTCTCCCTGCAGCGCAATTTCGTTCAGGGCCTTCATCGTGATGTCGGCCACTTCGGGGCGCAGGCCCGCCTTCTGGAAGCCCTGCCGGATCGCCTCGAAATCGCCCGGCGCGCAGATCACCTCGATCGATCCGTCCTCGGCGCGCTGCACGTCCTCGGCCCCCGCCTCCAGGGCCACTTCGAACACCTGGTCCTCGGGCGTGCCGGGAGCGAACACGAACTGCCCGCAATGACGGAACTGGTAGGCCACCGAGCCGTCGGTTCCCAGGTTGCCTCCGAACTTGCTCAGCGCGTGCCGGACCTCGGCGACGGTGCGGGTGCGGTTGTCGGTCATGCAGTCCACGATCAGCGCGGCGCCGGCCAAGCCGTAGCCCTCGTAGCGGATCTCTTCGTAGTTCGCCCCTTCCAGCCGCCCGCTGCCGCGCTGGATGGCCTTGTTGACCGTGTCCTTGGGAACGTTGCCGGCCGAGGCCTTCTCCAGCGCCAGCCTCAGGCGCGGGTTCATGTCCGGATCGCCGCCGCCATCGCGCGCCGCCACCGTGATCTCACGGATCACCTTGGTCCACAACTGGCCGCGCTTGGCGTCCTGCCGGTTTTTCCGGTGCTGGATGTTGGCCCACTTGGAATGGCCGGCCATGGCGGTAAATGGTGCGGGGATACGGGGTTGCCGCAGTGCGGGGGGCGGGGAGTCTAGCATCGGCCCGCGGCAGGCCGCCCGCGGCACCTCGAATCCCGCCAATGGCAAGCAAAAGTCGGGCAATTCGAGATCTGCCACGGCCCCGGACCGACGTTGCACCGCGCCAAACGGACGACTCCCGCTGTACGGCCGCTTTCTGGTACTTTTTGCACCATGCTGGCAAGCGATTTGCTTTGTAATGGGTAAAGGCCGCGCGCCAGGCCCGTATTGGTGCAACAGGCCCGGATACGAGGACTGACCGATGAATGAAGTCGCTTCGCTTCCTGCCCCGGTAAAGAGCACGATCTCGATCGCGGGATTCAAGGACATCTACCACGTTCCGCGGGTCGAACAGGCGCTGAACGAGCTGCAGGACCTGGGCAGCAACGCCAACGAGGCGTTGCGCGCGACGTACGTGAAGATGATCCGGTTCGGCGGCCAGCGATTCGCGATCAAGCCGTCGGCGCTGCCCGACATCGACGGACTGATCGACGAGATGCCCAACTTCGAGGCCCCGCTGCAGGATATCCGGCGCCAGCTCGCGCTGTGCCTGTCCAGCGACGATGTGCTGGACCTGGAGCCGATGCTGCTGCTGGGCGATCCGGGCATCGGCAAGACGCATTTCGCGCGCCGCCTGGCCCGCCTGCTCGGCACCGGCTGCTGGTTCGTCGGCATGAGCTCGCTGACGGCCGGCTGGATCCTGTCCGGCGCATCGGCTCAGTGGAAAAACTCCAAACCGGGCAAGGTGTTCGAGGCGCTGGTCAACGGCGACTACGCCAATCCGCTGATCGTGGTCGACGAGATCGACAAGGCGAGCGGCGATCACCAGTTCGATCCCCTCGGAAGCCTGTACACGCTGCTCGAGTCGGAAACCGCGCGCGAATTCATCGACGAGTTCGCCGAGGTTCCGATCGACGCCTCCGAGATCGTCTGGGTCGCCACCGCCAACCAGGCCAGCGCGATCCCGGAGCCGATCCTGAACCGGATGAACGTGTACGAGATCGATCCGCCGGACGAGGACGGTGCGCGCCGGATCGCGCAGACGGTCTACCGCGAGTTGCGCGCGGAGCACAGCTGGGGGCGGCTGTTTCCCGAGGAGCTGCAGGCCGACGCGCTCGAGCTGCTGGCACGGCTGAAGCCGCGCGAGATGCGGCGGGTCATGCTGGCCGCCTTCGGCCGGGCCAAGCTCGATGGCCGCGACGAAGTGCTCGCCGCCGACATCAACGACGACCGGCTCGCGCGCCGGTCACGCATCGGGTTCGCGTAGTCGCGCCTCAGCGCCTCGCCAGCAGGTCGCGGATCTCCTGCAGCAGGACCTCCTGGCGCGGTGGCGCCGGGGGCGCCGCCGCCACTGCGGGTTTTTTCAGCCGGTTGATCGCGCGGATCGCCACGAACAGCACGAAGGCGATGATCACGAAATCGGCGATCGACTGGATGAACACGCCGTACTTCAGCATCAAGGGCTCGCCCTTGCCGTTCTGTCCGATCTGCACGGCGAGCTTGCTGAAGTCGTTGCCGGCGGTCAGGATCCCGATCACCGGCATGATCACCGCCTCGACCAGCGCTGAGACGATCTTGCCGAACGCCGCCCCGATCACGACCCCGACCGCCAGGTCGATCACGTTGCCCCGCATTGCAAATTCCTTGAATTCGGTCGCGATGCTCATGCGATTCCTCCCCGAGTCAGGTTCTCCCGCTTGAATCGTAACCCTGGGCCGCAGGGCCCGGTCGCGGGGCTGGGCGACCTCAGCGGCCGCCGCTGGCTTCGCTGGGCGTGGTGCCGGCGCGGTTGTCGGGATGTCCGAGCGCCGACGCAACGCGGCGATAGACTGGTCCCCAGAGCGGATGGCCGATTTCGGCGTCGTTGAGCCTGAACTTCGGATCGGCTTTGAATGCGCTGGTGAAATCGAGCGCGCATTCGGTGCCGCGGTTGAACGCGCAGGCGATGAAGGCGAGGTATTTGTACGCGATCGCCTCGTCGCGAGGGTCGGCCAGGTTGCCGGCGACCGCGGCCCGCAACGTCGCTTCGGAGCGCTCGAACTCGCCGCCGTCGTACAGGCGGATGCCGTCGACCAGCGCCCGCTCGGCCGGCCGCTGGTACAGCTCGGCAATGCTGGCGGTGGACGGCGTCTGCTGGCATGCCGGCACGATCGCCGCGGCCCCTAGCAACAGCACAACGCGCAGCGAGGATGCCGCGCTCATTCGAAACGGTGCTCGACGGTGACGGGAACCGCCGCTTCGACGTTGACCTGCACCATCCACGGCGCGTTACTGCCGTGCCGCACCTCGATCTGGTGCGGACCGGAGGCGAGTGACATCTGGATCAACGGGGGCGACACGCCGGTGAGCTTGTTGTCGATCAGAATTTCACCCCAGGGTTCGATCCGGAAGACGACGGTACCCGAAGCGGGCCCCGCCGTCGACGGGGCCGCCGCTGCGGCCGCTTGCGCGGACGGCCCGGCCGCGCTGTGCGCGGCGGGGGCCGGCGGATCGGGCAACGGCGCCCCGCGCAGCTGACCGAGCAGGTTGCCCAGCGTCAGTCCGACGAGCACCAGGGCGACCGCGAGCGACAGCGCGAGCCGGTGTTCGCGCGCCCACGGCCCCACCCGCGTCAACCGGGCGCGCGCCGACTGCAGCGATTCGGCCAGACGTTCCAGCGCGAGCGCCACCAGGTCCGGCCGTTCGCCGCCCACGCCGCGCGGCGCCGCGGGCGCCCCCGGCTCGCGCGGCGGGGCCTGCGGAATCGAAGCCGACAGCGACACGCCCAGCGTCACGGTGGCCGGCCGACTGGACTTTTCCGCCAGCACGAACTGGACCAGCGCGTCGCGCAGCTCGCCGGACGTGTGCGGCGCGGTGGGCGACTTCGGGTCGAGTGCGTCGGACAGCAGTGCGGAAAATGCCGCAGTCGCGTTCGACGGTGGCGCAGCGCCGCCCGCCGCGGCCGGACCGTTGGACATCGTCACCGCATGCGGGCGCGCCTGGATCATCGAGCACAGCAGTCTGGCAACCGAGCGCAGGTCACGGCGGCGCGTCTCGTCGGTGACCTCGCTCTGGAAATACGGCAGGAACTGCTCGGTGCGCGTCAGGGCGTCATCGCCCTCGGTGCCGGCGTCGATCCAGCCGCCGAATCCGCTCACCTTGGGTGAGCCGTCGGCCTGAATCAGGACATGCTGCGGCCCCAGCTGGCCATGGGCCACACCTTGACCGTGGGCGTACTCCAGCGCGTCGGCCACGCGCGCGCCGATGCCAGCGCACTGCAGGTCCGTGAATTTGACGCCCGAGGCGAGCAGATCCTGCAGCGAACGGGCCGCCACCCGCTCGATCACGAGGTAACCGAATTCATGGCCAAGGCCGGCATCGAACACGGTCAGGATGTTCGGGTGGTGCAGCCGCCCGGCGGCCTGGGCCTGGCGCACGAAAGCCTGCTCGATGTGGCGCCGCGCTTCGGCGCGCATCGGCGGTCCGGCCGGCACGATCAGCACCGCCTTGACGACCAGTTCACGATTCATCACCGGGTCGACGGCGGCGTACGAGACGCTGTGGCGGTCCCGCCGCAACTCGCGCAGGATCGTATAGCGGCCGATGACCTTCTGGTTAAGGGGCAGTGCCTGGGACATCGCGACGGTCGAGTGCCCCCGACCATTCGGGGCCAGCATACTGTACCCCGCCGCGGCCTGCCTCGACAGGGCTGCGGTCCCTCGAAAAGCCTTGCGAGCAGCCGCTAGAACCGGTGCTGGACCTCGACCGCCTGGCCCGGTTGCAGCTCGATCCGCGACACGAACGGCGGCGCAGCGCCGTTGCGGACCTCGATCGTATGGACCCCGGGGGCCAGCGCCAGATGGGTCAGGGGCGGTGAAACCCCATGGGAGCTGCCGTCGACGATGATTTCGCCCCAGGGCGCGATGCCCAGCGTGACCGTGCCGTCAACCGGTGCGGCGGGCGGCGCCAGCGCAACCGTCTCGACCGGTGCCGGGTTGGAGCGGGCCGCCTTCGGCTTGGGCTTGACGGGCCGCGGCAGCGGCAGCGCCGAAAACGGCCGCACGGGAACGTCCTTCACCATGGCCACCTGGACCGGGGGATCGGCGGGCGTCAGCGCGGGGGCCGCAGCCGGAGCCGCGGCGGCCGTGTCCGGGAGGGCGGCATCCGGGGTGGCGGCCCGCACCTGCGGGCCGGCAGGCGTCAGGCGCGGCTGCTCCAGCGCCAGGATCACGATCGAGGCCGATACCGCCACCGCCGCGACCACGAGCCGGGCATTGCGCCGGTTCAGCGGCGGCACCACGGTTTCGGGAGGCAGCGTGGCGCGCCGGCCGCCATCTTCGCGCGCGGCCACCTGGACCAGGTCGTTGCGCATCTCGGCGGCGCTCTGGTAGCGGTCCGAGGGGTCCTTCGCCATGGCCCGATGGACGATTTCGATCAGCTCGATCGGCACGTCCGGATTGAGCTGATAGATCGGCGTGGGCGGCTGCGAGGAGACCTTGGTGAGCGTTTCCTCCACGTGTTTGCCGTCGAAGGCGCGCTGTCCCGTCAGCAGCTCGTACAGGATCGAGCCCATCGAGAACACGTCGCTGCGCGCATCGAGCGAACGGCCCACCGCCTGCTCGGGCGACATGTAGTTGGGCGTTCCGATCAGCTGGCGCCGCATCGTCAGCGGCGCGTCGCTGTATTGGGCCAGCGCGACGCCGAAGTCCAGCACCTTGGGCTTCATGTCGCGCGTCAGGAATATGTTGCTCGGCTTCAGATCCCGGTGGACCAGCCCGCGCCGGTGCGCGTAGTGCACCGCGTCGGCTACGCGCGCCATCATCGACGCGATCGCTTTCGGAGCGAGCCGGTTGCGCGAGGCCAGCCAGTCGTGCAGGTCGCTGCCGTACAGGCGCTCCATCGCGATGTAGGCGACCGCATCGGTCTTGCCCGCATCGAACACCGTCACGATGCCGGGATGATTCAGGCTGGCCGCGCTCTTGGCTTCCTGCAGGAAACTCGCCTCGGCGCGGCGCCGGATCTGGTTATCGCCGGCCAGCGGGATCGCCTTGATCGCCAGTTCGCGCCCGAGCACCGGGTCGTACGCCGCGTACACGACGCCATTGGAGCCGCGCCCGATCTCCGAGCGGACCTCGAAACGCCCTATCTGCTTCGGGGCGGGCGGCATCGCCGCCGAAGGCTCGTAGGACTGCGTGGCGAGCGCGTGCGACACCATTTCACGCTGCATTATTTCATCGCGGATGTAACAAGGTAGCTCAAAAATGGTACTTGTACATCGTCCAAATCGATATCACGTGCGCCCCTCATCCCCTTAAGACAGGAAGGCCACTGGCCATCCACGGATATCCGGGAGCGGGGCCCGAGAAGACCGCTCGCGCGACCCAACGTCACTCACACCGTGTCGGCTTTAGTCCCGGAAGCTGCGCGGAAGTTGCGGCTCGCGAACCAGCTGACGCTGACGCTCCACGTATTTGGCGTACCGGTAAAACGTACCCTCGAAATTAGCGAACGCGATCACGAACCCGGCCCAGCCATCGAGTACGCCGAGCTTGAGCACATAGTGCCGCAGGAAGGACGCGCAGCCGTGCAGCAGCGCGCGCCACATCGAAGGCTTCACGCCGCGCTGGCCCAGCCGCTGCACGCCGAGCGTCGAATAGCGCTGCATCTTGTGCAGCATCTGGCCCAGGTCGCGGAACGGCACCTGGGCGATCGGCTCGCGCAGCACGCCCAGCGAGCCGCTCAGCACGTAGGTCTCATGGACGGCGTCTTGGGTGTAGCGCAGGCAGCCGCGCCGGAACAGCTGCGGTTGGCGGAAATCGGGAAAGTAGCCCGAGTGGCGCACCCAGCGGCCGAACACGAAGTTTCGGCGCGGCATCAGGTAGGCATCGCGTGCGGCCGGATCGGCCACCACGCGCCGGATCTCGTCGGCGGCCGCCTCGGTGCAGCGCTCGTCGGAGTCCAGGCTGAAGATCCAGTCCCCGGTCAGTTGCGCCAGCACCGCGTTGCGAAGCTGGCCGAAGCCCTCGAAAGGCACCTGGATGATCCGGTCCGTATAGCGGCGCGCGATTTCGACTGTTGCGTCGGTGCTGAAGGAATCGGCCACGACGATCTCGTCGGCCCACCGTACGCTGCGCAGCGCGGCCTCGATCTTGTCGGCCTCGTTGAAGGCGATGATGTAAACGGAGATGCGCGGCATCGGGTTCTTTGGGGGTCGATTGAGTGCCGCAGTGCGGGCTGCGCGTATTATCCCGGACGATTTCAGGGGCGCGCGCGATCGGGCGAGCGGAGGAACAAACGGAATGAAGACGCAGGCGATTCGGGTTGAACGCCATGGCGGACCCGAGGTCATGCAGCTCGTCGAGTTCGACGTGCCGGACCCGGGACCGGAGCAGGTGCGGCTCAAGATGCATGCCGCCGGGCTCAATTTCATCGACACCTACTATCGCACCGGCCTGTACCAGGCGCCGCTTCCGCACGGAATCGGCTTGGAGGGGGCGGGCGAAGTCGAGTCGGTCGGCCCCGGCGTGAAGGACTTCAAGCCGGGCGATCGGGTCGCGCACGCGAGCGGGCCGCTGGGCTCTTACGCCGGACTGCACGTGCTCGGCGCCGACCGGGTGGTGAAGCTGCCCGCATCGATCGGGTTCGAACAGGCCGCCTCGATGATGCTCAAGGGCCTGACGGTGCAGTACCTGTTCCGCCAGACCTACCGGTTGCAGGGCAACGAGACGATCCTGTTTCACGCGGCCGCCGGCGGCGTGGGCCTGATCGCATGCCAGTGGGCGCGCGCGCTCGGGGTCAAGTTGATCGGAACGGTCAGTTCGCCGGAAAAGGCGCGCCTGGCGAAGGAGCACGGCGCCTGGGCCACGATCGACTACACCCGGGAAGACGTGGTCGCCCGCGTGCTGGAGCTCACCAAGGGCACTAAGGTGCCGGTCGTGTATGACGGGGTCGGCAAGGACACCTGGCTGAAGTCGCTCGATTGCCTGCAGCCGCGCGGGCTGATGGTGAGCTTCGGCAGCTCCTCGGGGCCGGTGACCGGGGTGGACCTGAAGGTGCTGGCGGACCGCGGCTCGCTGTTCGTTACGCGGCCCACGCTGGCCACGCACCTGGTGCCGCGCAGCCGCTACGAGGCCAGTGCCAAGGAGCTGTTCGACATGGTCACCAGCGGCAAGATCAAGATCGAGGTCACCTGCCGCTACCGCCTCGACGAGGCTGCCCGGGCGCACGAGGATCTGGCCGCGCGCCGCACCACCGGCTCCTGCGTGATCATTCCGTGACCCCGGCTGCGGCCGAGCCGTCCGCGATGCGGCGGCTGTTTGCGCGCGGCCCGGCGGCGCGCTGGCTGCTGGCGCTGCTGGCCGTGGTGCTGTCGGTGCGCCTGGCCACGCTGGGCGCGTATCCACTGATGGACACCAGCGAGGCGCGCTACGCCGAGATCGCCCGCGTGATGCGGCTGACCGGCAACTGGGTCACGCCCCAGGAAACGCCCGGCACGCCGTTCTGGGCCAAGCCTCCGCTGTACGCATGGATGAGCGCCGCGTCCACGTATGTATTCGGAATGGACGAGTTCGCGCTCAGGTTGCCGTCGCTGCTGTGCGGATTTGGAGTGCTGGCGCTGTGCGGTACCTGGGCGGCCGCCCTTGCGCGCCGACCCTCACCCCCAACCCCTTTCCCGCAAGCGGGAGAGGGAAGTTCAGAGGCGCCCGATCGCCCCTCGCCCGCGCAGCGGGAGAGGGGAGGGGGTGAGGGTCTCGCCGCATCCGCGCAGCGGGAAAGGGGAGAGGGAGAGGGCCTGGCCGCGTTGCTGTCCTGCCTGATCCTTTCCACCAGCGGCTTTTTCATCGGCTATGGCGCCGTGATGACCGACCCGGCGCTGGGCCTTTGCACGGCCTGGATGATGGTCGCGTTCCAGCGCGCCGTGGTGGACGGATCGGGTCGTGCGATCTGGCGCTACGGGTTCTTCATCGCCGCCGGCCTGGCGATGCTGGCCAAGGGGCCGGTCGCGTTCCTGTACGTGGCGCTGCCGATCGCGATCTGGGCTGCGTTGCGCCGGCGGTGGCGCCCGATCGGGCAGGCGCTGCCGTGGGTCCGCGGCGGCCTGCTGGCCGCGGCGATCGGTTTGCCCTGGTACCTGTGGGCCGAGCAGCGCACGCCCGGGTTCCTGAATTACTTCCTGGTCGGCGAGCACGTGATGCGGTTTTTGCAGCCCGGCTGGAGCGGGGACCGCTATGGCAACGCGCACCAGGAGCCGATCGGAACGATCTGGGCCTACCTGGCCGGCGCCGCCGGACTGTGGTCCATCGCGGCGTTGGCGCTGGCGCCGCCGGTGCGCTCCTGGCTGGCCCGGGCGGGCGCCTGGTGGCGCGACGATGGGCGCCTGTTTGCACTGCTGGCGGCGCTGGCGCCGCTGGTCGTGTTCACGTTCGCGCGCAACCTGATCTGGACCTACGTGCTGCCGGCGTTGCCGCCGCTGGCCGTGCTGCTGGGGTTGCAGCTGGCGCAGCGGTCGGCGCAGCCAGGACCCTGGCGGCGCGGCGTGCTGCTGCTGGCGTTTGCGTCGGCCGCGGTGGTTTGCGTCGGAGCCATCGGGTGGGCGCCGCAGCGCGCCCATGGAAGCTCGTTCGCGGGGCCGGTGTCAGCGTGGCGCCAGCAGGCGGCGGCTCGACCCGGCGCGCTGCTGTACTGGGGCGCAAGGACGCCGGCCTCGTTGCGCTTTTATTCGCGCGGTGCGGCTGAACCGGTGCCCGACCTGGCCGCGCGCCTGGCGCAGCTCGAGCCCGGCTCGCGCGCCTACGTCGCGCTCGTTCCGGAACAGTTGCCGGCGTTGCGCGAGCTCGCCTCGGGGCAGCCGCACGCGCTCGACGTGGCCGTGGTGGCCCGGGTCCGGCACGCCGCCATCGTCGAAGTGGCGCGCCAACTTAACGCGCGTTGAGGCGCCTGGGCACGGCAGGCGCACGCAGCCGGTGCGCTTCCGGCAGGCCGGAGCCCAGCAGCGGCTGCAGGTAGGCACGAAACGCATCGGTCACGTCGGTGCCCGAGGCGGCGATCAGGTCGTCTTCCATCACGCGGGTGCGGGCGGCGACCTGCTCGAGCGGCGCCAGTTCGTAATCGACCGCGTAGTGGCCCACGCGTTTGAGCGAGACGGAGCCGTCGCGCCCGCCCGACAGCGCGAAGCGCACCGCACGTTCACCGGCCTCGAAGGCCTCGCGCTGGTCGACGTCCGACACGCAGCCGGCAAACGAGCGCTGCAGGTAGCCGAAAGTCTCGCCGCGCACCCGCTTGATGCCGAGCCGGTCGCGGATCTGCGCGCACAGCAGGTCGGCCAGCGCGCCGGTCCCGGACAGCTGCACATTTCCGTGCGGATCGCGCTCGGCGCCGGGAGCCAGCTTCGAGATGATGGGCACGCCGGCCGCGTCGTGCACGCCTTCGGAGACCGCGATCACGCAGCGGCCGAGGCGGTCGTGGACCGCTTTCACGTCGGCCACGAACCGGTCCGGCTCGAACGTGCGCTCCGGCAGGTAGATCAGGTGCGGCCCGTCGTCGTCGAACTTGCGCGCCAGCGCCGAGGCGGCGGTCAGGAACCCGGCGTGGCGCCCCATCACCACGGCCACGTACACGCCGGTGAGCGAGGCATTGTCCTGGTTGGCCCCGATGAATGCCTGCACCACGAAGCGGGCCGCCGACGGAAAGCCCGGCGTATGGTCGTTGCCGACCAGGTCGTTGTCGATCGTCTTCGGGATGTGGATGCAACGTAGCGGATAGCCGGAGGCGCGCGCCTGCTCGCTGACGATGCGCACCGTGTCGGCCGAGTCGTTGCCGCCGATGTAGTAGAAATGCGCGATCTCGTGCGCCTTCAGAACCTTCAGGATCTGCTGGCAGTAAGGCAGGTCCGGCTTGTCGCGCGTGGATCCGAGCGCCGATCCGGGTGTGCGCGCGATCGCCTCCAGGCTGGCGGCCGACTCGTCCGACAGGTCGACCAGATCTTCGTTCAGGATGCCGCGCACGCCGTGCCGGGCGCCATACACGGTGTCGATTGCGCAGCCGTGATGGGCGGCGAAGACGACGCCGGCCAGCGACTGGTTGATCACCGCGGTCGGGCCCCCGCCCTGCGCGATCAGGACTCTCAGCGACGGCATCGGCCAGTTCCTCCTGCGGCGCGCCCCGGGTCGCACCGACCTGTCTTCGATCCGAGTTTACGCGCGCGTTGCCCCCTCAAGCCGCCAGCGCCCGCCCGATGACTTCGCGCACGTCACAGGACAACGACGGGCGCGCGGCCATTTCGTGCAGCGCCCGGCTCATCAGGCGCTGGCGGTCCGGCGTAAAGCGGCGCCAGCGGCTCAGCGCGCGGGCCACGCGCGCTGCAACGATCGGGTTGATCTGGTCCAGCCGCGCGACCTGCTCGAGCCAGAACGCGTAACCCGATCCGTCGGCCTCGTGAAACTCGGCTGCGTTGTCGGTGCAGAACGCCACCACCAGCGCCTCCACGGCCTGCGGATCGTGCTCGCAATAGGCGCTGTGGCGCAGCAGCGTGCGCACCCGCTCCAGCACGGGCGGCTCGCCGCTCTGGCGCACCGCGGTGGCCTGCACATTGAGCCACTTGTTCATCAGCAGCGGCTCGCCGTGCCATTCGCGCGCGAACTGCAGCAGCAACCCGGCCTTGTCCGGCGAGCGACTGTTCACCAGCGCGGCGAGCGCAGCGTAGCGGTCGGTCAGATTGTCCGAGCCCGCCAACTGGCGGCGGGCCAGCTCGATCGCGGACGGATCCTCGCTCGCCACCAGGTACTCCAGGGCCAGGCTCTTCAGGGCGCGGCGGCCGCACTGGACCGGATCGGAGCGATACAGTCCTTCGCTGTGCATCGAGCGGTACGTCGCCTCCCAATCCGAGTGCAGTCTCTTGGCCAGCAGGCGCTGAAGGTGCAGCCGGGCGCGGCGAACCGCATCGGGCACGACGATCGCGCGCGTCTCCGCCACCAGAGCCTCGACGGGAAGCCGCAACGCGATTTCGCGGAAGGCCGGCGCCAGCGTGGCATCGAGCAAGGTCCGCCGCACCAGCAGGACCAGGGCCGAGTCCAGGTTGGCGTCGCCTCCTATTTCGAATTCGTCCACCGCAGCCGAAAGATGTCCGAGCAGCAGCCGCTGCAGCGCGTCCCATCGGTTGCACGGATCGGCGTCGTGCTGCGCGAGCATCGCAAGGTCGGCGTCCTGGTACGGGTACTCGACGATGACAGGTGCCGAAAAGTCGCGCAGCAGCGATGGAACGGCGCCGGGCGGCACGCCGAAGAAACGGAACGACTGCACCGGCTCGCTGAGCTCCAGCACGCAGGTGGCATCGCCGGGGGCATTCGGGTCGGTGCGGACCGCAAGTTGGGCGCCGTCGGGGCCGTGCAAACCGATGGCCAGCGGGATCAGGAACGGTTCCTTGTCGGGCTGCCCGGGCGTGGGCGGGCAGCTCTGGACGAAAGTCAGCTCCAGCGAGCCGGTGGCGTCGTCGTACAGCGGGCTGACTGCAACGCGTGGCGTACCGGCCTGCGCATACCAGAGCATGAATTGGCTCAGATCGCGCCCGGCCGCGGCGGCGATCGAACCGACGAAGTCCTCGCAGGTGACGGCGCTGCCGTCGCAGCGCGCGATGAACTGCTCGAAGCCGCGTCGAAACGTCGCCGGGCCGGTCAGGGTGGCCAGCATTCGCGCCAGCTCGGCGCCCTTGCGATAGACGGTGGCCGTGTAGAAGTTGTTGATCTCCAGGTACGAGTCGGGCCGTACCGGGTGCGCCATCGGCCCGGAGTCCTCGGCGAACTGGGCCGAGCGCAGCGCGCGGATGGCCTCGATCCGGGGCACGGTGCAGGCCGATCGCGCGCAGGCCGGATCCGAGAAGGCCTGCTGGAACATGTCGCGCATGAACTCCTGCTCGCGGTACACGGTCAGCCCCTCTTTCAGAGACAGCTGGAACCAGTCGCGGCAGGTCACCCGGTTGCCGGTCCAGTTGTGGAAGTATTCGTGGCCGATCGCGGCCTCGACTTCCGCATAATCGGTGTCCGTCGCGATGGCCGGGTCGGCCAGCAGGTAGCGCGTGCTGAAAAGATTCAGGCCCTTGTTCTCCATCGCGCCGAAGTTGAAGTCCCGCACCGCCACGACCATGTAGCGGTCCAGGTCCAGCTCGAGGCCGAAACGCTGTTCGTCCCAGACGATCGCGCGCTCCAGGCAACGATGGGCGTGCTCCAGGCGGGGCAGGTCGGATTCGGCCGCCCACAGCTGCAGATGCACCGAGCGGCCCGAACGCGTTACATGACGGGATTCGCGGCACTGCAGGCGCCCGGCCACCAGCGCGAACAGGTAGCACGGTTTCGGATGCGGGTCGTCCCAGGTCGCAAAATGCCGGCCATCGGGCAACGGACCCTGCTCGACCAGGTTGCCATTGGACAGCAGCACCGGGAAACGCTGCCGATCGGCGCGCAAGCAGACGGTGTAGCGTGACAGCACGTCCGGGCGATCCGGAAAGTACGTGATTCTGCGAAATCCCTGCGCTTCGCATTGGGTGAGCAGCGTGTCGGACGACGCATAAAGTCCCAGCAGCTCGGTGTTGGCGCCGGGCGCCATCCGGGTGCGCAGCGTGAGCAGGAAAGCGCCGGCGTCGCCCGTGTTCACCGACAGGCCCGCCTCGTCGACCTGATACTCGCTGTCGCGCAGCTCGCGCCCGTCCAGGCGGATCGACAGCAGCTGCAGCTGCTCGCCATGCAGCCGCAGCGAGGCGCCGCCGCCGTGGTCGGCGCGCCGCACGTGCAGCTGCGCTTCCACTTCGGTCGAATCCACGGCCAGGTCGAAGCCCAGCGCAACGCGCTCGACGCGGAATTCGAGCGGCTGGTAGTCGCTCCGGCGCACCGGCTCTCGGGAGAGCGCCTTCATGCCGTCCGCAGCACAACCTGCAACTCGCATCCCGAAGCCGCGCCGCCCTCGATGCACAGGCGGCCGCCCATCCGCTCGACCAGCTTTTGTGCCAGCGCCAGCCCGATCTGGATGCCCTGGCCGGGCCGGTGCTGCGGCTCAGGCCGATCCAGCGGGACGAACGTGCGCCGCAGCTGTTCGATCGTCATCCTGTGTCCGAGGTCGCCGATCCAGATCGTGACCCGATCGCCGGCGCGCCGCACGCCGATCTGAAGGACGCCGTCGGGCCGACCGCATCGGAGCGCGCTGGCCAGCAGATTGACCAGGGCCTGTTTGAGCCGGGCCGGCTCGGCCTGCGCGGTCGCCTCCAGACCGCCCTCGGGCCTCAGGCCGATCCTGCTCGTGGCGGCCTGGCTGCCCACCTGGGCCAGGCTGTCGCGTATCAGCGGCTCCAGTGCAACGGCCGTCAGCGCGATCTGCACCCGGCCGGTGTCGATCCGGGACAGCTCGTCCATGTCGTCGATCAGCCGCAGCATCTGCCAGCCCGCCGCCTGGATCAGGTCGACCCGCTCTTTCTGCGCCGGTGACAACGATTCGGACCGGTCCAGCGCGAGAATCTGCGCGAAGCCCAGAATCGAGTTCAGCGGCGTGCGAAGCGCGTGGCCGAAGTGCGACACCAGCTCCGCGTCGCAAGCCTGGCTCGCGTCGCCGTCCTCGGCGCCGGGATCGGATCGGCCGGCCGCGCCGCTGCTCATCGGGCCGACTCGAACAGCACGGTCAGCACCGCCTGGTTCTCGTGTTCGATATCTTCCAGCAGCTGCTCAGCCGCGTTCCACTGTTGCGACGGCATCAATTGCTCCAGTTGGGCGCACATGGCGGCAAGCCGGTTCACGCCCAGAAACTCGGCCGACGACTTCATGGCCCGCGCGCTGCGGGCCAGTTGCTCCGCATCGCGCTCGTTCAGCGCCATGCGCATCGCTTCCAGCAGCTGTTGCGAGCGCAGCGCGAACCGTTCCATCACGGTCGGCCCGAAGCTGCGATCCTGGGGCTTGGCGTCCGACAATCGCCGCACCGTCGCGCGCAGGCGGTCGGCATCGGACTGCGTATCGGCGGCCGATGGGTCCCGGGCGCTGGCGTAGTGGCTGAGCGCGCGGCGCAACGCAGCCTCGAACGCGTCGGCGTGGATGGGCTTGCTCACGTGATCGGCGAACCCGGCCATCAGGCAGCGCAACCGGTCCGGTTCCGATGCATAGCCGGTCACCGCAACCACCGGAACCGGGGGACGCTTTTCGGCCAACTCGCGCTTTCTGAGTTGTTGCAAGGCCTCGAAGCCGTTCAAGCCCGGCATGCCCAGGTCGAGCAGAATCAGGTCGAACTGGCCTGCCAGCGCGCGCTCGATGGCCTGTCGGGCGTCGGTTTCGACGATGGCGCGGTGACCCAGCAGGGACACCAGGTGCGCCTGCATCGCGCTGGACAGCGGGTCGTCGTCGACCACCAGAACACGGGCGGGCGCCTGCTGCGGGCTCGGATTCGATTCCGATTCGCGATCCATCAAGACCCCAGGGCCGGCGCGCGCCGCGTCGCACTGTCCTTGATCGCGGCGGTCGCGGACAGCTTGGCGCAAATATATCCCAAGCCGTTGAAGACGGACGCAAAAATGACGCCGCCAACGACTCGGAAGTCGGCCGTTCGTACCTGGGGCCGGCCCCCTCTGCACCCGGCAGAGGGGTGTTATTCGGTCTTGTCGCTGTCGGCCGCAGGAGGCGGGGCCGGCGCGGGTGCCTCGGGCGCGTCGGTCGGCGCGTGCGAGGCGGCCTTGCGCAGCCGCTTGGCCTCCTGCTTCTTTCTCTTGGCCTGCTCGCGCTGGCGCTTTTCGAAGGCGTAATTAGTCTTTGCCAATTAACGACCCTCGTTTAGGCGCGATCGCGCGTCAGGCCGGTGCGGGCGCGCTTCAGATCACCCGGATCTGAGTAGCCTGCGGGCCCTTGGTGCCTGGCGCGACCACGAATTCGACCCGCTGGCCTTCCTGCAGGGTCTTGAAGCCGCTGCCCTGAATCTGGGAGAAATGCGCGAACAGGTCTTTGCCACCATCCTCGGGAGTGATAAATCCGAAACCCTTGGACTCGTTGAACCATTTGACGGTGCCTTGTGCCATCTGACGTCCTTGCTGCGTGAGCGTTATTGAGATTGAGATGTGAAAGGAGTTCCGTCCGGGCACGTGCCAGGACGTGCGAGCGTCAAGTACGTTTACCAGTGGAAAAGAGGCGCGGACCGAGGAGGTTTTGGGCCGGCACAGCGATCAGAGGGTTGAACGAAACCTTAACGATTGCAGCGGGGAAGATACGCGAGAACCGGCGGCTTGTCCAACATCTCCGCAAGCACGACGGAAAGTCCGTTCGCGCACCGCGGTTGAACCCGGCCGGCCGGTTTCGCCCGGAACTCGTCAGTGTTCGACGCGTTCCTTTTCCTGCTCCTTGGCCTTCTCGTGTTCCTTTTCGACGGCCTTGCGCTTGTCGCCGCTCGGAGCCGGTGCCTCCGGCTTGCCTTTGCCCTGGGCGGCTGCGGCCTGCTGCGCATTGGCCGGCTTCTTCACCGGCGGCGCCGCCTTGGGTGCCGCGACCGACTTGGCCTGATTGGCCTGATCGCCCTGACTGACCGCCGGCTGTGCGCCCTGCGCCGCGCGAGTGTCCGCGTGCGGTTGTGCCCGACGCGCGTCCGCCGTTTCGCTCTGCGCCGGCGCTGCCTGACGCGCAGCCGGTGCGGGCTGAACCACCGGCGCGGCCGGCGCCGGGGCCGCTTGACGGACCACATCCCGATGTTCGAGCGGCTCGCGGGGCTCGGGCGTGCCCACGCTCTGCACTGGCGCCGCGCGCGGCGTCATCGGCGCCACAGTCGGCGTCGCCGCTGCCGGCACGGGTTGCATCGACCGGGCCTCTGCTCGAGGGCTGACATGCACGACCTGCGGTGGCGGCAAGGCAATGGGCGCGCGGCCGCGCGCGAAGGCCGGGATCGGCTGCTGCGTTGCGGGCGGTGGCGCGGCAACCCGCACCGCCGGTGTCAGCGCGGCGGCCAGGTGCGCCTGCGCCGGCACGGTCGCGTTGACGGCCTGTCCCGTCGCGGTAGCGCTGGCCGGGGCGACGATCGTCACGTGCGTGATGTTGGTCACGTTCGTCACGTTGGTGACGTTGTTGATGACGGTCGTGTTGTTGCTGTTCACGTTGTTGGTGATCCGCATGCCCACGTTCACCACCGGCGGCGCACTGGTGACCACGGCTGGAGCCGTGCCCAACGGCGCCGGCACGATGATGCCGGGCCGCGAACCGGGGGGCGCCGGAACGAACACGCCCTCGGGCCCGATCGGAGCCGGTCCGGCCACCACGCCCACCAGCGGGCGCTCCACTTCGAAAGTGCGCTCGCGCGGTGGCGGCACGAATTCGACGCCGAGCGAGGCCCAGTGTCCGGTGATGAAGATCACCACGCGGTCGCGATGCTCGTAATACGGCGCAACCCAGTGGTAGCTGGGGCGGGGCGGCTCGGCCCAGCGGCCATAGTCCCACACCCACACGCCATGCCACACCCAGAAGCCGCCGATCCAGACCGCACCGTAGGACGGGGGCGGCGGGGGCTCTTCGACCAGCATCGGCGGAGGAGCCCATGGACAGGCGATCGGCGCGGGCTGTTCGATCGGCGGCTCGACGTACACGCTGACCACCGGCTGCGGCGGCGCCTCGTACGCGATCGGGGCCGACTCGACCGGCGGCGCCGGCGGCGGGTAAGCACCCGGCGGAGGCGGATAGGGGCTCGGCGCAGATGCAACCGGAGGCGGCGGGAGCCGGTACGTGGGCACCGGCTGATACACGACGCAACCGGCGGTCAACAGCGCCAACGTGATCGACAGTTTCTTCATGAACCCCTCTCAACAGCTGTGCACGTTCTTGTGGTGGCTTGGGTCCGACGGATCGGTGACCGGTATAGCGCGGGGCCCATCGGTTTGAACGCGCGAAAAGAGCGCTCGATGACGCGGGCGCGCGGCCGAGTGCTTCCCTTTGTAACAGCGGTCACCTGCGCTGGGTAAAAAAAAGCGCCGGGGATACCGGCGCTCGTCTGAACGGGTGAGGCCATCAGGCCATGACAGGACTCAACGGCCGCGGCGCGCGTTCTGCGCCATGGTAAAGCCCGGCGGAAGGTGCGATCGCACCAGCGGGTCGGCCTCGACGCCGCGCCCGCGCCCCGGGTTGGCTCGGCCGGCGGAAGCCGGCCGGCCCGGCGCTGCACCCGGACGTGCCGGGCGCTCGGACCACGGCTTGGAGGCCGGGCGTGCGGGTTTGGAGCCGTTCCTGTCTGCAGGCTTTTGACCCGCATGGGCCGGCGTGCGGGGCCGGGTCGGATGCGCGCGCGTTGGCGCAGCGCGCGGCCGCGATGGCGCAGCCGATCGCGCCGGGCGCGAGGCCTCGACATCGGCGGCCGGGTCGATCCGGCTGCGCGATCCGGCCTCGAAGCCGGCGACCACGGTGCGAGGAATCGATCGCTTGATCAGGCGCTCGATGTCGCGCAGGTAGCTCATCTCGTCCGCACTGACCAGCGAGATCGCCTCGCCAGTGGCGCCGGCGCGCCCGGTGCGCCCGATCCGGTGCACGTAGTCCTCCGGCACGTTGGGAATGTCGAAGTTCACCACGTGCGGCAGCAACTCGATGTCCAGGCCGCGCGCCGCGATGTCGGTGGCGACCAGCACCTGAAGTTTCGCGCTCTTGAACTCGGACAGGGCCCGGGTGCGGGCGCCCTGGCTCTTGTTGCCGTGGATCGCCAGCGCGGTGATCCCGCCCTTTTCCAGCTGCGCGGCCAGCCGGTTGGCGCCGTGCTTGGTCCGGGTGAACACCAGCACCTGGAACCACTGCTGCTCGTTGATCAGGTGAATGAGCAGCTCGGCCTTGCGCTTGGACTCGACCGGGTGCACGACCTGCTGGACCGACTCGACGGTCGAGTTGCGCGGCGTGGCCTGGATCTGGACCGGCGCATGCAGCAGGCCGCTGGCCAGATCCCGGATCTCGTCGGAGAACGTCGCCGAGAACAGCAGGTTCTGGCGTTTCTTCGGCAGTATCGCCAGGATGCGCTTGATGTCGGGGATGAAGCCCATGTCGAGCATTCGATCGGCTTCGTCCAGCACCAGCGTTTCGACGCCGGACAGATCGACCGTGCGGCTGCGGTGATGATCGAGCAGGCGGCCGGGCGTGGCCACCAGGATGTCGACTCCGCGACGCAGCGCGGTGACCTGCGGCTGGATGCCGACGCCGCCGAATACGGTGGTGGAGGTGAATTTCAGGTGCTTGCCGTAGGTGCGAACGCTTTCTTCGACCTGGGAGGCCAGCTCGCGCGTGGGCGTCATGATCAGCACGCGGATCGCTGCACGGCCGGGTGCGCGCGGGGTGGTTAAGAGGCGCTGCAGGATCGGCAGCACGAAGCCGGCCGTCTTTCCGGTGCCGGTCTGCGCGCCCGCGAGCAGGTCGCCGCCGGCGAGCACCGCGGGAATGGCTTGGAGTTGAATGGGCGTCGGCTGTGTGTAGCCGGCGTCGGCGACCGCGCGCAACAGCGCATCGGACAAGCCGAGGCTTGCAAAAGACATTTTGAAAACTTTCCAGGGTTGGCCTGCCGGCGCTTCCCGATTGGAAGCGCGGCGTTCATCGACCAGCAGATTGCAGACGAACGATGTGGGTAAAGCGAGTCAGGATTGACCGCGGCAGGGCCTGCTATCGGTAAAACAACAGGCGCTGGTCCATTGCCGCTGAAAGCCATTGTACCAGAAGGCCGGCGGGTGATCGAATGAAATGGGAGCGGTTCTGCACGGTCCCGCTCGCCGGCGCATGGCGCGGCCTAGGCGGCTTTGCTCATCGGCAGGAATTCGATCGTCAGACCGGGTTCCAGTTCGTATCGAACGGCGGCGCCTGCGGCGTACCCGTGCGCCCGGTAAAAATCGACGCCCGACAGCATCGCCATCAATTCAAAGCGCGAGAAGCCGCAGGCACGGGCTTCGGCTTCGCAGCGCTCGAGCAGCGCGCGACCGATTCCCTTGCGTGCATGGGCCGGTTCGATGAAGAAGGCCCGCATCTTGGCCGCATCCCGCTTCGGATCCAGCTCGGCCGCGTCGCGATGCGCGTGGGCATCGCCGCCGAACAGCGTGCGGCGCCGGCTCCACCCGCCGCAACCGACGATGGCGCCGTTTGCCTCGGCGACCAGGAAGGTGCCGTCCCGGATCAGCTGCGTGTCGACACCGAACGCCGCCCGCAAAGCCGTTTCGATCTGCCGCGGCGTGTAGGCACCAAGGGTCAATGCCCGCGCCGAATGGGCGATCAGGCTTTCGAGGGCGCCGCGGTCATCGAGCGTGGCCTTGCGTATCGAAAGGCCCGTGACCGCATCGGCCGCGGCTTGTACTTCGAGCTGGCGGGCGGTCGCAACGAGGAGCCGCTTCAGTTTCGCAATCGCCTCTTCGGACAAGGCCCGCGACTTGCGCGTTGCCTCGTCGACCTGCACCAGCACGGTATCGGCCCACGCGACCAGCTTATCGTTCTGGAACAGCGCCTGCTCGAGCACGAGCGAGCTGCGCCCGATCGATTTGACGCGGGTGCCGATGTCGATACGGCCGGGCCAGAACATCTCGCCGATGAAGTCGAGCTCCAGGCGGGCGATCACGAAAGCGCAACCAGGGTCCGTCAGGGGGCGGGCGTCGTCGTAGGCCATCTCGACGCGTCCGGTTTCCAGCAGCGTCGCGAACACGGCATTGTTCACATGCCCCTGCCGGTCGGTGTCGCCGTAGCGCAGCTTGTCAAATGAGCGCAGCGGAAAGTCTTCCAGACGGGCTTGCCGAGTCATGGATCGTCCCTTGGCAGAGGTGCCCCGGAATTGTGGCAGACCGCGGCAAACGCCCGCCGGCACCTCGATCAGAGGGAAGGAACCAGGCAGGCTCCTGGAGGATCCCTAGTGGATTTGGGGGAATGCTGCCCTGTGGGAAGTCAGGCGGGCGGCGTAGCGTGGCTGCGAGCGCATCGTGGTCGGGGCACCCCGGTCGGCTGGGGGCGCGCCGGAAGATCGCGATGACCGCCGGAAACCTGGAAGAAATGCGCGCCGCGTACCGTGAACTGCAAGCTGCCCGCCAGGAGTGGGCGCGAGCTTTTGCCAACGCACGCTCGACCTTGCGGTACGAAGATTTGCTTCCGGTGGCTCAACGGTTGGATGCGGCGTTCGAGCGCTTCATGAAAGCGTCCGAGGCCCTCATCAACTGGAAATAGAGGCGCCGGCCATCATCTCAAAGGGTGGTCGGCAGCGCTGCCAAGGGCGAATCCCGGTCCAACGGACTGTTTCGCCATCAGGCCCGGATCCGAGCGGGTGGTGTGATAGATGCTGGAGACGTCGACCCACCCCACGATTCCAAACAGGACAGATGTCGCGAAGGTCAACCCCAGCCGCTTACGCAAGCTGATGTTTGCGCGCAAGAAGAACACGCCCAATGCGCCGACAACGGACCAGATACATGCAACTAACAGCACATAGACCACTTTTTGTGACTCCCCTGCCGCGTCCAAACTCCCAGATCATCCGGACGGACTAGCAAACGCAAGGGGTTACTTTGCCTTAGATCGGGGATTCTCGAAAGTGCTGAAAGTCACCCTAAACACAGGGGGGGCTGGTCCCCTGCCAGGGCTCCTGGCGCGTCACAGGTTGTGCGGAACCAGTAAATCGACCTCGTGCCGCACATTTTCGTGAATCCAGGGCGTGTCGTCATGCGAGGCGAGAAATTCCGACACCGCGATGAAATGCACCACGTCGCAAAACGTCAACGCGCGGGGGGTCGGCCACAGGGCATAGCTTTCCTCGGCCTGGTCGAGCAGGGTCTCGGCCGTGCCGGCGTCGGCGCCCTTGCGCGCGATGACGATCTCCCGGTAAAGATCGCGTCCCTGCAGGCGCGCATTCCTGGCCGATACGGTCCGGTACAGGTCCAGAAGCTCGCGGCTGACGCGCCTGACGAAGCGCTGTTCGCGCCCGGGAAGAATGGACTCGAGGCGTTCGCGCCAGCCGGTTGCAGTCGGCCGTGCCCTGCCCGGGGCCGCGTTGCCCGTGTGAGTTGGACCCACCGGAAACTTCAAGGACTGCGGGATCGGTAGCGTCTCCGGGGTCGGTTCCCAGTCATCGAGGATCGCAGGATGCGGCACCGACGGCGCGCTTGCCGGACGAGTCGGCTCCGGGTGAGTGGCCTGCGGTTCGGCTGCGGGAAGCGCTGGTTCGCGGTCAGGCCGCGCCTCGGCGGAGACCCGCGCCGCTTCCCTCGCCACGGTGGTGGAGGCGAAGCGTTTGGGGTCAGCGCTGAACAGGTCCAGACAGCGGGCGCTGCAGAAGCAGAGCATCGATCCGCCATGAACGTGGCGATACGGTGAAGCCAAGGTGACCGACATTCCACAAACCGGGTCGGTCAGCGTTTGCGATTCGTTCACGGCGCGCGCAGTGGTCCAGATTCGAGTTCGAGATGCCGCGCAAATCAGGTGTAAACGGCGTGTAGTGCCGCATCTTAACGCCGAATAAGTTCGTCGAACCTGGCGAGCGCCTGCAAACACCTCCCGGCGCAGGGGCATGACCTGCGGCCGGGAAAAAGCTGAGTGCTCACTTGCACCCCGAAATGCGCCAATCCGCACCCAGCTCCGCCGTCCAGCGACGTGGTTTTCCCGGCCCCGACCGATGAATCAATCGGCCATCAGTTTTCATCTCTCTGGCGGGCTCCCAGGAGATGGTCGACCGCGAAATCGGCGACTTCACGACCCAGACGATGACCCGTCGTCAGGTCAAACTGGAAGTGTTGTCCCGCAAAAATACGGCTCAGGGTTGCTTCTTCAGCCGCTGCCGAGAAGCTCGCGAAGGAACGCACCACGCCCGGCAGGACCTCGGAGGTCACGTCAAAGTCGAGGCGGTCTTTCCCGAAGAATGAATCCAGCACTTCCGCCGCCGCAGCACTGATGACGGCGTGCGCACCTGGATAGGATGGATCCGGAGCGGTCTTGCCGGCTTCAGGAAGCCAATTCGGGTCAGGCTGCGTCTCGGGATTGCCATCGGCGGCGGCGGCACGAATCGCGGTCACTGGCCGCCAGAAGTTGTACGTATATTTTGCGTCGTAGAAGGCGATGACGCTGTCCGCGACGCTCAGGTTCAGTAGCGCGAACAGCCGGGCGTTCTGCGCCGTGGACAAATTGTGAGCGAGCGAGGCGGTTTGCGTTATCTCGTTCCAATAGTTCTGGATGGCACCGTTCCAGAATCGTCCGGTCAGGGCTTCGTCGGCGGTCGCGGTTGTGCTGTTGGCGATCCCCAGCGACTTGATTTCGTTGAAGGCATCCGTGTACACGTCGCTGGTCAACTTCGGAGGAGGGCCCGGACGGAACTGGTTTGCGTCGTTCAGCGCAAAGGGCACCACATGGGACCAATGCGTGAACTGCGGCTGGGGAGGAAAGTTCGGAGGTGTCGATTGGTAATCGCCCGGGGCGGTCCCGAAAACGTACGGAATCGGCGAGGCATTGGAGTGGTCATTGCTTCGCAGAGTCAGAATGCGATCCGCGACCGCCAACCCGGTCGCGATACCGTCGGTCTTGTCCGTTCCATCCGCAATTTGCGCCAGTGATTGCTGCAGTTCGGCGTCCAGAGGCGTCTTGAAGGCGGGGTACAGCCCGACCAGTACCTCGTGGGCCGCCGCATCGGCCGCGGCCTGCTGCGAAGCGCTTGGCGACACCCCTGCCAGCGTGACCAGGTAGGGCTTGTGCCTGCCGTCAATCGCGTTGACCGCGTCATAAATCGCGGCGTGCAGGATCGCAAAGCTGCGGGTGGGATGAACCGTCGCCGGCTGCGCGCCAGGGGTGCGAACAATCACCAGCAGTGTTCTGTTCCACTGGATAACCGGGTCCAGCGCGCCGGTCGGGCTGTCTGCCACCTTCGCCTCATCGAGCGATGCCGCGTAGGCAACCGTCGCCTGGGCGCAAAAGCTGGCGCACAGGAGCAGCAAGCGGATCAGGAATTTCTGCATCGTTTTGACCCCTTCGTTTGTGTTTGTCCAAGGTGGACCGAGCTCCTGCCGACATGGGTCGACACGAGCCGCGTTCCACCTCGCTAGACCGGCCGAGCGGGGAAAATATTCCGGCGGGAGCGGGCAGCCCACTCCAGGCACGCACGAACACAGACGGCTGGGGGAGCGGCCCCGGCGCTTGCGGGGCCTTTTTCAATGCTCCCGACTCGAAAGAGACGTTACCCCTTCACCTTCAACGTGGCTTCGTTCGCCGCGATGAACGCCCGGATGGCATCGGACATATCGAGGAGCTTCAGCCACTGTTCCTTGTACAGGGTTATCGGGAAACGCCCCATTCCATAGACCGAGAGCCCGCCCTTCTCGCTGACTTTCATGGTGATGCCGGTAGCAGCGCCCTTTTTGAGCGCGGCGTTCTCGTTTCGCAGGCGCTCCAGTTCCTTCTTCACATCGTCGTCGGACATTGTGACCCCCTGAAAATCGTCACGGATCTGTGGCGCGATTCTCCACCAGGACCGTGAACGACGACGAACCGCGCTTCCCTCATATCTTGGGCCTCCGAATAGAGAAAGGGCCGCTATCCCCGTTTCGACTTGCTCATCGCTCCCTCAGAGGCTTGTAGAACGCGAACGAGTTCACGACCAGCCCGGCGCGAAAATAGAAACGGTGCGCCTGTTGTCGCTGTGTCCCCGAGTCGAGGGCGAAGGTGTCACACCGCAGATCGCGCGCCTTCTGTTCCAGCCATGCGAGCAACTTTGCGCCCCAGCCTTGGCCGCGAGCGGATGCGTCGACCACGAGATCGTCAACGTAGAATCGGCGCCCTGCGTACGTGGAAAGATAGACGCGCCACACGGCCAGTGCGCGCAGTTCCAGGTCGTCCAGAAGCAGTGCCATTTGCGCGCCTTCGGCCATCATCTCCCGAATGTGGCTGCCATACGGCTGGGGGATCGTCGGCCGTAGCTGCCGATGCAAGGATTCTGAGCGTTCTAACCAGTCGTGCAGGGAGGACGCCCCGGTTGCGGATCCAAGTTCAACGATGCGATACGAAGTCTCGGACACGATCTCTCCGCATGCTGAACCAGCGTCGAACTATAGCCCTCGACGGAGTCCCTCGAGGCGCAGCGTCGATGCCTTCCCAAATTGGCCCAGTCGATGACCGCTCGAGCCCTCCGAGCCGACGAGCAGCCGAGGTATAAGGTGCACACGTCGACGAATGGGCGTAACCTGCGCCGCACGCTATCGCATTCCGTTCTCACCGGTACGGACGCTCTGCGGACGGCGCGCGCCTTTCCGTGAAAATCGAATCAAGTAGAAAGCAAAAAGGAGTGTTCCCATGTCAAGCTACCAGCGCTTCGCCGCGCATGCGGCCTTTCTTTGCCTTTCGTTTACGAGTATCAGCGTTCTCGCACAAGATCATCCGTACACAGAAGGGCCGGTCGTCAACGTGGCTGGAATCCGCACTGCAAACGGGAAGTTCGACGAATACATGAAGTACGTCGCCACTACATGGAAGCAGACCATGGAGGAGGGAAAGAAGGCTGGTGACGTCATTAGCTACGAAGTCCTTGCGGTAGAGCCACGCGGCGAAAATGATCCGGATATCTACCTGGTGACCAGATACAAGAATTGGGCAGCCCTGGACGGGTGGATCGCAAAGGGGGACGCAATTTCCAAGAAGGTTGAAGGCTCCGTCGAGGCCGCCGACCGCTCATTTAGTGAACGGGACAAGATGCGGCGCACTGTCAGCTCCGCGACCATGCAGGTGCTAAATCTCAAATAGCACGGCGGGTCGTTGCGTGCCGAGCCGGGCTTCGCGCCCGGCTTCTTCTTGGCGCTTCTGCCATCCGACATCACATCGGAGGTGTCTGTCCGTTTAGTCCAACATTCACGCGCGCTGCGCTCAAGCTGCCGTCGGGCTGACGCTGCGAATTCACGAACACCGGTGCCCCGGGCTTCAGCACGGCCCGATCGACCGGACTGTACGACACGATAACCGCGCTTTCGGGAACCAAGACTTTTTTCTCGCCGCCCTTGTATTGGACGTCGAGGACGCGATCCTTGCCGATGCTTGTGATGGTGGCCACGTTTGCATTTGTCATCTTGCTCGTCGGCCTCAGGTCCCAGTCGTAGTGTCCCTCGCCGGTACCGCGCATATTTTCCGGAAAGATGTGGACTTCCAGAGCAACCAGTGCTCCATTGCGCTCGCCGACGGTGGTCGTGCCAATGAACTTGCCGGTACTGATGTCGTCAATGCTTGCTCTATTGATTCCCATCACAACGAAATCGTCCTTCAGCTTCACCGTCTGGATCTGACCGTCGTTTCCTTTGATCGTAAGAACCTGGCCATCCAGCTTCTCGATCGTCCCGCGGATTCGCACGGGAGGGTTGGCCGGGGCCTGAGCCGTGGCCATGGTAGATACAACCGTAACCATTAACGCCGCGATGGTACGAATCATTGAGGCTCCTTCGTGGGAGAAGAGTGATCCTTGCTGACTGGCCTTTCGGTGGTGCACAGAACGCTAGCTGCAATCCGTCACCGCAGCAACCGGCCGCGAAAGACCGCTTTGTAGAAAGTACCAACTCGAATCGTACGGACTGATGTCGCCGCAGCAGGCGGCCGGCCTGAACGGCCGGTCGCCTATCTCCGTCACGGCGCTTGGTCCAGGTGAAACTGGAAGGGCTGCGCGCTGTCATCGGGCAATACCTTCGTACAATGGATGCGATTCAACACCCATGGCCTAATCGCATGGGTGTGTTCATTAACCGGATAAGGAGCCGCGGCGATGAAGGGCAAAAGCATGCCGGTCAGTGTGGGGGTGGCGCTCGCCGTCCTGGCTAGCGGAGCTGCGATTTCCGCCCAGGACAAGTACACGCTCAAAGTGCCGAACGGGCTCGCGTTCTCCGAGTTCAGGGGATACGAAGGCTGGCAGAGCCTTTCTGTCAGTTATAACGGAGGGCTGCTTGCGGTGATCCTCGGGAACCCCGCGATGATCGACGCGTATAAGGCCGGTGCTCCCGGTAACGGCCAGCCTTTCCCCGACGGCGCCAAAATGGCGAAGATCCATTGGAACCCGAAAAAGAACGAGACGGCCCCCGGTCAGCCGCTGGTGCCCAGTACCCTCCATGACATTGATTTCATGGTGAAGGATGGCAAGAGGTTCGCGGACAGCGGCGGATGGGGATATGCCGAGTTTGAGTATGAGGCTGCGTCCGATACGTTCAGGCCGGGCACACTGAGGGATCAGCCGCCGCAGGGGAACGATGCCAAGTGCGGGTTCGCGTGCCACACGATAGTGAAAAAGCAGGACTACGTTTTCACGGAGTACCCCAAGAGGTGACGTAGTGTCCTTGGCGCAGCCCCCGGATCCGCGGCTCCCGGAGGCTCCGCAGAGGGGAAAAAAACCGCTCGCGCGGTCTTTCGGTCGGGTAGCGGTGGAGGCGGCGTCGTCAACAGGCCGCTCCAGCGCCTGACCTGCAATCGGATGTTTCGCCATCCCTCGGCTATTCCGCCAACGAAGCGGACGATTCGGCGCCGCTTCGATCAGGCTTGTAAATTGGAATGGTATCGTCCAAAATACAAGGCATGTTCGACCGGATCGTCTTGCCGACCGTCCGGGCTGCGGCCCGCAGCTTTCCGGTGGTCGCCATCGTCGGCGCGCGTCAGGTTGGCAAGACGACGCTCGCGCGAACGGCTTTCCCGCGGTTTGCCTATCGGGATCTCGAGGATCCGCGCACAGCGGAGCGTTTTGCGGCCGATCCGCGCCACGCGCTCGACGAGACCGCGGGCGCCGGACTGGTTCTCGACGAGGTGCAGGCCCAGCCGGCGGTGTTTGCCGCGCTGCGCGGCGCGGTGGACCAGAAGCGCTCCGAGAACGGGCGCTTTGTCGTGCTGGGCTCTGCCCAGCCCGGCCTGGTGCGGGGCGTTGCCGAATCGCTCGCCGGGCGGGTGCGCCTCGTGGAGCTCGATCCGCTGACGGCCGCGGAGGCTGCCAGCGGCGAATACGGCCTGGGCTGGCACGACGCGTGGGTCAAAGGCGGCCTGCCGGACGCGTTGAGGGGTGACTTTCGCGCCTGGTGGGAAGCCTACCTGCGCACCGTGCTGGAGCGCGATCTGCCGCAGTACGGCGTGCGCGCCGACCCTCTGTTCCTGCGGCGCCTGCTCACGATGCTGGCGCATCTTCACGGTGGGCTGCTGAACGCCTCGCAGCTGGGCTCATCGCTCGGGGTGTCGCACCACGCGGTGCAGCGGTATCTCGACGTGCTCGAACAGGTCTTCCTGATCCGGCGCCTTGCGCCGTACTTTCGCAACGTCGGCAAGCGCCTGACTCGTTCGCCCAAGGTTTACCTGCGCGACACGGGTCTCTTGCACCACCTGTTGAATATCTCCAATGCGCAGGAGCTCTTCAACCACCCGTCCCGCGGCGCCAGCTGGGAGGGGTTCGTCATCGAGGACATCGTGCGGCGCGAGCGCATCGCGCATCCCCATTCACAGGCTTACTTCTGGCGCACCGCGGCTGGCGCCGAGGTCGACCTGCTGCTCGACCGCGGAAACGAACGGGTGGCGGTCGAGATCAAGGCGGGCCGTGGCGACGACGCGCGGGTCGTTCGGACGCTGCGTGAAGCGCTTCCCGACATCGGCGCAGGGCACGGTTGGATCGTCGATCAGGCTGCGGGCAGTGAGCCGCTCGGTCGAGAAGTGGCGCGCATCGGTTTCGAGGCCGCCATGGATGGGGTGCCGTGACTGCCCAGCGCGAGCGACCGGATCGTGCGCGGAAATCGACGCCCGCAATCTAATAGCAAGCGGCCGTACGGCCGCCAGGCTCCGATTGGAACTGCGGCTAGAAGCTGAAATCGACCGACGCCGGTCCGCTACTCACGTTCGCCGACTGCGTCAAAGACGTGCCGGCCGCATCGGTGGCCGTGATGCTGTAGATGCCGGGCCCGGGGGTAGCCAATCCCGAATTGAACGAAATCGTGGAGGTGCTGTACGTTCCCACCCACGGTCCCGATGCCGCCAGAGGAAAGCTGTAGGTTCCTGTTGTCGTTTCCCCCGACGCGACCTCGTAAGTGCGCATTGAGGGAGCTACACTGGTGTTGGTCACCATCTGATCCGCCGTCAGGTTGGCTGCCCCGGGTGAGCCGGCAACGGTAACGGTACCGGATGCCGCATAGATCTGCGCAGCCGCTAAGGGGCTTAGCGTCCCAAGGCTGGTCGTGCTGCCGGCCGAGACCGGAACGTCCTGCACGATATACGTGCCAGAACCCGACGAGCCCGACGCCGGTGGCGGCGGCACGATAACCACGTCGACCGGACCCGCGGTGATGCTCTGCTGAAGCGGCCACAGGGAGAATGCTCCCGTCGTCGGATCAGCCACGGCGCCCGTGACGATGACCGGCCCCGCATTCGCTTGTTGCTCTGCGTAAACGTGCGAGCCAGGAGCGGTGGTCCCCGAGATCTTGCCGGCCACCAGTTCAGCGATGGCCGTCACGACCGGTTTCAGCAGGTACTGTCCGCTGGCGCCCGCCACGACGATGGACTTGCAGGCGTTGAAATCGAGCACTAGGTCGGCCATGGATCCGGCTGGAACCGTGAAAGGTCCCACGATCTTGTAGCCGCTTTGCTGCCCACTCGGAGTCTTCAAAGCAATTTCCGCGATAGTGCCAGTCAGAACCACCGAGTTAGCCCATGGCGGGGAATTGCCATTAGCCGCCAGTACCAACCGCACTTGCTCATAGGTTCCCGCCGTCAACGGCGTTTGCCCGAGGGAAATCAGCGTGCCATTGTTCAGATTGAGCAAATCGATCCGTCCTACGCCGGAGTTCACTGGGATGGTGGTCCAGCTGTTTCCATCCGACGAAATCTCGATACGGTCCGGGGTAACGTATACGTGGTCATAGCCGCACGACGGCGAATCGGCGAGCATCACGTTAGCCGTTCCGGTCGAAGTGCCTCCCCCACTGCCACCGCATCCAGCCAGCAGGGCGGCAGCTACGATGGCAACACAAGCGAGGACCGGCGCCGCGAAGGAGACAGATCGATTGGTCTGGTGCATGGTTTACTGAAACGATGACGCTTCCACGATGACTCTTGGAGGATCCATACTGGACACCGGCCGAGCGTGTGAACCCGGCATCGTGCCTCTTCTCCTTGCAGTGATCCACCCCCTTCATCTTCCAATGTTGCTTCGTTCGCCGCGATGAACGCCCGAGACGGCATCATGGCATTGTGTCGCAAAACTTGAAATTCGGCGACACGTTTTCTTGAGGTCGCGCCGGCCGCGACCTAAGCCCTTTCGTTCGGCCAGAACATCGCCCTGATGGTTGCTGCATCTGGTGAGAGCTTTGCCAGCAAAAATCGCTAGAAAAGCACTCTTTACTAGCGCCTGTTTCTGGTAAAGAATCCTTTCCCGGAGGGCGAGCAATGCGTGCAACTGGCAGAACCATCAGGCACAGCGTCGGCGGCGAAGAGGCCGCCGCGTTCGTGCCCGATCCGCTCCCGCCGCAAAATCCCCCGCTGGAGGTGGACTCCAGGCGAGCGAAGCTTCTTGCGCGCGCAGAGCAAGCGGTCGCCCGCCTCGAGGTCGCCGGCGAGATGGTCCCATCGCTGGACTGGTTCGTCTACGCCTTTGTGCGAAAGGAGGCCGTCGTGTCCTCGCAGATCGAGGGTACGCAGGCGACCCTCGTCGATCTTTTCGAGTATGAGGCGCTGCTGGACCACCGCCAGCCTCTCGAGGATGTGCGCGAGGTCTGCAACTACCTGGACGCGCTGAAGTATGCCCGCGGGCAACTGACGAGCGCGAAAGGCTTGCCGCTCTCGATGCGCCTGCTTCATCAGGTGCACCGCCGCCTGATGCGCGGCGTGCGCGGCGCCGACAAGCAGCCCGGCGAAGTTCGCCGCAGCCAGAACTGGATCGGCGGCACTCGCCCAGGCAACGCCGTCTTCGTTCCGCCGCCTCCCGAGCAAGTGCCGGCGCTGCTCGGCGATCTGGAGAAGTACCTTCACGCCGACGACCACCCGCTGCCGCCCCTGGTTCGGATCGGCCTGGCGCACGTCCAGTTCGAGACCATTCACCCTTACCTCGACGGCAACGGCCGTATTGGCCGTCTGCTCGTCACGCTGCTGCTTGAGCACTGGAAGGTGCTGTCGGCGCCGCTTCTGTACTTGAGCCTTTTTTTCAAGCGGCACCAGTCGGAGTACTACCAGCGGCTCGGAGCGGTGCGGGCGAACGGAGACTGGGAAGGCTGGACGGACTTCTTCCTCGAAGGCGTGGCCACGATCGCGGATGAGGCCGTCGCGGCCGCGCGCGACGTCTTCGCGCGCGTGAGCGCCGATCGTCAACGCCTGCTTGCAGCGAGGGGAGCCTCGGTCATCGCTGCCCGGTTGCTGGAGCAACTACCTACGCACCCGGTGATCACGATCCCGAGAGTCGTGAAGTTGCTGAAGACGACCAAACCAACCGCGGGCAAAGCCGTGCAGCTGCTCGAGAACATCGGCGTGCTCGTCGAGACGAGCGGCAAGGCGCGCGATCGGACCTTCGCGTACAAGGCTTACCTGGAACGCCTTCGCGCGGGAACCGAGCTCGAGGGACGGCCGTGAGGCGCGCCTTCCTGGTCAAACTGTGCGAATGGCGCGAGTCACGGGCATATCCGACAATCCTGACGATGCACCGAGAGCGGCAAGGCTGAAGACTTCCTTAGGGGTTTCTTCGCGATCGCATAAACCACATTTGCCTCGACGGATGTAATGCCGGCATGACGAATGAATTCGAGGTTGGCGGAGCGAACCCGATCAAGAGCCGCCGCGTTCAGTTGATCGACGGTGCCTCGATAGCCCCCGCTAGACTTGTCGCCGCAAAGCGGTCATGAGCGTTCAACGCGCGGATAGACAGGCGGTTGGCGGTTAGCCGCCCCAGGCCGCTACGGGCCGACCCCGTATTCGGCGTACTTCCGGTCGACTTGTGAATCGAGCCCCCTGGCGGAGGCGAGGTCCGCATCGGCACCAGTAAGGTCGCCCAAGCGCCTCTTTGCAAGCCCTCGGACATAGAACGTGCCTGCCGCTCTTGCTCCCAGCTTCAAGGCCGGTCCGGTCGCGTGCTCCAGCGAGGCGCTTGCGTCCGCCACGGCCTGCTCGAACTGGCCCATCCGGAAGTGCACGAACGCGCGACTGTCAAGGCTCCTCGGGTCGTCCGGTTGCAGTCTCAACGCGTAGTCGCAATCGGCAAGGGCAGCCCCGAGGTCCCTGTTCGCGGTCGCCCGCATCCAGCAGCGAGCGTTATATGCCATTGCGAAATAAGGGTCCAATGTGATCGCCCTATCGTAGTCGCGTATCGCGTGTTCAAAGTCTTTCATGCGGAAATAAGCATCCCCGCGATTATTGAGTGCCGCCGCGTAGAGGTCCGCGGGTTGGCGGGTGATGGTCTGGATGGAAGAGTCGAGCTTCGACCTCAATGCGTGGCTGAGGTCCTGGATCTCCAGGACGTAGTCGCCCTTGGCATGGAAGGCCGTGGAGCGTCCGAAAAAGGCCCCGAAGGAGTCGGGCTTCAGCTTGATGGCCTGGTCGTAGTCTTGGATAGCGCGGTCAGGCTCGCGCTTTGCGACGTAAACACTGCCTCGATTGATGTACGCCAGGTAAAAATCCGGCGCCAGTTTGATCGCTTCGTCGAATTCTACGATCGCACGGTCATAGTCGCGTGCGTGCAAGTACTGGAGGCCGCGCTCATTCCGCGAATTAGCGGCGGGGCTCGGTTGCTTCGCGCTAACGCTCACACAGCTTGGCAACCATGTCAGCCAGAATGCGACGTAACACAGCTTGAGCAGGATGCGACCGCTCCACATTATTCTCTCCGATCAGGGTGGCTCGCGTGCGGATCAAGGTCCCTGCGGCGCATGTGGGTCGCAACCGTCACTTCGTCGGTCCCGATCGCTTCACGGGTGAGACCTAGCCTGATCTCCCAATAGCGGGCTTTCACGAAATACCGCTCATGACCGTTTGTGAAGTTGCCCTGTGACCGGTCTTGCACCCAAGCGATGACTGCTTTGCGTAGGTTAGCGCCCGTCGCCGCCATTGACTACGGGCGCCCAGAACGAGTTCTTGGCGTTCAGATATGGCGAGATTTGGTCACACGTTTCACGCTCGGGCGCGGCCCCGGCGGCGCTCGCAATTCCCTTAGGCGCCGATCGATGTTGCCCCGGTACAAGGCCGCATCGTCGCCAGGCACGCCCATCTCCTCGCATACAGCGCCGTACTGATCGACCGCGGAGCACACCTCGTCGAGGATTTCGTCGGCGGACCGCACGCCCCAATTGCGCGCCATTTGTAGGACGAGCTCCTGATTTGGGCACTCGCGGCCGTACAGGAAGTCCATCGAGTGCTCGCGCAGGCGGCCGACGTCTGGCAGCAGGTCGAAGGCTGGCGCCGCGATCGAGCAGAATCCTGCGCGGTCGGTGCTGTCTGTGCTCTGGAAGTTCCTGTCTCTGCGTGCTGCCCATCTTTGCAGTCGATGTGAGCGGTAGTTGTTTCCTGTGGCGCATGCGCGCGCAGGATTTGGCAGCTTATGTCACCCGTGCGATCGCGGTTTTATCAATGCGTGCTGTCGCGCGTTACTCGTCTCGAAGACACGAGCGCTCTCCGATGTCGTCCTTCGTGCCTTTTGCTGCAG
>DATKFG010000062.1:0-6482 GCA_035511515.1 Burkholderiaceae bacterium | reverse complement strand
GCCACTCGCCAGCATTTCGCGCGTGGCCTCGCCGAATGCGCCTTCGTCGACATCGAACAGCGGCGGCAGCCCCAGCGCCGGCACCAGCAGCAGCGCCGCGGCGATCAGCACGGCGGCCGGCAGGCGGCGATCGGCCGCGATGGCCTGGCTCATCCGGGGTTGCGCGCGGCCCGAGTGCGGGCCGCCCAGGCGCGCCACAGCGCGATCACGGCCACGAGGCCGCCGCCGGCCGCCAGCGCGAGCTGCAGCGGTCGCGCCATCGGATAGCCCGCATCGATTTGCGCGAGCGTGCCGGCGCAGGTGAGCACAACCAGCGCCAGCGCGAGCCGCGCTGCCGGACTCGAGATCGGCCAGCGCCGCTGCGCCTGCGCGCCGGCGACGCCGGCCATCAGGCCCAGCCCGGCCCCGCCCAGCGTGTCCGACGGCCAGTGGGCGCCGACCGCGATGCGGGACAACGCCACCGCGAACCCGGCCAGTGCGATGGCCGCCGCCGCGGGCCAGCGCAACCGCATCGTGCGGTGGGCCGCCAGCAGCACGCCGACGACCAGGAACGCGGTGATCGTATGCCCGGAGGGAAACGAGTTGTGCCCAGCCAGCCGCATGCCGATGATGTGAAACGATGCCGGGTCCAGGACCGCGGCGGGCCTGGCAGAATCGATCAGTGCCTTGGGCCCCCACGAGAGCACCATCGCGACGGGCGTCGCGAACAAGCCGGCCATCAAGACGTTCGTTCCGCGCAGCAGCGTCGGCGACAGCAACATGGTGGCGACCAGGCCATGGCCCAGGATGGTGACAGAGCTGACCAGCGCCGGCGGCACCCACCGCCACGCGGCATCGTTGATCGCGAGGAACAGCGCCCGGTCAGTATCCGTCGCGCGCAGCGCGAGCGCCAAGGCGAGGCACGCCACCGCGATGGCGATCAGCAGGCGAGCCGGCGCCGCGCGAGTCATGTCCGGATTCTATCCGTGGCCGGATCCGGACCGGCTCGATGCCATCCGGCCAGTGGGCCGGCGCGGTCGTTCCAACGCGAGGTTTGGGGGCATCTGGATACAAGATATTGTGAGTTTGCGCCCGGCACTACAACATTTTGTAGTTGCGCCGCAGCGCCGGCCAGCCGCAGTGCGCCCGCGCCGGGGCCGCCGCCCTCTGTAAATCGGGCCAACCGCCGTGTTTCGGACGCAAACTCCCTCTGAAAACACTTGATTCCCGTCGTGGTTGGCCTAGTATTCGGCTCAGCAACGAGAGCGCTCTTTCACGGTTCGGGGCAAACGCAAGAACGCTGTCGCTGTGCCTTTTCCAACAGCACACAGGAGATCTTGATGGCAACGAAGAAAGCGAAGAAGTCGGCGAAGAAGGCGGTCAAGAAGTCAGCCGCCAAGAAGGTCAGGAAGGTTGCGAAGAAGGCCGCGCCGCGCAAGGCCGCCAAGAAGAAAAGCGCACGCAAGCCGAATGCGGCCTTCATGAAGCCGCTGATGCCGACCGGGCCGCTGGCCGCGATCATCGGGTCTTCCCCGATGCCGCGCACCGAGGTCACGAGCAAGATCTGGCAGTACATCAAGAAGAACAAGCTGCAGGACCCGATCAACCGCCGCAACATCAACGCGGACGAGAAGCTGCGCCCGTTGTTCGGCAAGGCGCAGGCCACGATGTTCGAGCTGACCAAGTACGTCAGCAAGCACCTGAAGTAATCGGGGCGCACCGCGATCGTTACGGGCCGACCGGTCCAATCCGGCCGGCCCGCTTGTTTTCCGGGGTTCAAAGGTGAGCTGGACCCGCATCGGCACCGAACCGCTGGTGGTCGACGGCGAGGTGGGCGCCCCGCGTGCGCGCGCCATCAGTGCCGCGCTGGAGCGGGTGGCGGTACCGGTGCTGGCGCTGCGCAGCGGCCGCGCCGAGCCGCTGGCGAGCGGCGCGCTGTACGTGCTGGGGACCTCGCTGCTGCTGCTGACCTGCCGCCACCTGTTCGACGACGGAGCCAGCGCCGGCGACCTGGGCCTGCCGCTGGGCGACACCGGCCGCATCCTCTGGTTGAAAGCGGCCAGACCGCGTGTGCTGGTCGATCCTGAGGCTGACCTGGCGGCGATCCGGATCGGATGCCGCCGCAGCGCCGGACTGCTGCGCCGGCACTGGCAGGCGGCGCCCTTCGAGTCGCTGGCCTCGGAGGTGCGGGCCCGCACGTACGTGTTCGCAGGCTTCCCGTACGCACAGATGCGGCGCGTCGGAGCGGTGCTGCATGCCCGCCCCGTGGTGGTGTTCGCGCGCGGCGAGCCGTGGGGCGCTCATCTGAAAGTCAGCTACCGGCGCGTCGCCCGCCGCGCCGACGGACTGCAGATCCACGCGCCGGCGCTCGACGGCGTATCCGGCGCCACCTTGTGGGCGGTGATCGGGGGCGGCGCGGAAACCGTCGATTGCGTGCTGCAGCCGGCCGCCGTGCAGAGCTCGTTCAAGCACGACGCTTACGTGCGGGCCGAGCCGGTCGGCCCGTTTTTCAGGCTGCTGCGCTCGCGGCTTGGGTGATCCTGATTCGCCTTCGCTCGCGTAGCGAGCGAAGGCGAATCAGGCGTGGGCCCAGCGTGAGTGCTTCGGCAGGGTCGCCTGCAGAAACGCCATCTGGTCGGACAGGATCCGGCGGTTGCTCAGGATGAACCCTTCGTTGCGGGACACCGCGTACGGAACGTACAGCAGCGGCATGCGCGCCTCTTCCGGCCGGCGGTTGCCCTTGCGGGTATTGCACGAGCGGCAGGCGGTTACCACGTTGGTCCAGTCGTGCCGTCCGCCGCGCGACACCGGGACGATGTGTTCCACCGTCAGGTCGCCTTCGACGAAGCGTCCGCCGCAGTAGGCGCACACATGGCGGTCACGTGCAAACAGCCGGTGCTTGGTCAACCCGACGTGCGCGTGTTCGACCGGCAAGCGGTGCCGGCCGCGGATCATCACGATCGAACTGGTAACGAATTCGGAACGAAGCCCGGAGCTTTCCTGGTAGCCGCCGTTCATCGCGAACAGGTTCTCGCCCAGATCGGTCACGACCTTGCCGGAGGCGTAGTAGCGTGCGGCGCGGGTCAGCGCGGCCCAGCGGACCGGCTGTCCATGCGAATCGACAATCAGGATCCGAAGCGCGCGTTCAAGACCGCTCATGCCGACAGTTTGCCACGTCGGCGTGGCCGGTGCAGGCGGCGCCGGCAGTCGTGACCGGCGCCCACTGCTCATTGCCCTGACTTGCGCGGATAATTGATCCAGTGAACATCAACATTGGCACGGCGCGCGGCGGCCTCAACCTGGGCCACGCGCTTTTCGTCCACACCCGGACCCAGTACCGACTCGTTGTCAGCGACATTGGATGCACAGCCGGCCAGCACCACGTTCGCGCACACGCACACCATGACGCTCAACATTGCCCGCATCAGTTTCATCGCATCCCCCATCCGCCTCGCGCCGCGGATCACCGCGCAAGAGGACACCGCGAGGCTGTTGGTCCAGTATAGGCTTCGCCCTAGACGATGCAAAGTGCTCGCCCAGGGCCGCCCGAGCCAGCCGGTACGACGCGCCTGACGCTGCCCGGCCCGGCCATCACGCTGGCCGCGACGACCGCGATCCAGGTGATGTCGGCGCTGGCGGCGCTCAGTGTTCCGTCGATCGCGCCGGCCGTTGCAGCGGCTGCCGGGCGGCCGGCCTCGATGGTCGGCACCTACATTTCGCTCGTCTACCTCGGATCGGCCGCCGCCGCGCTGATCAGCGGATCGCTGGTGTCGAGCATCGGCGCCCTGCGGGTGTCGCAACTGTCGCTGGTGTTGAGCGCGCTGGGCATGGTCCTGGGCCTGGAAGGGACGGCGCCGGCGCTGGCCGCCTCGGCGGTGCTGCTTGGGCTGGGCTATGGCCCGATCACGCCCGCTTCCAGCCACATGCTGGCACGCTCGACGCGCCCGGATCGCATCGCGTTGACGTTCTCGATCAAGCAGACCGGAGTGCCGGCCGGCGTGGCGCTGGCCGGGATTCTCGTGCCCGCGCTGACGGTGTGGCTTGGGTGGAAGGCGGCTCTGGGCGCAGTGGCCGGGCTGTGTCTGGCCTGCGCGGTCGCGGTGCAACCGCTGCGCGCGGCGCTGGACCACGATCGCGACCCCGCGGCGCGTTCCGGCTCCGGCGCGTTGCTGTCCGGGTTGCGGCTGGTCGTCGCGTCGCGACCGTTGCGCTCGATGGCGGCGCTTTCATTCATCTATTCCGGGCTGCAGAACTGCACCTCGAGCTTCATCGTGGCCTACCTGGTCGAGGGGCTCGGCTACGGGTGGATCGCGGCGGGCGCGGCCCTGACGGCGGCCAACCTGGCCGGTGTGGCGGGGCGCATCGCGTGGGGCGTGGTGGCCGATCGCTGGCTGCCGGCGCGCCGCACGCTGCAGGTGCTGGGCGTGCTGATGGCGATCGGCTGCGCGCTGGCCGCCGCATTCGAGGCGGGCTGGCCAGCGCTGGCGGTGTACGGGTCGTGCGCGTTGCTCGGTGCGACAGCGATCGGCTGGAACGGTGTGTTCCTGTCGGAGGTTGCACGCAGGGCTCCATCCGGACAGGCCGGCGCGGCCACCGGGGGGAGCCTGTTCCTGACGTTCGTGGGCTCGGTCGTATGGCCACCGGCATTTGGCCTGCTGCAGCGCGCCAGCGGCAGCTATGGCGTGTGCTTCGCCGCGGCCGGCGCGCTGTGCGCCGCGGCGGCCTTGCTGGCTGGCGTTGGATGGCGGGCGGGCGGCGCAGCGACACCATGAGGCAGCCACGCACGAGCACGGCCGCCCCGCCGCGGCCCGAGCCGACGCCGGTCGGCACGGCCGCTGTGCCGTCCGGGCCCGCGATGGAAATCGAGCTCAAGCTGGCTGTGCCGCCGGCAGCGCGCGAGGCGGTGCGCCGCAGGCTGAACGCATACGGCGCCCAGCGCGCCGTGAAGCTCACCAGCGTGTACTTCGACACCGCCGACCGGCGGCTGGCATCGCAGCGCTGCGCGCTGCGCGTGCGGCGCATCGGCGAGGGCCCGGGGGCGGGCTGGGTTCAGACGTTCAAGTGCGCCGACGAGCCAGGCGCGCTCAGCCGCCGGCGCGAATGGGAGTCGGTCGTGCCCGGCCCGCGCCCGCACCTGAAGAGCCTGGCCGACTCGCCGCTGACGCAATTGCTCGCAGCGCGGCCGGCCCGCCTCGTTCCAGTGTTTCGCAGCCGCTTCGAGCGCACCGTGCGCCAGGTACGGTTTCAGGGCGCTCTGATCGACGTCGCGCTGGACGAAGGCACCCTGCGGGCCGGCCGGCGCGCCGAGCCGATCTGCGAGCTCGAGCTGGAACTGCGGGAGGGTTCGGTCTCGGCGGTTTTCGACCTGGCGCTGGATCTGAGCGGGCGCGGACGCCGGGCGCTCGCGCTGCAACCCGCGGTCGAGTCCAAGGCCACGCGCGGCTACCGGCTGGCGCAACGCGGCGCGGCCGGGCCGACTCACGCCGACCCGGAGGGTTTTTCGGCATTGTTGCAGCCGCGGCGAACCCATCTGGAGGTTGCCCGCCGGATCGTGGGCAATGGCGTGCAACGGGTGCTTGCCAACGCGCACGGCGCCTCGCTCGGCAACGATCCGGAATACGTGCATCAGGCGCGCGTTGCGCTGCGCCGCACGCGCTCGGCGCTGCGTGTGCTGGGCGTGGCCACGGCCGCCGACGACCCGGTCGCACAGGATCTGCGCTGGATGGCCGACTGCTTCGGGGCCATGCGCGACTGGGACGTGCTGCTCACGCAAAGCCTGCCGTCGCTGCGCCGGGCGGCCCAGGGTGGCGACGAGGAGCCCTGGGCCCGGCTGATGGCGCGGGCGCTCGCTCGCCAGCAGCGGCAGCGGCAGCGGCTGCGCGCCGTGCTCGACAGCGCGCGCTTTGCGCGCACGGCGCTGCGCTTGCTGCGCTGGGCCGAGGAGCCGGCCATCCCGACCGCGGACCGACTGGCGCAGTGGGCCCGGCGCGCGATCGAGCGCGGCCACGGGCGGGTGATTGCGGCCGGGCGCCACTTGCCGGCGCTGCCGCCCCAGGGACGGCACCGGCTGCGGATTCTGGCCAAGAGGCAGCGCTATGCGCTCGAGCTGCTCGCTCCGCTGCTGTCGGGCGGCGCACCGGCGCGCCGGCTGAAGGCACTGTCGCGGCTGCAGCAGCTGCTGGGCGAGATCAACGACGTGCACGTGGCGGTGTCGATGCTGCCCTCGCTGACGCGCTCGCGCGAACTGGTGAAGCGGGCCGAGCGATGGTCCGAGAAAGTCGTGCGGCGCAACCTTCCGAGGGCGCAAGCACGGCTGCAGCAACTGCAGCGGCGCGGCAGCGGCGCCTGAAAAGCGGCCCTCACCCCCATGCTTCGCCGGGCGTAGCCCGGCTTCGCAGGGCGAGCCCTCCCCTCTCCCGCTGCGCGGGCGAGGGGCGATAGGGCGTACCTTTGGAACAACTTTGAACCTGGGGCAATCGATCGCCCCTCGCCCGCGCAGCGGG
>DATKFG010000061.1:0-31563 GCA_035511515.1 Burkholderiaceae bacterium | reverse complement strand
ATCGATCGCCCCTCGCCCGCGCAGCGGGAGAGGGGAGGGGGTGAGGGTCGACCAGCGGCCGAAAACGCCGGACCCGGGCGCGCAAGCCGCGCAGCTCGGAGGGCCTCAGTGAGGCGCTGGCGCGCCGGTATCGCGCGTCTTCCAGCGCCTGCAGCAAGGCGCAGGCCTCTTCGACCTGGGTCGGCCGCAACCTGGGGGCGAGCCGTCGCTTCAGATCCGACAGGCCCTCGCTGGCCGGAGCGCCCAGTCCCGCCAGTTCCAGGCGCATCCGCAGCTGGGCCACCAGCTGGGACAATGGGTCGCGCACCTCGCGATGGCGCAGCGACACCACCGCCAGCGCCGCCAGCAGCACGGTGATGGTCAGCGCGAAGGCGATCGACAGGTTGCGCCAGGACGGCACCACGCCCAGGTGCGCAATCAGCGATCGCTGCCGATCGGCCGTGTAGTTCAGCACCGCCTGGTTCCAGAGGTTCTCGACCGCCTCCCAGTTCATCCGAAAGGTTCCGACCCATCCCAGCAGGCCCCCGGCGCCGCGGTAGCGCGAAAGTCCGTACTGGCTCGCCAGCTCGGCTTCGCCCTGTTCGATCCGGACCGGCGAAACCACCGCCGTCGGATCGACCCGCTTCCAGCCGCGGCCCGGCAGCCAGACTTCGGCCCACGCGTGCGCGTCGGATTGGCGCACCGTCAGATTGCCATCGACCGGGTTGATCTCGCCGCCCTGGTAGCCGGTCACGACACGGGCCGGAATGTGGACCGCTCTCATCAGCACCACGAACGCGGCCGCGTAGTGTTCGCAAAAGCCCAAGCGGGTCTCGAACAGGAACTCGTCGATCGAATCGCGCCCGAGCGCCGGCGGCCGCAGCGTGTAGTGGTATCCGCCGCGCCGGAAGTGATTCAGCACGGCATCGATCAGCGCCGGATCGCGCGCGTGCGGATCGGGTGCGGACGGATCGACGATCTGGTTGCGCAGGTCCGCGGCGAATTGGAGTGTCCTGGGGTTGTACCGCTCCGGCAGCTGCAGCCACTGCCTCAGCTCGGCGGGGTCCGACTCGAACGGGCCGACCTGAAAGACGGGGTAGCTGAGCACCCGGTAGCGCACGCGATCCCTGAAACTGTTGTCCGACGATATCTGCTGAAGATCGATGGAGAGAAAGGATCGGAAGTCGCTGGTCTGGACCACGGCCGGCAGCTCCAGCGCCAGCACCCAGTTCCGGTTGGTCGGCTCCATCGTGACCGTGTACTCGATCGCGCTCGACCGATCCACTCGCACCAGAGTCCGGTCGATGCTGGGCAGGGACAGATGGTTCTGGCCTGTCCAGGTCCGCCCGTCGAAATGGCCGAACACCGGGCCTCGCCAGTACAGCCGGTCGGGGCTCGGCAGCGGTCCCTCGAACTTCGCGCGCAAGGCCACCGCGTCCGACTCGATCAGCCGGTTGATCGCTCCGGGCGACATCGAATCGGACAATCCGGTGGTGGAGGACAGATCGGCGCGGGAGAACGCGAACAGCGGCACCTGCAGCCTGGGAAACAGCAGGAACAGCGCGATGGTCAGCGGCAGCGACTTGGCGAACATGCCCAGCACGAGCGCCGACTTGCGCCGGGCCGTCAAGTCGGTGTCGGCCAGGTTGATGCTCAGCAGGATGAAAAACAGCAGCAGCGTCGTGCAGATCGACAGCAGCGCCACCAGCAGGCCCTGCTGATACAGGAACAGCGTGATCTGCACGAAAAACGTCAGGAACACGATCAGGTTCATGTCGCGCCGGCCGCGCAGCTCCAGCAGTTTCAGCGCAATCAGCAACACAAGAAGATTGACCCCGGCCTCGTGCCCGACGATCGAACCGTGCTGCAGCCACACCAGCACCGTGGCGGTCCCCAGCAGGGGAATCATCGCGATCCGTCCGGGTGGGGGTCGCCGCGCGATCGTCAACCAGGCGCGCCAGAACCACAGCAGGCAGATCAGCGCAATCGACCACCACGGAAGGTGCAGGAAATGAGGGGCCACCGCGATGAGCACGGCGATCAGCAAAATCCCGACGTCGCGCCGATCGCGCGCGCCGCTGGAAACCTGGGGCTGAAGCCACCAGGCCAGCCGTCGCCTGGCCGACCAGCGTGGGTGTGGCCGTGATGCCGAGGCGGGGATCGCTGTCATGGCCTCAGGATTCGAACAGCGCCAGCGCTTCCAGGCAGCGCTCGCTGTGCTCGTGCCCGCGTCCCTTCTCGACCTGCGACGCCGGCAGTTGCAGCCCGTACGACAGGCCTGCGGCTTCGGCCATCAGCACCCAGCGGGCCAGCCTGGAGATGCGATGTTCGACACTCAGGTTCGGCGGCAGCGAACCGAAGTCCAGCCAGACGTCGCCGCCGCCGGTGGAATCGAAGAATTTGACCGACAACTCGTCGCTGCGCGCCGCCAGCCGCCAGGCGATCATCTTCTGCGGGTCGCCCGGCCGGTACGGACGCACGCCGGAGAACTCGTCGCCGCCGGCGGTGATGCCGCTGGACTCCTCGTGTCCGGTTCCGGCCTGCGGCAACGGCGGCGCGTCGCTCTCCGGCGATGGATAGATCACGGCCGACAGGTCGGGCCGAAGATACGACCAGGCTTCCCACAGGCCGAACGGAAAGCGCGTCGACAGCCGGATCCGAGGGCAATCGCGGCGGCCGCGCCGCCTGGTCGGCAGCGCGACGCCGACCCGCCTGACGTTGCCCGCTGGCACGTCGACCCAGGTTCCGGGCATCGGCTCCTCCGGGGCCCTGTCGGGAATGCGCCGGCGCCGGGCCGGCAGCATGAAGTTGAAGTTCAGCGCGTAGCGCTCGGTCGGATACGGATTGCTCACCGTCAGCTCGAACGATGCGACGTCTCCGGCATGCACCGGGTCGGCCCTCTGGCCGCGAATCGTCAGTCCCGACAGGTTGCGGTGCGTGTGGTACATGCCCACCAGTGCCATGCTGACGATGGTGAAGGTGAGCAGATACCCCAGCTGCAGTGAGAAATTGATCGAACCGATCAGCAGCACGAACACGACCAGCCAGAACACCAGGCCGGTGCGGGTCGGCAGGATATAGATGTGGCGCCGGTCCAGCAGCACATCGCCCGTTTCGGCGCCCCGGTACCGTTCGATCCAGTCCGCCAGCAGACGCGATTGGGGCAGAGCGCTCACGGCTTGTGCGCTTGCGGCACCCGATCGCCCCTCGCCCGCGCAGCGGGAGAGGGGAGGGGGTGAGGGCGCAGCCTCATGGCACGGCAACGATTTCGATCAGCTGCGCCGCCAGCTCGCGCCCGTGCAGCGCCTTGGTGCCATCGCGGCTGTTGCCGCGCAGGCGGTGGCTCGCGACCGAGGGAAGGACATTCTGTATGTCTTCCGGAATCACGTGGTCGCGCGCATCCAACCAGGCCCAGGCGCGCGCGGCGGCCAGCAGCGCCAGCCCGGCGCGGGGACTGAGGCCCTCCGAGAACTTGCTCGAGTTGCGCGTGTGCGCGAGCAGCGCCTGCACGTAATCGAGCAGCGCCTCCGAGCAGAACACCTTCTTGACCTCGTGTTGCGCCGTCAGCAGGTCGGTGCTGCGGGCAAGCGCGGAAACCGACTTCAACAGGTCGCGCCGTGACTCGCCGGCCAGCAACTGGCGCTCGGCTTCGCGATCCGGGTAGCCGAGCGAGATGCACATCAGGAATCGATCCAGCTGGGACTCCGGCAGCGGAAAGGTGCCGATCTGATGCAGCGGATTCTGCGTTGCGATCACGAAAAATGGTTGCGGCAGCGGGCGCGCCAGGCCGTCGACCGACACCTGGCTCTCCTCCATCGCTTCCAGCAGCGCGCTTTGTGTCTTGGGGCTGGCCCGGTTGATCTCATCGGCCAGCAGCACTTCGGAGAAGACCGGTCCCGGATGAAAGACGAACTGCCCGCTGTTGCGGTCGTACACCGACACGCCGATCACGTCCGACGGCAGCAGGTCGCTGGTGAACTGGATCCGGCGAAACGGCAGCCCCAGCGACATCGAGATCGCGTGGGCCAGCGTCGTCTTGCCCACGCCCGGGGCATCCTCGATCAGCAGATGGCCGCCCGCCAGAAGGCAGGTCAGGCTCTGCCGGATCTGCAGTTCCTTGCCGACGATGATTGTCCCGATCCGGCTGGCGCAATCACGAATTTTCTCTAACATGGACCCTCTATACCATTAAAGACACCAGGAGGCCGAAGGTGCCGACCGGGTTGTTATCCCATCCGTTTTGCACAGCCCACGAGATGGGCGACTGGCACCCCGAATGCCCCGCCCGGCTGACGGCGATCCAGGACCAGCTGATCGCATCCGGGCTGCTGCCCTACCTCGAGGTCATTGAGGCCCCGCCCGCTCCGATGGAGGCCATTATCCGGGCCCATAGCCCGGAATACGTCGAGCAGCTGCGAACCCGGTCGCCCCAGCGCGGGTATGTGGCGCTGGATCCGGACACCTCGATGAACCCATCGACCTGGCAGGCCGCCCTGCACGCGGCCGGCGCGGTGGTGGAAGCAACCGACCGGGTGATCGACGGCGCGCTCGCCAGCGCCTTCTGCGCGGTGCGCCCGCCGGGACACCACGCGCGTCCAGGTGCCGCGATGGGTTTTTGCCTGCTCGACAACATCGCGATCGGTGCACTGCATGCTTTGGAGCATCATGGTCTGGAGCGGGTTGCCATCATCGACTTCGATGTTCACCACGGCAACGGAACCGAGGAAATCTTCGCCGGTGACGAACGGGTGTTGATGGCCAGTTTCTTCCAGCATCCGTTCTATCCGTATTCCGGCACCGAACATCCCGCGAAAAACATGGTGAATGTCCCGCTGCCGGCCGGAACGGGCGGGGTGAAAGTGCGCGCCGTGGTCGACGAGATCTGGATGCCGCGCCTGACCAAATTCGAACCGCAGCTGATCATGATTTCGGCCGGGTTCGACGCGCATCGCGAAGATGACCTGGGTCAGATGGCCCTGGTGGAGTCTGACTATGCCTACATCACGGAGCGCATGATGGAGGTGGCAGCGCACCACGGCCAGGGCCGTGTGGTCAGCTCGCTGGAGGGAGGCTACAACCTGAGCGCGCTGGCCCGCAGCGTGGTCGCCCATGTGCGCGTGCTGGCTCGGCTCTGATTGGGGCACGTAGGATAGGAGTTCACATTGAACGCACCCGATTCACCTTCCAGTGTGGAACCGGTCGTGCTGTCGCGCACTGCAGCCGGTGTCGTGCGGCTGACGCTGAACCGGCCGCAGCAGTTCAATGCGCTGTCCGAGCAGCTGCTGGCGCAGTTCGAGATCGAGCTGGATCGGATCGCTGCCGACCGGTCGGCCCGCGTGGTCGTGATCGCGGGCGCCGGCAAGGCTTTCTGCGCGGGACACGACCTGAAACAGATGCGGGCCAACCCGCGCCTGGAGTACTACCAGCGGCTGTTCGCGGACTGCGCGCGCGTGATGCGGCGTCTGCAGACGCTGCCGCAGCCGGTGATCGCGCGCGTCCACGGCATCGCTACCGCGGCGGGCTGCCAGCTGGTCGCGATGTGCGACCTGGCGGTCGCGGCCAGTGAAGCGCGCTTTGCGGTCTCCGGCATCAACGCGGGCCTGTTTTGCTCATCGCCGGCCGTGGCGCTGTCGCGCAATGTCAGCCGCAAGCCCGCGTTCGAGATGCTGGTCACCGGCGATTTCATCGATGCTGAAACGGCGCTGGCGCGCGGGCTGGTGAACCAGGTCGTGCCGCTTGCCGAGCTGGACGCCGCGATCGCGCGCCTGGCCGACAAGATCGTCGCCAAGCCGGCGCGTGCGGTCGCGATGGGCAAGGAGCTGTTCTACCGGCAGCTCGAGATGGGGATCGACGCCGCCTACCAGCTGGCCGGGCAGACGATGGCGTGCAACATGATCGACGAGGTGGCCCAGGAGGGCGTGGACGCCTTCATCGACAAGCGCACGCCGAAGTGGCGATCGCCTGGATAAGGCCGCCCTCGGGCGTGCCCTAGGGACAAGCCTCGGAGATGCCGCGATGGGTCGCCCCTCGCCCGCGCAGCGGGAGAGGGGAGGGCTCGCCCTGCGAAGCCGGGCTACGCCCGGCGAAGCAGGGGGGTGAGGGCGCTACGCAGCCCTGACCAGCTGCGGCCGTCGCCTCCGCGCTGCCGGCCGCGGATCTCCCGCTTCCGGGCGGCTCGACAGATCCAGCCGCAGCGTCAGGCAATAGGCCGCGCCGCCCGAGCGGTTGAACGACTCCAGCGGCACCACGTGCACCTGATAGCCGCGCGCGGTCAGCGTATCGCGCAACGCTTCGCTCGCGTGGCACACGACGACGTGCTCGCCCAGGCAGACCGAGTTGACGGCCAGGTGCTCGGCGTCCGCGGCGCGGGCCTCGATCAGCAGATCCTTGTCGACCAGGTCGCGCAGCGTATCGCACGACTGCGCCGAAAAGGCGGCCGGGTAGTACAGCACTTCGCCGCCGGACAAAACGCACAGGCATGTATCCAGGTGGTAGAAGCGCGGATCGACCAGCTCCAGCGCGACCGTCGGCACCGTGAAGATGCGGGCGATCAGGTCCGCCATCGGACGGCTCGACCGCTGACCCCATCCGGTCCACAGCAGCTTGCGGGTCGGATCCCAGATCGCATCGCCCGCCCCTTCAAAATGCAGGTCCTCCGGGGTTTCGACGATCGAATCGATCCAGCCTTTCGCTCGAAGCAACTCGAAAAAGACGCGGTTCTGAATCTGCTCCATCCTGCGCTCGGGATGGCGAAACCGCGCCAGCAGAGCGGTCCGATCCAGCACCAGCGCCGAATTGGCGGTGAACACCAGGTCGGGCAGACCGGCTTGCGCTGGCTGGACTTCGACCTGCGCGCCCAGTCGCTCGTAAGCGCCCTTCAGGGTCTTCCAGCCCTGCTCGGCCTGGCGCCGCAGCTGCTCGGCCGAGCTTTCCCATTGGACCGGATCCATCCACGGATTGATCCGGTAGCTCACTTCGAAGTGCTCGGGCGCGCTCATCATCAGGCGCGCGCGCGGCGCCTGCTCAACTTTCGGCGTTGCCGGGCTGTAAGTGGCCAGCCGAGGCGTGCGAGCTACCGGTTGATCCAGCGCCGCTTCGAACTGGCGCAGCGTGTCGGCGAACACATCGATGCCCCAGTCGAGCGCGTCGCGCGAAATGGTCAGCGGCGGGGCGAAACGAATCACCGTGCCGTGCGTGTCCTTGCTCAGCACGCCGCGCTCGGCCAGACGCTCGACCACGTCGCGGGCGCTGATGCGGTTGTCCAGTTCCACCCCGGCCCACAGCCCGCGGCCCCGCACCTGGCGGACAAACGGGCTCGCGATGGCCCCCAGGCGCGCGATCAGGTGCGCCCCGAGGGCGGCACTGCGTGCGACCAGACCTTCGTCCTCGATCACGCGCAACGCTTCCAGACCGACCGCGGCGGCCAGCGGATTGCCTCCGAACGTCGAGCCGTGGCTGCCGGGCTCGAACACGCCCATCAGCTCATGAGTGGCCACGAAGCAACTGACCGGCAGCAGCCCGCCGCCCAGAGCCTTTCCGAGAATCATTCCGTCGGGACGGATCCCCTCGTGCTGGTGCGCGAACCAGCGTCCGGTGCGCCCCAATCCCGACTGGACTTCATCCAGGATCAGCAGCACCCGCTGCGCGCTGCAGACGGCCCGCACGTCCCGCAGGAAGCCGTCCGGCGGAACCACGATGCCGGCTTCACCCTGGATCGGCTCGAGCAGCACGGCGCAGGTGTTCTCGTTGATGGCGGCCTTGAGCGATTCGATGTCGCCGAAATCGAAGTGCCGGAAGCCGCAACCGAACGGTCCGAAATCGGCGCGATAGGCCGGCTCGGTGGAAAACCCCACGATCGTGGTCGAGCGCCCGTGGAAGTTGCCCCGGGCCACGGCGATTTCGGCCGCATCCGGCGCGATGCCCTTGACCCGATAGCCCCAGCGCCGCGCCGCTTTGATCGCCGTTTCGACGGCTTCGGCGCCCCCGCTGGATGGAAGCGCCTGGTCCAGGCCGCACAACCGCGTCAGATGCTCCAGAAATGGGCCCAGCGTCGCGGAGTAGTAAGCGCGCGAAGTCACGGCAACCCGGGCGGCCTGGTCGGTCAGCGCCTTGACCAGGCGCGGGTGAGCGTGGCCGTGGCTGACCGCGGAGTAAGCGCTCATCAGGTCCAGGTAGCGGCGACCATCCAGATCGAACAGCCACTCGCCACGCCCGCTGTTGACCACCACCGGAATCGGCAGGTAGTTGGGTGCGGCGACTTGTGACTCCAGCTCGATCGAACGATCGGCGGCGGCGCTTTGGGGCAGCATTTCGAGTCTCCGGCAAAGAGGGTCGTATTCAACTGCCCAGTGTAGGGACCCGCCCGCACAACGGCGGCGCTTCGATGCGTGCGCCGGCGCCGACTCGGAAGCGGCGCGCGAGGATGGCCGCGGAAACGGCAGCGCAGGTAAGTTGCACCCATTCAGCGTCAACGCATAGCCAGTTGACGCCGGATCGCCCCTCGCCCGCGCAGCGGGAGAGGGGAGGGGGTGAGGGCTTTTACGGCAGCGGGAAACCTCGGAACGCCTTGATCGTCTGCAACTCGGGCTTGGAGGAAATGCGCTCGATGCCCAGCGTTGCGTCATCGGTCCAGGCGTTGGTCAGATCGCGGTAATGATCCAGGCTGTCGCAGGCGATGCGCAGCACGTAGTCGGACTGGCCCGACACCAGGAAACACTCGATCACCTCTTCGCTGGCCCGCATCCGGGCCTCGAAGCGGGCATGCGTGGCGGCCGACTGGTCGCGCAGCGACACCTCGACAAACACCGTCAGTGCACTTCCGATCTTGCGCAGCTCGATCAGCGCCATGTAGCCGGCGATGATGCCGGCGCGCTCCAGACGCCGGACCCGATCGAGACAGGCACGCGGACTGAGCGCGACTTTCTCCGACAAGGCCTGATTGGTCATCCGGCCGTCGCGTTGCAGCAATTCCAGGATCTGCCGATCAATGCGATCCAACTCCTTCATGCGGGCCCTCACCCCCGCCCCTCTCCCGCGAAGCGGGAGAGGGGAGATTCGAGCGGGAAATGGTTGTCAACCATTTCCCGAACACTCAGTCGGCCAGGGCGGCACGGATCTGGTCCAGCGCGGTCGGATCCTCGATCGTCGTCAGATCTCCCGGGTCGCGTCCTTCGCAGATGGCCTGCAGCGAGCGGCGCAGCAACTTGCCCGAGCGCGTCTTGGGCAGCGCGCTGACGAAGTGAACCCGCGCGGGCCGGCCCACGGCCCCCAGTTGCGAGTCGACCACCTTCATCACATCGGCCTCGAGCGCTTTGCGCTGCGGTGGCGACTCGATCGACCGGGCGTCGCGCACCACCGCGAATGCCACGGCGACCTGCCCCTTGATTGCGTCGGCTACTCCGACCACGGCGACCTCGGCCACGCCCGGGTGTGCGCAGATCGATTCCTCGATTTCGCGAGTACCCAGCCGGTGCCCGGCCACGTTGATGACGTCGTCGGTGCGGCCGAGGATGAAGTAGTAGCCGTCGTCGTCGCGGATGCCCCAATCGAACGTCGAATACACGGTGCGGCCCGGCACGCTGTGCCAGTAGGTCTTCACGAAGCGCTCGTCGTCACCCCACACGGTGCTCATGCAGCCCGGCGGCAGCGGTCCTTCGATCGCCAGCACGCCCTTCGTGTTGGGCCCGACCTCCTCGCCGGTGTCCTCGTCGTACAGCTTGACGGCGTAGCCGTAGCAGGGCAGGCCGGGGCTGCCGAATTTCGACGGCAGCGCTTCCACGCCCTGCGCGATCACCAGGATCGGCCAGCCGGTCTCGGTCTGCCAGTAGTTGTCGATCACGGGCTTGCCCAGAGCCTCGGCGATCCAGCGGGCGGTGGGCTCGTCCAGCGGCTCGCCGGCCAGAAACAGCCGCTTCAGCGACGCCAGATCGTGCCGCTTCAGCAGCGCCGGGTCCTGCTTCTTGAGCACGCGGATTGCGGTGGGCGCCGAGAACATCACGCTGACCCGGTACTTCTCCACGATGCGCCACAGGATCGCGCCGTCCGGCCGGATCGGCGTGCCCTCGTACAGGACCGTGGCCATGCCGGCCAGCAACGGGCCGTACACGATGTAGCTGTGACCGACCACCCAGCCGATATCGCTGGTGGCGAAGTAGGTCTCGCCCGCGTTGCCGCAGAAGATGTTTCGCATCGACGAGGCGAGCGCGACGGCGTGCCCGCCGGTGTCGCGCTGCACCCCTTTGGGCATGCCGGTCGTGCCCGAGGTGTACAGGATGTACGACGCCTCGCTCGACTCGAGCCACTGGCACGGCACTTGGGCGTCCAGGTGCCGGTTGCGCAGGTCGGAATGCAGGTGGTCGCGCCCGGCCACCCAGTGCATCGGTGCCAGCTGCCGGTCGACCATCACGACCGCTTCGGGGGGCGCCTGGGAGCGCGCGATCGCTTCGTCCAGCAGCGCCTTGTACGGCAGGATCTTGCCGGCGCGCGAACCGGCATCGGCCGATACGATCACCTTGGGCCGGGCGTCATCGATCCGGCTGGCCAGGCTCATCGAGGCGAAACCGCCGAACACGACCGAATGAATCGCGCCGATGCGCACGCAGGCCAGCATCGCGAAGACGGCCTCGGGAATCATCGGCAGGTAGATCAGCACCCGATCGCCGCGCGCGACGCCGAGCGACAGCAGCATGGCCGCGAACCGGTTCACTTCTTGGTGCAACTGGCGGAACGAGTACGTTTTTTCGATGTCGACCTCGGTCGACACGTAGATCAGCGCGGGCTGTTCGCCGCGCGCGGCCAGGTGGCGGTCGACCGCGTTGTGGCACAGGTTGGTGGTGCCATCCACGAACCAGCGCGCGAACGGCGGGCGCGAATAATCCAGCACGCGGGAGAAAGGCCGTTCCCATTCGATCAGCTTGGCTTGCCCGGCCCAGAACGTCTCGGGCGAGCCGATCGATTCATCGAGGAACGCGCGGTACCTTGTCACCGGGGCCTTCCCCCTCGTTCTTCACCGCCTGCAATTCCTGCTGCTGGCGCACCAGGCGCAACAGCGGATTGAGTTGTTCGATCAGCCGGGGCAGGTGGGCCACCACCTCGCCGCTGCGGCCAGCCCGGATCAGCGCCAGCGCCAGATTGACGTCCATGGAGCCGTCTTCGCCGCGCGCGTCCATCGCCCCGGGGGCAACCCCTTCGGCGGTGCCCAGGATGATCCGCCGCGATCGGGCCGTCTGGGCCTGGTGAGCGCGCTTTTGCGCCAGGGTGCGCAGCTCCTCGGCGCTGCGCCGCAGCTCTTCCGACAGCGTTGCCACGCCGATGCAGGTCCAGACCTCGACTCCGGGTCCGGCGGCCTCGACGTTCTCGAGCACCTTGCGCAGCCGCGCCGCGAAGCGCAGCACGCCCGACAGGCCGCTGCTTTGGGTGGCGACGCAGAATTCGAAGCGCTCCGAGCGCGTCCCCAGGTCCTCCAGCCGGATCGATGCGGCCAGCGTGCGGCCGACCAGCTTGGCGCGCTGCTCGATTTCGCCTTCCCAGGTGTCACCCTGCGCCACCGACAACTCGACCCGCACGCAGATCAGCGCCAGATCCGACAGGTTGCGCCGCGCGTAGGACACCAGTTTGTCGACCTGCTTGTCGAAAAACGGCAGGATCAGCAACTCGGTTTCGGAGTCGACCGTACGCGACGATTCGAGCGTGGCCTGCGTTTCGGCCAGCGCCTCGCGCGTGGCCGACAGCTTCATCAGCACCTCGAGCCGCGCCAGCAGTTCGGCGCGCGGCGTCGTCTTGGCGACGAAGTCGGTCACGCCCAGTCCGGCTGCCCGCTGGCGATCGTGTCCGTTGTCCTCGGACATCATCACGACCACCGGCAGCTCGCGGATGCGCTTCACCTTCGAGCTGCGCACGCGGGTCAGAAGGTCCAGGCCGCTCACCTTGGTCAGGCCCAGCTCGGTCAGCAGCACGCGGATGTTGCCGTCCAGCAGCACCGCCTGCCAGGCGGCTTCGCCATCTTCGGCTTCGCGCACCTCGAAGCGCTCGCGCAGGTGGTTGCCCAGCGCGGCGCGCACGCTGCGGGAGGTGTCGGCGATCAGAATGCGGGCCTTGGCTGGGCCTGCCGCGGTCGGAGTCTGGACCTCGTTAGCCACACGAATCCTGTCTGGACGGGCTGTGCCAGGCGGCGGCACGCTACCGGTTCGCCCCAAATTTACCGGATTCGCAGGCCCCGGGCGGCCGATCGGGTCAAATTCCGGCCTCGCCCGATTGTCAGTAGCATCCGACGCTGTCTTGGACGGGTAGGGTTCGATGGATTCGGCAGACGTCATCGTGGTCGGGGCCGGCCACAACGGCCTGACTTGCGCCTGTTATCTGGCTTCGGCGGGGCTGAAGGTTCGGGTGCTCGAACGCAGGCCGGTGGTGGGCGGGGCGGCGGTGACGGAGGAGTTCCTGCCCGGTTTTCGCAATTCGAGCGCCAGTTACACGGTGAGCCTGCTGAATGCGACCGTGATCCGGGACCTGAACCTGGCCCAGCGGGGCTTGAGGATCGTCGAGCGCCCCTTCTCGAATTTCGTGCCGGCCGAGGACGGCCGGTACCTGAAGCTCGGCGGCGCCCTGGTGAGCCCGCAGGACGAAATTCGCAAGTTCTCGAGCGCGGACGCCGACCGGTACGCCGGCTTTTGCGCACGGCTGCAACGCGTGGCCGCGCAGCTGAAGGATTGGGTGCTGCGGGCGCCTCCCGAGCTGGGCGGGCCGCTGATCGTGCAGGGCTGGCGGGACCTGATCGCATCGGCCCGACTGTTGTGGGCGTTCGGACACCTGCCGACCCAGGTCCAGCGCGACTGCGCGGACCTTTTCACCCGCAGCGCCGGCCACTGGCTGGACGCGACGTTCGAGTCCGAGCCGTTGAAGGCGGCGCTGGGCTTCGATTCGGTTGTCGGCACGTACGCGAGCCCCTACGCGCCGGGCTCGGCCTATGTGCTGCTGCACCACGCGATCGGCGAAGTCAACGGCAAGCCCGGCATCTGGGGACACGCGATCGGCGGGATGGGACGGATCACCGAGCTGATGGCGCAGGAGGCGCGCGCGCGCGGCGTGCAGATCGACGTGCAGGCCCCGGTCGCGAAGATCCTGGCCGACTCCGGCCGGGTGCGTGGCGTGGTGCTGCAGGACGGACGCGAGCTGCACGCACGGGCGCTGGCGGCCGGGGTCGATCCGAAGCTGCTGTACCTGAAGCTGCTGGAGCCGAGCGCGTTGCCTGCCGATTTCCTGCAGTCGATGCGCGGCTATCGCTGCGGCTCCGGATCGATGCGGATCAACGTGGCATTGTCGGAACTGCCGGACTTTCGGTGCCTGCCGGGCACGCAGGCGCAGCCGCACCACGCCAGCGGGATCCTGCTGGCCCCATCGCTGCGCGCGATGGACCTGGCCTGGCGCGACGCGCTGCATCGAGGTTTTTCTCAGGCGCCGGTGGTCGAAATGCTGATACCGAGCGTCGTGGATGACTCGCTGGCGCCGCCCGGCGCCCACGTGGCGAGCCTTTTTTGCCAGCACTTCGATCCGGACCCACCGGGCGGCTGGGACGCGATGAAAGCGGCCGCGGTGGAGGCGGTATTCGCGCGCGTGGAGTCGGCCTGCCCGAACTTCCGGCGCGCGCTGCTGGGCTACCGGGCCTGGACCCCGCTGGATCTGGAGCGCGACTTCGGACTGACCGGGGGCGACATCTTCCACGGTCAGTTGACGCCGGACCAGCTGTTCAGCTTGCGTCCGGTGCTGGGCTATGCGCGCTACCGTGGCCCGCTCAAAGGCCTTTACCACTGCGGCTCCGGGGCCCATCCGGGCGGTGGCGTCAGCGGAGCGCCCGGATACAACGCGGCCCGCGAGATCGTGCGCGACCTGGTCGCCTGAAGCGCGCGCCCTCACCGTATCGCCCCTCTCCCGCTGCGCGGGCGAGGGGCGATACGGCGTGCCCTTGCGGAAGGCTCACGCACTTGCGGCGCCCGATCGCCCCTCGCCCGCGCAGCGGGAGAGGGGAGGGCTCGCCCTGCGAAGCCGGGCTACGCCCGGCGAAGCAGGGGGGTGAGGGCCTTCCTTCGTATAATCGTCGGCACCCCCAAGATTGCATTGCGATGAAAATCCTCGTTTCCATCAAGCGCGTGGTCGACTTCAACGTGAAGATCCGGGTCAAGTCCGACGGCACTGGCGTCGACCTGGCGAATCTGAAGATGTCGATGAACCCGTTCGACGAGATCGGCGTCGAGGAAGCGGTGCGGCTGCGGGAAGCCGGTCACGCCAGCGAGATCGTGGTGGTCTCGTGCGGCGTGGCGCAGTGCCAGGAGGTGCTGCGCACCGCGCTGGCGATGGGCGCCGACCGGGCCATCCTGGTTCAAACCGATGAGGAGCTGCAACCGCTGGCGGTCGCCAAGATCCTGAAGGCGATCTTCGAACGGGAAAAGCCGCAGCTGGTGATCCTCGGCAAGCAGGCGATCGACGACGACGCCAACCAGACCGGACAGATGCTCGCCGCGCTGGCGGGCCTGCCGCAGGCGACGTTTGCTTCCAAGCTGGCGCTGGCCGACGGTTGGGCGCAGGTCACGCGGGAGGTCGACGCCGGCCTGCAGACCGTTTCGGTCAAGCTGCCGGCGGTGGTCACGACCGATCTGAGGCTGAACGAGCCGCGCTACGTTACGCTGCCCAACATCATGAAAGCGAAGAAAAAGCCGCTCGAGACGCTGACACCGAAGGACCTTTCGGTCGACGTGCGTGCGCGCCTGCAAACGCTGCGCACGTTGGAGCCGCCGCAACGCAAGGCGGGCATCCGCGTGCCCGACGTGGCCACGCTGGTGCAGAAGCTGCGCAACGAAGCCAAGGTGATCTCCTGAGTGGTTCCTCCTCGCCCGGTCGATGATTACAAAGGACGCGCATGGCCGCACTGGTTCTGGCCGAACACGATAACCGGCAGCTCAGGTCCTCGACGCTGAACGTGGTGACGGCCGCCGGCCGGATGGCGGGCGACGTGCACCTGCTGGTCGCAGGCAGCGGCTGCGCTGCTGTCGCGGCCCAGGCCGCACAGGTGGTCGGCGTGTCGAAGGTGTTGGTGGCCGATGCGCCGCACCTGGCCGAAGAGCTCTCCGAATGCGTGGCCGAACAGCTCGCCGCGCTGGCGGCCGGATACAGCCACGTAGCCGCGCCCGCCACCAGCTTCGGCAAGGATGTGCTGCCCAGGGCGGCCGCGCGGCACGATTGTGCGCCGGTGTCCGACATCATCGCGGTCGAGGCGCCCGACACCTTCGCGCGGCCGATCTACGCGGGCAACGCGATCGCCACCGTTCGCTGTGCGGAGCCGATCAAGTTCGTTACCGTGCGAGCCACCAGCTTCGATGCCGCCGCGATCCGACGCGATGCGGCGGCGCCGATCGAAGCGGTCGCCGCCGTTGCCGATCCCGGCCTGTCGCGGTTCGTCTCGCGCGAAGGCGCCAAGCTCGACCGGCCGGAACTGCAGGGCGCCCGGGTGGTGGTTTCGGGCGGGCGAGGGCTGGGTTCTGCCGAGAACTTCAAGTTGCTCGCGCAGGTGGCGGACCGTCTGAACGCGGCGCTGGGCGCATCGCGCGCCGCGGTCGATGCGGGCTATGCGCCCAACGACTGGCAGGTCGGTCAGACCGGCAAGATCGTCGCCCCGCAGCTGTATCTGGCCGTGGGCATCTCGGGCGCGATTCAGCATCTGGCCGGCATGAAGGACTCCAAGGTGATCGTCGCGATCAACAAGGACCCGGAGGCGCCGATCTTCCAGGTGGCCGACTACGGGCTGGTGGCGGATCTGTTCGAGGCGCTGCCGCAGCTGCTGAAGGAACTGGGCTGAACCATGGGCTACGAGGCTCCGCTGCGCGACATGCGCTTCGCGATGGAGGAACTGGCCGGCTTGCGGCAGCTGCAGCAACTGCCGGGCTTCGAGGACGCGTCCGACGAAACGGTCGATGCGGTACTGCAGGAATGCGCCAAGCTGATGTCGGAGGTCGTCGCCCCGCTGAATGCGACCGGCGATCGGCAGCCGTCCACGTGGGCCGCCGGCGAGGTGACCACTCCGCCGGGCTTTCGTGCCGCGTTCCATTCGTTCGTGCAGGGTGGATGGCAGGGGCTTCAGCATTCGTCCCGCTTCGGGGGCCAGGGCCTGCCCAAGCTGGTTGCCACGCCGTGCCAGGAGATGCTGCAGGCGGCCAACCTGTCGTTCGCGCTGTGCCCGTTGCTGACGGACGGGACGATCGAAGCGCTGATGACGGCCGGCACCGATCGGCAGCAGTCGGTCTACGTGCCGCGGCTGATCGACGGCAGCTGGACCGGGACGATGAACCTGACCGAGCCTCAGGCCGGCTCGGACCTGGCGCAGGTTCGCACCCGCGCGGAGCCGCAGGCCGACGGCACGTACCGCATGTTCGGGCAGAAAATCTTCATCACTTACGGCGAGCACGACCTGTCGGACAACATCGTGCACCTGGTGCTGGCGCGCGTGCCCGGGGCCCCGAACGGCGTCAAGGGCCTGTCGCTGTTCATCGTGCCCAAGTACGTGGTGGGCCCCGATGGCGCCCGCGGTGCGCGCAACGACGTGTATTGCGCCTCGATCGAGCACAAGCTGGGCATCAAGGCCAGCCCGACCGCTGTGCTGATCTACGGCGAAGGGCACGGGCAGGCCGGCCGAGGTGCGGTGGCCGAGATCGTCGGCGAGGCCAACCGTGGCCTGGAGTACATGTTCATCATGATGAACGCGGCCCGGTTCCAGGTCGGGATCCAGGGGATCGGGGTGGCGGAGCGCGCCTACCAGCAGGCGGCGCAGTTCGCGCGCGAGCGCCTCCAGAGCCGCGCGGTGCAGGGATCGGCCGGGCCGGTGGCGATCATCGAGCACCCGGACGTGCGCCGGATGCTGATGCTGATGCGGGCGCAGACGCAGGCGGCCCGCGCGGTGGCCTACGTCGCGGCCGCGCAGTGCGACCTGGCGCATGCGCATCCGGATGCTGAACTGCGAGCGCAGGCGCAGGCGGTCTACGAATACCTGGTGCCGATCGTGAAAGGGTGGAGCACCGAGATGGCCGTCGAGGTGACCTCGCTCGGCATCCAGGTGCATGGCGGCATGGGCTACATCGAGGAAACCGGCGCGGCCCAGCATTACCGGGACGCCAGGATTCTGCCGATCTACGAAGGCACCACCGCGATCCAGGCCAACGACCTGCTCACGCGCAAGACGGCGCGCGATCAGGGGGCGGTGGCGCGCTCGCTGATCGGACAGATGCGCGAGACCGCCGCGCAGGTCAAGCGGCGCCGCGCGGCCGATTTTGCGGCGATCCATGCCCACCTGACGGCCGGCGTCGACGCCTACGAACGGGTCGTCGACTACCTGGTGCGAACCATCGACGCGGACGTTCGCGCCGCATTTTCCGGCGCCGTTCCCTATCTGCGCCTGGCCGGGACCGTCCACGGCGGCTGGCAACTGGCGCGCGCAGCGCTGGCGGCGGAAGACCGCATCGCAGCCGGTGCGCCCGACGCGGCGTTTCTGCGCGCCAAGATCGCCACCGCGCGATTTTTCTGCGATCACGTGCTGACGCAGGCGCCGCCGCTGGCCACGGCCGTGCTGGCGGGCGGCGCCGGCGCGCTCGCGCTGGCGGCCGATGAGTTCTGAGCTGATTGCGATCGGCTGAGCCGCCGGCTCGATTCGGGGCCGGATCGCCGCATAGCCTGTCACTATCGAAACAATTGCAACAATTCAATGGATCAATCGAGCACCGGCGCGTACATTCGACGACGGTCCGGTGCGTCGTGCTGACGGGGCGGTGCGGCACCGTCCACCGACTGACTTGATGGGAGATGCCCGATGAAGCTGAAGGGAACCAAGACCGAGACCAATCTGAAGGACGCGTTCGCGGGCGAATCGCAGGCGAACCGTCGCTACCTGTATTTCGCGGCCAAGGCGGACATCGAGGGCTATAACGACGTGGCGGCCGTATTCCGCTCGACCGCCGAGGGCGAGACCGGGCACGCGCACGGGCACCTGGAGTATCTGGAGCTGGTGGGCGACCCCGCGACCGGCCTTCCGATCGGGCCCACGCGCGCCAATCTGAAGGCGGCGATCGCCGGCGAGACGCACGAATACACCGACATGTATCCGGGCATGGCCAAGGCCGCCCGCGGCGAAGGCTTCGAGGAAATCGCCGATTGGTTCGAGACTCTGGCCAAGGCCGAACGCTCGCACGCCAACAAGTTTCAGAAGACGCTGGACTCGATCGTCGACTGACCCGCCTTCGCCCTGCGGGCTGCGGCGGGCAAGCCCGCGGGGTGGGCTTGCCCGCCGTAGCTCGCGCAGCGAGCGAAGGCGGGCGCAGCTCTTTTTCCTCGCAAACATGGCCATCAGAGAAGGCAGCCTGCAGGCGCCCACGCGTCATCCGATCGACTGGCGCAGCCCCGAGTACTACGCGGCCGACCGGCTCGACAATGAGCTGGAGCGGGTTTTCAACATCTGCCACGGCTGCCGCCGCTGCGTGAACCTGTGTGGAGCCTTTCCGACCCTGTTCGATCTGGTCGACAGCGCGGCCAGCGGCGAGCTCGACACCGTGTCCCGATCCGACTTCGGCAAGGTGGTCGAGCAGTGCTACCTGTGCGACATGTGCTTCATGACGAAGTGCCCGTACGTGCCGCCGCATGAATGGAATGTCGATTTTCCGCATCTGATGCTGCGCGCCAAGGCGGTCGAATTCCAGCGCACCGGCGGGCGGTGGCGCGATCGCATCCTGTCCTCGACCGATGGGCTTGGGCATCTGGCCGGAATCCCGGTCGTCACCGATGCCGTCAACGCGGCCAGTCGCACAGCGCCCGTGCGGCGCGCGCTCGAAGCCGCGCTCGATGTCGATCGCAACGCCTGGCGTCCTGAATATGCCCGGCGCAAGTTCCGCTCGACCGCCCACCCCGATGCCTCGCTGCCGGTTCGCGACGGCCAGCGTACCCCCGGCAAGCTGGCGCTTTTTTCGACCTGCTACGTGAACTACAACGAACCGGGAATCGGCCACGATCTGTTGAAGATCCTGGCCCACAACGGCATCCCGGTGACGCTCGTGAAGCAGGAGGCCTGCTGCGGGATGCCCAAACTGGAGCTGGGCGACCTGGCGGGCGTCGAACGGCTGAAGGACGTCAACATACCGAAGCTGGCGCCGCTGGCGCGCGACGGCTATGCGATCGCTTCGGCGATTCCGTCGTGCACCCTGATGTTCAAGCAGCAGCTGCCGCTGCTGTTCGCCGGCGATGCCGACGTGCAGGCGGTTGCGGCGGCGTTCTGGGACCCGTTCGAATACCTGGCGGCACGCCGGCGCGACGGGCTGCTGCGTACCGACTTCAGCCGGCCGCTGGGCCGGGTGTCCTATCACATCCCGTGCCACGATCGCGTTCAGAACATCGGCCGCAAGACCGAGGAAGTTCTGAAGTGGCTGCCGGGGACCGAAGTGACCACGGTCGAGCGCTGTTCGGGCCACGCGGGAAGCTGGGGCCTGAAAAAGGAGTTTCACGCGACGGCCATGAAAATCGGCCGGCCGGTCTTCCGCGCGATGGCGGAGCCGGGACCGGACTTCATCAGCTCCGACTGCCAGCTGGCGGGCCACCACATCGAGCAGGGCATCGGCCAGCTGAACCCGGGCAGCGGGGCCGAATCGTCTCCGAAGCTGGCCCATCCGATCACGCTGGTTCGAATGGCTTATGGAATCGAGTAAATCGATCGACGGGAGATTCGAGTGCCTTCCATATCACGCGACAGTCTGCTGACCCTGGAGTCGTATGCGCGGCAGCGCGCGGAATTTCGTTCGCGCGTGATCGCGCACAAGCGCGATCGGACCGTGCACGTCGGGCCACACGTGACGCTGGTGTTCGAGGATGAGCTCACAGTGCGCTACCAGATCCAGGAAATGCTGCGGATCGAGCGCACCTTCGACGAGGAGGGCATTCGCGCCGAGCTCGATGCCTATACGCCGCTGATCCCGGACGGCACCAACCTGAAAGCCACGATGTTGATCGAGTTCGAGGACCCGGAGCGGCGCCGGATCGAGCTGGAGCGGCTCAGGGGCGTCGAGCGCCGGGTGTATCTGCAGGTCGGGCCCCTGCCGAGAATCTTCGCCATCGCGGACGAGGACCTGGAGCGGGAAAACGAGAAGAAAACCTCGGCCGTGCATTTCCTCCGGTTCGAGTTCGACGCGGCGGCGGTGGCGGCGTTGCGCGATGGCGCGGCGCTCGCCGCCGGTGTCGATCATCCGAACTATTCGGAGCGGATCGATGCGCTGCCGCGGCAGGTCGTTGAGTCTGTGCAGCGCGATTTCGCCTGAGGGCCGTGACCACCCGCAATCTGCTCTGGCGATTGGGCGACTGTCCCAGAGACCCTATCGCTCGATGACAGCTTCGACCGCGTCCGCGAGGAGTTGCTGGCCCGACTGACTCGGATGAATATCACACAGATTCGGGTCGTCTGGACTGGCGTTCAGCAGACCCGCCATGCACGTCTTTCCGCCGGCAAAGCTCGTCGATGCGGCCTTCTGGAATGCCGAGAAAGCGTCAGCGACCACCGCGCCGTGGACGCTGGCGACCGCTGCGAGGGTCTGATCCAGGGCGCCGATGGCACCGGTGAAGGTGGGATCGGTGTAGTCGGGCGAGTAGACGTTGACCACAACAAGGGTTCCGTCGAAACCGGTCGCACGCAGACTGCGCAGGATCGAGTCCATGTTCGAGCTCACCCCGGCCAGAACGGCCGCAAGGCCAGCTTGAATGCACGTGGTGACGTTCGAGCAAGCTGCTTGCAGCAGACGCAGATCGTTTCCCCCAAGGCCGATGGTCACCATCCGCGTTCTCGGATGCGTCGTGAGGAAGGTCGTCGCGAATGCGAGCTGACTTGCGGCGTATGCGACGTGCAGCGGGGCTGCGGCTCGGAAGGCTCTGCAGCCGTTGTCCGGCAGGGTCCCCGATATGAAGCTGCCGGTCGTTTCCCCGGGGCAGGAGGCATTGACGGCATTCGAGTGCAGCTCGGCTGCAACGTAGGCCGGATAGGCGATGAAGTTGTCGGCGTTGACGTACTGGAAACCCGCCTGCGCAATGAAACCGAACGAGACGCTGTCGCCCAGGGCGAGGAAGGCCGAACCTTCGTCCGCGTCGGCGGCGCTGGCGGGTGCCAGGGTTACCGCGCTGGTGATGATCAGCCCGGTTGCTGCCAGGCGCAGCTTCATTGCAAGCTTTCCGTCGCGTATCTTCATGGCGTTCTCCTCTTTCTGGGCTGGTGAGATCGATCGCCTCTAGCAAACCCTCAGACGTAATCCGAGCCGGTTTCTACGCTGTGATCACGCAAGTGCGGCATCCGGCCAGGGCTCCACGCCACCGTAGCGCACGTTCGTTCACAGATCGGTTACCGATTGATCGCCGTCGCAGGGTGTTGAGACAGCGTCGATTCGGCGCTCACCTTGCGCGTTGCGAGCGCCGGCAACAAGCGAGTTGATGGAATCGCATGCATGCGCTGAGCGCACGCATCGACCCGGAAACTCGAAAGATCGTTATCGCCCGAATCGCTCGTGGGCGCGATAGACGGGGTACAGGTTGTAACGCTCGTCCCACGATGGGTGCCGGCGCAGGAAAAACTCCAGGCGTGCCGCCGGGTCGGCCGCAAACGCCGCATCTGCGCAAAGCTTCTCGTTGAATTGCCTGGCCAGCTCGCTGTCCCGGTCGAGCATCTCGCGTGCGATCTGCTCGGCGACGTAGGGTTCCATGTGCTCCTTCTGCTCGAAGTGGGCATTGAAGAAGCCCCAAGCAGCGAAAGAGTCCGGCGCCTGCGGTTCGAACAGCGCAACGATCAGGCGCGCCAGCGGTTGGGCGGTCGGCACCATCAACGAGCCGCTCGCAAGATCGAGCGCCTCGGCGTCCCACCTTCCTTCCAGCGCCGCCCGCAAGCGGCCCTCAAATGGTGTCTGCGAGAAGGTGACCCGCGTCGCCCGGAAGGCTTCCACCGCAGCCTTGCGCAGGGAGTGATCCATTTGCTCGAAGCGAATTCCATGCAGGTCGAGCCTGGCCGCCATGGCCGCTGCGTACGCGGGCGGCACGAGGTAGGCGCGAGGCACAGTGGCCAGCATGCTTGGCCTGACCCGGTCGCGCAATGGAACGCGCCAGACTTGGGCAGTGTGCGGATCGTAGGTTGTCACGAGCGCACCGGAAATCGGCGAGGCGGTGCGCGTGTACGCGTACCCTCGAAAGTCGATCAGGGTGCCCTCGTCGCTCGCCGGCTCGGCAACCGCCGCACCGACCCTGCTGGTCTCCCGCCAACCCGACGAGTAGTCCAGGGCTATTTCGCGGCCAGCCAGACTGGCGGCATCCCGATCGGCGCGCGCCGCCGCCTGGCGCCACGCGGACCCATGTTCGCCGAGGAGCTCGGCAAGCGCCACGATCGTATTGCGAGTCACGCGCACTCGGGTCGCATAGTCTTTCCAGGAGTGCGTTTCCACCAGAACGGTGAAGCGATTGCGTGCGGGCAGATAGCCCGTCGAGAAGCGTGGCGAGTAGACGGACAGCACAAAACCCGAGGTGGGATCGTCGGCACGGGCCAGGTCCGGGTAGAACGGCAGCGGCAGGGAGCCCTGAGCGGCGAGCCGGTCGATCAACGAATCGCGCAGCTGCCGCCCGATCGGGTACAGGTTCGGGTCCCCTTGATGGATCGGCTCGACCTGAATGGACACATCGGGCTCGAAGTCCGCCCCGTCGGTGACGTGCAGGTCCGCCAACACCAGGGGGTCCCACGCGTTGATCAGGCGCAGCAGCGCCTGCATTTCGGGCGCGTCGGCTTTGGTGTAGTCGCGGTTCAGGTTCAGATTCTGGGCCGTCGTACGCCAGCCGGTCTGTTCCGGGCCGTTCTGATTGGGCCGGTTCCAGCGGCCGACGCGCTCATGGCCGTCGACGTTGAAGGCCGGCACGAACAGCACCGCCACCTTCTGCAGGGCACCGGGAGCGGCTGCACCGGACAGCAGCTCGCGCAACGCGATGAAGCCCGCGTCCTTGCCGTCGCTTTCGCCCGGGTGAATGCCCGCCTGGATCATCAGCAGCGGGACCGCGCGCGGATCGCCCCGGCAAGCCAGCAAAGCGAGCATGGGCCGGCCTTCTGCCGAATGGCCGAACTCCAGTACCTGGACCTCCTTCGGCCAGGCTTGCGCGTAGGCCGCGCACAGGCGGGCGACTTCGTCGCTGCGGCCGCTCTGGCGGAAGGCTGTCCTTTCCGCGACCGTCAGGAGGTCGTGGTTGATGTTCATGGGAGGGTGCGCGAGTTCGAATCAGACGCTGCACGAACTCATACGAAGAAAGGATTCTGGATCATCACGGCGCCCAACCTGCGACCGTGTTGCATGTCTTCGCTCAGCAGCACGCCGCACCCGGCATCCGCGGCGGCGGAAACGATCAGTGCATCGTAGAACGAAAGCGCATTGTCCCGTGCCAGATTCACAGCCCGCGCATGTATGGCAGCGGTCAGCGGGCGCGCCTGTCCAAGCAGACTCTCGATGACCGCGAGCGCGGCTTCGATTTGGCCCCATTCCCACGCCAGCTTTCTGCGGGTGACGTTCGTGAACTCGTTGAGCACCTGAACGCCGATTACGCCACCATCGGCAAGCAGTGCTTCGGCGCGGGCGCTGCGTGGATCGTCGGCGGCGAAGGCATAAATCAATACATGGGTGTCGAAGAACCGCTCAACGGGCATTGGCCTCGTCCCGGTCGAAGCGGAATCCCTTCGGCAACGGCTTTTTCAACGCGCGCAGTCGCTCCAGGGCCCGCTCGCGGCCGCGATCGCGTTCCACCCGAAACTGGCGCGGCCCCGTCACGATGATCTCGATCTCGTCGCCCGTCTTCAGTCGGAGGGCCTTGACGACTGCGTCAGGGAGTCGAACTGCCAGGCTGTTTCCCCATTTGGAGACGCGCATGATAGATACCTATGATATACAGCGTGTATGTATATCCTACGATGATGTACGAATCCTCGCAAGCGCTGATCGCGCCTCGCATCGACCTGCTCGTCTACTCGAACAGGCTCATCTGCGGATCCGGCGCCGCTGGCGCCAACGCCACAGCCGGAGCCTGCGCTGCCTGCTCGCGCTGCTTCACCCGCTCCGTATTCAGTCCGAGCCGCTTGCACGCGATATCGAAGCGCCGCCGGATCAGATCCGCCAGCGGCCCGGTGCCGCTCATGCGCAGGCCGAAAGTCGAATCGTTGTTGCGGCCGTCGCGCATCTGCCGGATCAGGCTCATCACGTGTGCGGCGCGCAGCGGGTAGTGCGTCTGGAGCCACTCGACGAAAAGATCGGCGACCTCCATCGGCAAGCGCAGCACGACATAGCTGGCAAAGCGGGCCCCGGCGCCTGCGGCCGCCTCCAGCACGCGTTCCAGGTCCGGGTCGGTCAGCGCCGGCACGATCGGGGCCACGATCACGCCGGCGGGTATGCCGGCCTGCGAGAGTTGCGCGATCGCCTGGATGCGGCGCTGCGGGGAATTGGCGCGCGGCTCCATGGTCCGCGCGATGTCCGCATCGAGCGTGCCCACGGAGATGAACACTTTCACCAGGTCCTTGGCGGCCATCGGCGCCAGCACATCGATGTCGCGCGCGACCAGGGCCGATTTGGTGGTGATCGTGATCGGGTGTTCGAACTCGCTCAGCACCTGCAGCACCGAACGCGTGATCCGCAGCCGCTTTTCCGCGGGCTGGTACGGATCCGTGTTCGCTCCCAGTGCGATCATCGATCGGACGTGATCGGCTCGGCCGAGTTCCTTGCGCAGCAGCTCGGCCGCATTGGTCTTGGCGAAGATCTTCGTTTCGAAGTCCAGCCCCGCCGACAGTCCGAGGTACGTGTGGCTCGGTCGTGCGTAGCAGTAAACACAACCGTGTTCACAACCTCGATACGGATTGATCGACCGGTCGAACGGCAAGTCGGGCGAACGGTTGCTCGATATGATCGAGCGGGCGATCTCGACTCTGACTTCGGTCACGGGCGCGCCGGGCGCATCGTCGGCAACGGTCTCGCTCGCCGCCTCCTCGGGCTCGTGCCGCAGCCGGTTGAAGCGGGATTCGTGGTTGGACACCGACGCACGGCCTTTCCACACGATCGGCCGCGGCTGGTCCGCATCGTTGTTGGACGGTGAGACCGCGGGGGAGGGGGCCGGGTGTACGGAGCGCATGGCCGTGATCCGATACTGTAAGAATTAACAGTATAGCGCTCTGGAGCAAAGGCGTGGCAGCCCGGCGCGGGGCGCCTGTGGCCGGGCCCGCCTTGCTGCCGGGGCCGGCCCAAAATACAATGCTCGGTTCTCCTGAAGGCTCTGGACTCTGGATCGATATGTTAGTGATTCGACTGGCGCGGGGCGGTGCCAAGAAGCGCCCGTTTTTCACGATTGTGGCGACGGACTCGCGCAGCGCGCGCGATGGCCGTTTCGTCGAGCGGGTTGGTTTCTACAATCCGAAGGCCACCGAGACCGAAACGAGGTTCCGGATCGCCCAGGACCGGCTGGCGCACTGGCGCAGCGTCGGGGCGCAGGTCAGCCCGGCGGTCGCGCGATTGGTAAAGACCTTCGGCGCTTCCGAGGCGGGCGATGCGGCCCCGGCCGCCTCCGCCACGGCTCCGGAGGCTGCGGCCGCCGCAGCCCCGGCGCAGGCCACGACGGAGGAGGCAGCCTAAGCTGCAGGCACCGTCGGATACGGGCGCTGCCGACGAGCATCTGGTCGAGCTGGGTCGGGTTCGCGGAGCGTACGGGGTGCGCGGATGGGTCCGGATCACACCGCACTCGCCGCTGGCCGAAGTGCTCCTGTCGACACGAAGCTGGTGGCTGCTCGGAGCGCAGGCGGCGCGGCGGCTGCAGGTCAGCGCGACGCGGCGGCAGGGCGCAAGCCTGGTGGCGAAGTGGGACGGCTGCGACAGCCGGGAGGCCGCCGAGGCGTTGAAGGGAACCGCGGTCGCGGTGGCGCGGAGCGAGTTTCCGCAGCTGAGCGGCCAGCAGTATTACTGGGTCGATTTAATCGGTCTGCGGGTGATCAATCGATCGCAGCGTGCGCTGGGAGTCGTAACCGGGCTCAGATCCAGCGCAGCCCATGACCTGCTCGAAATCGGGCCGGACGTGGGGGAACAAGAGGTGCGGGGGCACGAAATCCTGGTGCCGGTAGTGGGTGAGTACATCGACGGCATCGATCTGGACGCGGGCACGATCCGCGTGAACTGGGAACCGGAGTGGCTGGCATAGAGCCGGCCGCGAGACGGACGATGGAAACGACAGCGGCACAGCAGTGGAACGAGGGCGGAAGCGGCCCGATGCGGTTCGACGCGATAACGCTTTTTCCGCCGATGTTCGAGTCGCTGATGCAGTACGGCGTCACACGGCGCGCGCACGAGCGCGGACTTTGGCGCCTTCGGGCCTGGAATCCGCGCGATTTCACGCAGGACGTGCACCGCACGGTCGATGACCGTCCCTTCGGTGGCGGGCCCGGCATGGTGTTGATGGCCGAGCCGCTGGCGCGCGCGGTGGAGGCGGCGCGCATCGAGTGTGGCGCTGCCGGGGCGCGCGTCCTTGCTCTTTCAGCAGCCGGCCGGCCGCTGGCCGACGCGCGGGTCAAGCAGCTGGCCGATGAAGGCGCGGGCGGCCGCGGCCTGATCCTGGTGTGCGGCCGCTACGAAGGCATCGATCAGCGTTTCGTCGAGGCCTTTGTCGACGAGGAGATCTCCATCGGCGACTTCGTGCTCTCGGGCGGCGAGGTCGCCGCGATGGCCCTGATCGATGCGGTCGTCCGGCAGCTGCCGGGCGCGTTGAAGGAAGAGTCGGTTCGCGACGAGTCGTTCGGCAACGGGCGGCTGGATGCGCCCCAGTACACGCGTCCGGAATCGTGGCGGGGGCGCCCGGTGCCGCCGGTGTTGCTGTCCGGCGATCACGCTCGGATCGAGGAGTGGCGGTGCGCCCAGGCGCTGGAGCGCACGCGCCGCGTACGTCCGGATCTTCTGCAGGCGAGCGCATCTGCGGACGAGCACCATGCAGTTTGACGGAGAAACCCTATGAACGTGATCCAGCAGATCGAGCAGGAAGAGGTCGCTCGGCTGAGCGCTAACAAGTCGATTCCGGATTTCGCCCCGGGCGACACGGTGATCGTCAACGTCAACGTCGTCGAGGGCACGCGCAAGCGGGTCCAGGCCTACGAAGGCGTGGTGATCGCGCGCCGCAATCGCGGCTTGAATTCGTCGTTCCTGGTCCGAAAGATTTCCAGCGGCGAAGGAGTGGAAAGGACGTTTCAGCTGTATTCGCCGTCGGTGGCCTCGATCGAGGTCAAGCGGCGCGGCGACGTGCGGCGCGCGAAGCTGTATTACCTGCGCGATCGTTCCGGCAAATCGGCGCGGATTCGCGAAAAGCTCGAAGGCAAGGCCGAAAGCTGAACGAGACAGCACACGAGCGGCGGCGTCGGGGCCGCCCGGACGATGTCGATCGATCCAAGGCAGTTGCCGCTCGATCCCGGCTTCGATGATCCACGCGTGCGGGGCCCGGCACTGGCGCCGCAGCAGTTGACGCCGGCGGCGGTGCGGCGGCGCTTCCTGCAGCCGGTTGCCTGGACGCCGGAGCTCAGATCGGATCCGCGTCTGACGGCGCAGACCTCCGAGGTCTGGGTGCCGGCCGCGGTGCTGGTGCCGCTGATCGAGCGCGACCATCGTCTGGACGTGTTGCTGACGCATCGGGCCAGGCACCTGCAGGCCCATGCGGGGCAGATCAGCTTTCCCGGCGGACGCATCGAGCCGTCCGATCGCTCGGTGGTCGATGCGGCCCTGCGCGAAGCGGGCGAGGAGATCGGGCTTACGACCACGCAGATCGAGATTCTGGGGACCCTTCCGAATTACCGCACCGTCACGCAGTTCGAGGTGACCCCGGTGGTCGGCATGGTCGCGCAGCCGATCGTCTTGAAGCTGGAAGCCGCCGAGGTGCAAGATGCGTTCGAGGTGCCGCTGTCGTTCCTGATGGATCCGGGCAACCATCAACGGCGCGTGATCGCCGCGCGCGGGGAGCAACGTTTCGTCTACACGATGCCGTACTACGACGGCCTGCGCGAACATCTGATCTGGGGCGTCACGGCGGCCCTGGTGCGCAACCTGTACGCGTTTCTCAGAGCGGGGAACGAATGACTGGCCTTGCCCGCTTGGTTCGACCAGGAGGCGCTTGATGGCCTGGCTGGCGCTGCTGGCGACGCTGATGCTGGAGCAGGCCGTCGCCTTGCCTCCGAACAACCCCGTGTACGCGCTGGCCACGGCGCTGTCGGACTCGGCCGAGCGTCACCTGAACGCGGGCCGGCCGCGCCATGGCGCCTACGCCTGGATCGCGCTGGTCGGAGGCACGGTGCTGCTGACGGCGGCCGCCTTCTACGCGGCGCGCTCGATGCACTGGATCGTGGCGCTGATGATGGACGTGGCGGTGCTGTATTTCGCCTTCGGGTTCCGTCAGTTCAGCCATCCGCTCACGCGGATCCAGGCCGCGCTGGAGGCGGGCGACATCAACGCGGCGCGCCGGTTGCTGCTGGACCTGAAGCGACACACCGAGCCGGGATTCCGGGTCCTGGACCTGAGCCCCGGTGAGATTGCGCGCCAGTCGATCGACTTCGGACTGCTGGAAGCGCACCGGCACGTTTTCGGGGTGCTGTTCTGGTTCGTGCTGCTTCCGGGCCCGGTCGGCGCCGTGATGTACCGGTTGGCCGAATTCGTCAGCCGCCGCTGGAACCCCCGTGCCGCGGTGGGCAGCGCGGCCTTGCCGGGGGACCGCTTCGGAGGCTTCGCCGCCGCGGCATTCAGCGTGATCGACTGGGTGCCGGCCCGGCTGACGGCGCTGGGCTTCGCGATCGTCGGAGACTTCGAAGGCGCGGTGTACTGCTGGCGCCGGATCGCCGCCTCGGCCCACGTCCAGCCCGTGAGCGCACGCACGTTGATCCTGGGTGCGGCCAGCGGGGCGCTGGGAGTTCGCCTGCTCGGCGAGAGCGAATCGGCCCGCATTTTCGATGAGCCGGGGCAGGAAGGGGCCGGCTTGAGCGAGCCCGATCCGCGCGCCATGCGATCGGCGGTCGGTCTGGTCTGGCGCGCGCTGGTGCTCTGGATGATCCTGCTGCTGCTGCTGACCGGGGCCGCCCTGCTGTCCCGGGGCGTGTAGTTAGCGCGCCTGCCCGCACTGCCAGCAACTCGCAAACTGCGGCTCGAGCTCCTCGCCGCAGCGGCCGCAGCGCCAGGGCTCGCCCACCGCGGGGGCAGCCAGCTCCTCGAGCAGGCGCTGCGCCATGGCCTCGTCCACATCGTTGCGCAGCCAGATCTCGGGGGCGCATTCGTGCCATGGAATCTCGCCGACGGCTCCGTACAGCGCCGCGCGGCGCACTTCGCAGGCGAAGCCGCCGGCGCGCAATACGTTGGCGTAGTGCGCGGCCTGCAACGGGTGATCGCAGCGCAGTATCCGCTTCATGCGGGCGTGCCCGGATTGGCAGGCACGTTCAGCCGACCGTCGCAGGCCCCCGAAGCCTGAGCAATCGCTCGATTCGGACCGACGCCGGAGGATGCGAGTTGTAAAAGCTCGAGTGGATCGGGTCCGGCGTCAGCGTGGTCGCGTTGTCCTTGTACAGCTTGATCAGCGCGTCGACCAGAGCCCGCGACGAAGCGTGACGCGCGGCGAACGCGTCCGCCTCGAATTCCTGCTGGCGCGACAGCAGGCTCGACAGCGGCGCCAGCAGGAAGGTGAACACCGGCATCACCAGGATGAACAGCACCACGGCCAGCCCGTCGTTGCGAGCCTGCAGCATCGGCTCCACGCCCAGTCCTTCGAAGAACCACGCGCGCTGCATCAGCCAGTTCAGCGCCGCCAGCAGCAGCAGACTGCCCACGAAGCCGAGCAGCAGGCGCTTGCGTACGTGCCGCAGCCGGAAGTGACCCAGCTCGTGCGCCAGCACGGCCTCGATCTCGGGTGGCTGCAGCCGCTGCAGCAGCGTATCGAAGAACACGATGCGCTTGGCCGCGCCCAACCCTGTGAAATAGGCGTTGCCGTGACTGGAGCGGCGCGATCCGTCCATCGTGTAAACGCCGCTCGTATGAAATCCGGTTCGCCCGAGCAGCGCCTTGATCCGCTGCAGCAGGTCGGTGTCGCCCAGCGGCGTGAAACGGTTGAAAAGCGGAGCGATCAGGATCGGAAACAGCACCGTCAACATCAGCGTGAACGCGCACCAGACGAGCCACGCGGCGATCCACCAGTGGGGGCCTCCGTATCGCATCAGCGTCAGGATCAACGCCAGCAGCGGCAGTCCGATCGCGGCCGACAATCCGATCGATTTGGCCGTGTCGGCCACGAACAGGGCCGCAGTCATCCGGTTGAAACCGAAGCTCTGCTCGATCCGGAATTGCCGGTACCACTCGATCGGCAGGTCCACCAGGCTGACGATCAGCACCACCGAGGCGGCCAGCGCCAGTTGGAACGCGATGCCGTGTCCCAGCCAGTCTCCCAGCAGGTCGGACAAGGCCTGCAGCCCCCCGCACAGCGTCAGCACCAGCAGCAAGGCGGTGCCGCACGCGGTCTCGACCATGGCGAGCCGCTGCTTGGCCACCGTGTAGGCGGCCGCTTTACGATGTGCTTCCAGGCTGACCTGACCGGCGAACTGCTCCGGCACGGCGCCGGCCCGATTCAGCACGTAGCGCACCTGGCGCGTGGCGAGCCAATACTTCAGCCCGACGTTCAGCGTCAGCAGCGTCAGAAAGATCCACGTGAACAGGGCCGGAGTCATCGCCGATGTGTGCGGGCCGTGCGAGAATCGTGAGCACCCCAGCACCTGACAAGAAAGGCCGGCGTGCCCGCCTTCGGGCAAGGCCCAACCGATTATGGCACAGCAGCAGCGGCAAACCGAGGCGCCCGCCGGCGCCGCGCCGTCGGTCGACGAGAACCGGCTGCTGTGGGTCGACATGGAAATGTCGGGTCTGAACCCGGATTCCGACCACGTCCTCGAGGTGGCGTTGGTGGTGACCGATGCGGATCTGAACGTGGTGGCCGAGGCTGCCGCGCTCGCGATTCATCAGGACGACTCGGTGTTGGACCGGATGGACGACTGGAACCGCACCACGCATGCCCGGTCAGGGCTGACGGTGCGCGTACGCGAATCCCGCATCGACGAGGCCGCCGCCGAGCGGCACATGCTGGATTGGGCCGCACGCTATGTCCCCGCCGGGCGCTCTCCGATGTGCGGCAATTCGATCTGCCAGGACCGCCGCTTCATGGCCCGCTGGATGCCGCGGCTGGAAGCGTTCTTTCACTATCGCAATCTGGACGTCAGCACCTTGAAGGAGCTGGCCCGGCGCTGGAGACCGCAGGTGTATCGCTCGTTCGAGAAGAAAAGCCGGCACGAGGCCCTTTCGGACATCTACGAATCGATCGCGGAGCTGAAGCATTACCGCACCCACTGGCTGGGCAACTGATCATTTCGGAGCACTCGCGACAAAATTTGACGGCAAGAACGACACTTGTGAATGCCGCGGGGGGTGCTCGAGGGGGGTCGCAGACCCCACTCGAAGCCGATCCTCTCGC
>DATKFG010000060.1:0-2094 GCA_035511515.1 Burkholderiaceae bacterium | reverse complement strand
GAGGATCAGCACACTGCGCTGCACCGTCGGAAGCTCCACGAACCGCGACACCGCCGTCTCGACCGCCTCCCGCCGCATCAGCACCTCCACTGGATCTGGGCTCTCCGGATCGGCGACCTCGTGGGCCGCCTCGACGGGCTCGGACGCGCGGATCGCGCGGCTGCGCAACAGGTCCAGCGCGCGATTGTGGGCGATCCGGAACAGCCAGGCGCGGAGCGGTGGGGCCTCCTGCAGTTCGTCCAGGGCGACGAAGGCACGGGCGAAGGTGTCCTGCACCACATCCTCGCCCTCGATCACCGAGCCCATCAGGCGCGCGCAGTAGCGGTGAAGCGCCGGCCGCAGCTCGCCGGCGAGTGCCAGGAGCTGCGCGTGGCGCGCCGCGGACGACGAGGATGGGTCTTCGCTCAAGCCGCCTCTCCCTCGAGGACCGTGATCCCCGTATCGCCCTTCAGGCCGAAGGCGAAGCCCGTGGCGTACTGCGGATCGTTCAGCACCGCGACCAGGTGGTCACCGAACTGGCGGGGCGGCATCGGCGCGCCGAACCGGGCCAGGAACGCATCGCGCTCGATGCCCATCGCCCGGGCATAGGCGCTGGACGCCTCGTCACCAACCCCGGTTCCCCCGATGATCTGCAGAGGCACGATCGCCTGGAAGCGGATATCCAGCCCCTTCTGCTTGGCAACCCCGTTGGCGTACTTGGCCATGATCCAGAGCATGCGTTTGGCGCCGGCATAGCCGCCCGAGAGCGGCGAGCCGTTCTCGGCGGCGCCGCTCGATCCCACCAGAACGCGGCTTCCCGGCTTGAGCGGCAGGTTGAGCGCCGCCTGCAGCCAATAGAGCCCGGCCTTCACGTCGGTCTCCCAGGTCGCAGTGAAGTCCGCCCAACTCAGCTGGTCGAGCCGCCCCATGCGCGGGGTCGCGCCGGCGTTCAGCACCAAGATCTCGGGGCGGACGTCGGCGAGAATGCGCTGCGCGTGCCCTTTGTCGGTGACGTCAGCGGAGATCGTGGCGACGCCGAGCCTCTGCTCCACAGCTGCGAGCGCGGCCGGGTCGCGCGCCACGACGGTCACCTTGGCACCCTGGCCCACCAGGGCCTCGACGAGCCCGAGGCCCAGGCCTCGGCTACCGCCAGTCACAACGATGGTCTTGTCCTTGAGGCTCATCGGCCTGCTCCCGTGTTTGTGTCTGCTGAACTAGGACGTTCGGGCTCGCGGAAAAGAGTCACCGTCTGCGCGTTCATGTCCGCCCTCTCTGGCAGGACGGCCTTTACCCACAACGCTATTCGTGGCTGCCGCCAAGCGAAAAGCGGCCTCCCGCCCGCTGTTGGGTATTCCGGTTCAGATTTCAAATAATCGTTGCCGCAGCCCCTTGCGCACGGCGTCGGCGCGGGTCACAGCACCGAGCTTGCGAAACAGCGACTCGACGTGAAACTTGACCATGTGCTGGGAGATGCCCACCAGCCCTGACTGGCTGGCGCCGGGAAAGCTGCCCTTGCAGAGCGCGGTGATGAGCGCGGCCACGAGCCGATCATCGGCGAGCGTCCCGCTGCTGAGATCACGGAGCAGCTCCTGCGCGACGACGCGCTTCGGCGCCTTCGAAAAGCGACCGGATACCTTGTTACGTTCCTCGGCGCGTTGCCGGGCAGCACCGACTCTAGGTGCTTCGATGCCACAACGCTGTAGAAACGTATCCAGGCCACTGTGATACTGGAAACACTCGGCGAGCGCGGTTTCAAGCAGAGCGAAAATGTGGGCGCCGAATGGCATGCTTGCATTTTACAAGCGAAAGTGTTGGACCGGGTAGGGAAAGATCCTGACCGAGCGTCTGCAGGCTGACCTGCCGTTTCGCGGCGGCGAGCGGCACGCCGATCCGACGCGCGATTTGTTAAAGGTGTGCGAGCTGGAGCGGCACGGGCGCAATGGCAATGTCGGTCGCGGCTTTTGTCAAGGGCTTTGGTCTGAAGCGAGGCGCCTTGGCTTCGTCCGTCGGGCACGATAGTCACAATATCTGCGTCGTCGGCGCAAACGAAAGAGGTCGTGCGGCCAATGGCCGGTGTGGTAGGTCTCGCCCTGAAAGGTGTCGATGCCCGCGAAT
>DATKFG010000059.1:0-18976 GCA_035511515.1 Burkholderiaceae bacterium | reverse complement strand
ATCGCGGTGCTGACGGCCTCCGTTGCATAGCCCTTTCCTTGATAGGCGGGAAGGATTCCCCAGCCGGTTTCCAGCGTTCCTTCGATCGAAGGAAGCAAGTCCCGACGCATTTCCTGAAAACCTGCCTCACCGATAAATCGTCCACTGGCGTTTTCTTGAATCGCAAAGAATCCAAAACCCAAGAGCTGCCAATGCCCCGCCGTAGCCAATAGCCTTTTCCAACTCTGCTCTCGAGAGATCGGCGTCCCCGTGATGTACCGCACGACCTCGGCGTTCTGCCAAAAATCGACGTAAGCATCAAGGTCCTGCAATACCAGAGGCCGAAGCGTTAGACGGCGGGTTTCCAATGTGGGATGCATCTGGCCCTCGTCGTAGAACAATTGCGGGGCGTGCACTTCAGCGGCCCATGAGGCGCTGGTGCAGCGCGCGCGCGCTCTGCGGCCGCGCGCGCGGGTCGAGCTCCAGGCAGGCCTTCGTGAGCGACAGAATCTGCGCCGAGTAGGAGCGCTCCAAGATCTCCAGAGCCAGCGGAACCAAGTCCTCGCGGGCCCGCGAGGGCGCCTCCTGCGGCTGCTTGGCGCTCATGCAGGCGAGCATGCAGGCGCCAATTCCGTAGATGTCGCTCCAAGCTCCGACCGCGCCGTCGCGCTCGTAGGCCTCGGGCGCCGCGAAGCCCGGAGTAAACATCGGGATGACCGAGGCCGAATCGCGCCCCACGGTGCGTCGGGCGGCGCCAAAGTCGATCAGCGTGGGCACGCGGTCCGGCCGCAGGATGATGTTCGTGGGCTTCAGATCGAGGTGCAGCAGCTTGCGGCCGTGGACCTCGTGCAGACCGTCGAGCACCCGCGCAAAGAGTCCGACGATGAAGTCCTCGGACAGCACCGCGATGCGGCTCTCCACGCGGTGGCGCAGGATATATTTCTCCAGGGAGGTCCCCTCGACGAATTGCATCACCATGTAGATCGTCTCGTTGGCGCGTACCAATTCGAGCACCTGCACGATGTTCGGGTGGTTGATTGTCGCGAGGATCCGTGCCTCCTCAAAAAACGCGGCCAGTCCGTACTTGTAGGGCGCGAGGTGTTCGGCACTGATGTGGGGAACGAGGTCCCCGGGCCGCCGCAAGGCCCGGTTCGCGGGCATGTATTCCTTGATCGCCACGCATTCTTCATTCTGCTCGGAGTACGCGAGATAGACGATCGAGAAGCCTCCACTCGAGAGGGCGTGCAGGATGCGGTATCCACCGATCTCGGTGCCCTCCGGAAGCGGGGCGGAGCTTTGAAGTTTCATGCGACCGCGATCCACCAGGCGCGCACCGCTGCACCGCGGGTCGTCAGGCGCCAGCGCTCGCGTGCCGCCCCTTGCCGCGCCAGAAGGACCATCGCCCCCAACTCGACCGGCGGGGCGTCGTCGATCCAAAGCGTACACGGCGAAGCGGCAAATGCGCCGCGCCATTCGCTCGCGTCGGTCCATTCTGCGTCGCCGGCGCAGGCGAGCAGTCCCGATCGCCGCGATCGGTCCACCATCAGGTTCAGATCGAGGGTGGCGCCCCGCTCGAGCGAGCAGCCGGGGGCGAGCGCCCCATCGAAACGCAGGGGCTCCGGCCCGATCGAGAGCGGCTCGGATCCCGAGGCAAAGCGCAGCGTCATGCCGGCGCCCTCGATCAGTGCGATCCAGCGCTCAATGCCGGGGAAGGACGAGAAGGGTCCATCCTGCACCACCTGCGCAAGGCTGATGCGAAAAAGCCAGTCGTGCGCCGTCGGCCAGGCAAGCAGCTCGCGTGTGCTGCCACCCCCGTTGCGCCAGGGCTGCGCAGGAATCTGGTTCGCATCGACCAGCCATTGGTTCATCAGGCGGAAAAGAGTCGTTCGACCGCCGCCGCCATGCGGAATAATCGGTGGTCCTGATTATTGCGTGCGACCAGCATCAGGCCAACCGGAAGCCCGCCTGCACGCGGCAACGGCACCGATATTGCGCACAGATCGAAGTAATTGACGATCGCGCAATTGCGAAGGGCCAGGCGGTTCCTGGGGTTGAAGCCCTCGCTGGTCGAAACTTCGGCGATGGTCGGAGCAACAATCGGGGTCGTCGGCAACACCAAGCCGTCGAGATCGGCCAGGCGAGCATCCATCGCGCGTACCAGCGCCGTCCGACCGCGGAGCATTGTCAGATAGTCCGCGGCGGAAACGGTACTGCCCCCTTCGATGCGGGCGAGAACCAACGGATCGTAGTCGGCTGCGCGAGTCGCGAGCCGATCTCGATGGATCGCATAGGATTCGACCGCCGCAAACGTCGCCTTGGCATTCATCCGCACCATGTCGTCGAGCAGGGCAAGCATCTCCTCGGAAAGCCGCACGCCAGCTCGGCCCAGTTCCCGGGTCGCATCAGAAAACCGCGCGGCGACCGTCTGATCCAGATCCTCGAGCGGCGAACCCTGGGGGATGCCGAGCCGCAATCCCGGCAGCGGTTCCGGTTCGAGCGTCCACGGATCTTCGGCGGCCATGACCGCATCGGCGGCGGCGCACGCAGCGACACTCTTCGCGATCGGTCCGATCGAGTCCAGCGTATACGAAAGAGGAAATGCCCCCTCGGTCGGTACCCTGCTCTTGGAAGGCTTGAAGCCGACCAGGCCGCAGAATGCAGCAGGAATGCGGGTCGAGCCACCCGTGTCGGAGCCGATCGCGATCTCGCACATCCCATCCGCCACGGCAACGGCCCCCGCCCGAGGTTGATCCCCCGGGAACGCGAGTACGGTCGGCCGGATTACCGGGAGTGCCGTAGTGCGGGTTGGTGCCAATCCCCGAGAACGCGAATTCAACCATGTTGGTCTTCGCGACGATCACCGCGCCCGCGGCGCGGAGCCGGTGAACCACTGGCGCATCGCTCGCCGCCGGTGGCGCATCGACGAGCACCTTGGACCCCGCGCGGGTCGGCTCGCCGGCCACGTCGAACAGGTCCTTGATGCTGACGATCGCCCCATCGAGCGGTCCGAGCGTTATGCCGTCGCGCACTCTGGCATCGGCGGCGTCCGCGGCGTCGCGCGCGGCCTGCGAATAGACGGTGAGGCAGGCGCGGGCACCCTCGCCCTTCGAATCGGCGATATGGGCGAGAGCTTCGTGCAGCCGGTCGCGGGCGGACCGTTTCGGCGGCGCGACCGTCTTGGGCGACTGGGCCTGTGCCCGCGCAGCGTAAGGCGAAGCAAAAAGCGCTGTCGCCGCGGCTGCAAAATCCAGGAATTGTCGACGTGGGAATTTCATCGCTTTTGCCTGCGCTGACGAGTGAGTGCGCGGATACCGGCACCCTCACCCCCGGCCCCTCTCCCGCAAGCGGGAGAGGGGTGGAACGGCACTCTGGCTCCCCTCTCCCGCTTGCGGGAGAGGGGCCGGGGGTGAGGGTCAGGATTCGGCCGCGCGGTTCGTCAGCTCCGCCGAAAGGTCGTGCTCTTCCGCGCCGGTGATGCGCACCTGGACGAACTCACCGACGGGCAGCGGCTTGCGGGCGGTCACGCGCACCACGCCGTCGATCTCGGGCGCCTCGCGGCGGCTTCGCCCGATGCCGCCGGCCGGCGTCGACTGATCGATCAGAACCGCCTCGACCGACCCGATCCGGGCGGACAGCTGCGCGCGCGACACCTCAGCCTGGACCTGCATCAGCCGCGCCCTGCGCTCCTCGCGCACGGGCTCGGGAACCGCTTCGGGCAGCCCGTTGGCCGCGGCACCCTGCACTGGCGAGTAAGCAAAGCATCCGACCCGGTCGAGCCGGGCCTGCCGGACGAAATCGAGCAGCGCTTCGAACTCGGCCTCGGTCTCGCCCGGAAATCCGGCGATGAAGGTGCTGCGGATCGCAAGATCCGGGCAGGCCGCGCGCCAGGCGCGGATGCGGTCGATGTTGCGCTCGGCACTGGCGGGACGCCGCATCAGCTTCAGAATCCTGGGGTGTGCGTGCTGGAACGGCACGTCCAGGTACGGCAGGATCCGGCCTTCCGCCATCAGAGGGATCAGGTCATCGATGTGCGGATAAGGATAGACGTAGTGCAGCCGAACCCATGCGCCGAGCCGGCCGAGTTCGACCGCCAGGTTCGTCACGTGCGTACGCACCGGCCGGCCGTCGACGAAATCGGTCCGGTGGCGCAGATCGGCACCGTAGGCGCCGGTGTCCTGCGACACGATCAGCAGCTCCCGCACCCCCTGCTGCACCAGCCGCCCAGCCTCGGCGACCACCTCCCCGATCGGGCGCGATGCGAGCTTGCCGCGCATCGACGGGATCACGCAGAACGTACAGCTCTGGTTGCAACCTTCGGCGATCTTCAGATACGCGTAATGGCGCGGCGTCAGCTTAAGGCCGGCCGGCGGCACCAGGTCCGTGAACGGCTCGTGCGGCCTGGGCAGGTGTGCGTGGACCGCCGCGAGCACCTCATCGGTGGCGTGCGGCCCGGTGACCGCCAGCACGCTGGGGTGGATGCGACGCACCAGGCGCTCGCCGTCCGGCTCGGTGCGCGCACCCAGGCACCCGGTCACGATCACGCGGCCGTTTTCGGACAGCGCTTCGCCGATCGCCTGCAGCGACTCGTGCACGGCCGCATCGATGAAACCGCAGGTGTTGACGACCACCAGATCGGCGTCCCGATAGGTCGGGCTGATCCGGTAGCCCTCCGCCCGCAACTGCGTCAGGATCCGCTCGGAGTCGACCAGCGCCTTGGGACAGCCGAGCGAGACAAAACCCACTGCCGGCTCTCGCAAACCGGCCGCGCGGGCCGACTTGCGACCGGTGCGGGCCGCAACAGCGCTCACCCGTTCTTCTTGTCGGTCGGGACCGCAGCCGTGAACGGGAAGCTGGAGAACATCGAACGGGTCTGGTTCTGCATGTTCTCCTGCATCTGAACGAACAGATTCTTGCTCTGCTCAATGTAGTTCGTCATCATCGATTGGATCATCGGCGCCTGCATGTTGACGAACTGGGTCCAGGCTTCCGGACCGATCTTGTTGGTGTCGTAGAAGGCGCGACTCTGCTCCTGCAGCTTGCGCTGGATGTCGATGAAGGCCTGGATGTTCTTCTCCAGGTACGACCCCATGATCCCCTGCATCGCATTGCCGTAGAAGCGGATGATCTGCGACAGCACCGGGGACGTGAACATCGGCATGCCCGCCTGCTCCTCCTCCAAAATGATCTGCAGCAGGATCTGGCGCGTCAGATCCTCGCTCGATTTGGCATCGACAACCTGGAATTCCTCCTGGTCGATCACCAGCTGCTTGACGTCGGCCAGCGTGATGTAGGTACTGGTTTGCGTGTCGTACAGCCGCCGGTTCGGGTACTTCTTGATCAATCGTGCGCTGGCCATCTCGCTCGGGTCCTGTCTGGGCGCCAATCGCTGCGGCGCCGCGGAGTGCGGCGCCGCAAGTCCGTGCCACCGCTACGGATTCTACCGTCTTTGTGTATGACGCTCCCGACCGGGGGTCGGCCCCGAAGTCCGAAAGGAGGGCCTGCCCTCCGAAGCGCGCAGCGCGCAGGAGGGCTCAGCCCATGTGCAAACCGCCGTTGACCGAGAATTCGGCACCCGTGGTGAAGCCCGCGTCCTCGGTGGCCAGCCAGCCCACGATCGAGGCGATCTCCTCCGCTCGGCCCAGCCGCTTGACTGGAATGGTCTGGATGATCTTCTCCCGCACGTCCTCGCGAACCGCCATCACCATATCGGTGGCGATGTAGCCGGGAGCCACCGTATTGACCGTGATGCCCTTGTTGGCGACCTCCTGGGCCAGAGACATCGTGAAGCCGTGCATGCCGGCCTTGGCCGCCGAATAGTTGGTCTGCCCGAACTGGCCTCTTTCGCCGTTGATCGAGGAGATATTGATGATTCGGCCCCAGCCGCGGTCCAGCATGCCGTCGATCACCTGCTTGGTCACGTTGAACAGGCTGTTCAGGTTCGTGTCGATCACCACACGCCAGTCGGCCAGGCTCATCTTGCGAAACACGCCGTCACGGGTGATGCCGGCGTTGTTCACCAGGATGTCGATCGGTCCCACCTCAGCCTTAGCACGGTCAAAGGCGGCCTTGGTCGACTCCCAGTCGGCCACATTTCCGATCGAGACTGCGAAGCGGTACCCGGTCTCGCCCTGCTCGGCGATCCATTTGGCATGGTCCCGGGTAGGCCCGCAGCCCGCGATCACCCGGTAACCCATGTCGTGGAACTTGCGGCAGATGGCGGTGCCGATGCCACCCATCCCGCCCGTGACGTACACGACCTTGCTCATTTTCTGTCTCCTAGCCGCGTTCGACCGCCAGCGCCACTCCCATGCCCCCGCCGATGCACAACGAGGCGAGCCCGCGTCGGGCATCGCGACGCTTCATTTCGTGCAGCAGCGTGACCAGGATGCGGCAGCCGGACGCGCCGATCGGATGGCCCAGTGCAATCGCACCGCCATTGACGTTGATCTTGGCCGTATCCCACCCCATCTCCTTGTTGACCGCACAGGCCTGCGCCGCGAACGCTTCGTTGATTTCCAGCAGGTCCAGGTCGGCAGCCTTCCAGCCAGCCCGCGTCAGCGCCTTGCGCGATGCCGGCACCGGCCCCATGCCCATCACTTTCGGATCGACCCCGGCCGATGCGAAAGCGCGGATCCGCGCCAGCACCGGCAAGCCGAGCGCTTTGGCACGCGTCTCCGACATCACGACCACGGCGGCGGCCCCGTCGTTGATGCCCGAGGCGTTGCCGGCGGTCACGCTGCCTTCCTTGTCGAAGGCGGGCTTCAAGGCGCCCAAGCCGTCCAGCGTCGCATCGCCCCGAATGAATTCATCGTCGGCGAAGGGCAGCGGCTCGCCCTTGCGCTGCGGAATCGGCACCGCGACGATTTCCTCGCGGAAGCGGCCCGCCTCCCGGGCTGCGGCGGCCTTGCGCTGCGAAGCGACCGAAAACTCGTCCTGGGTCGCGCGCGAAATGCCGTACTCCTTGGCGACGTTTTCCGCCGTAATTCCCATGTGGTAGCGGTTGTAAACATCCCACAAGCCGTCGATGATCATGCTGTCGATCAGCTTGGCATCGCCCATCCGGAAGCCTTCCCGCGATCCCAGCAGCACATGCGGCGCCAGGCTCATGTTTTCCTGGCCGCCGGCCACCACCACCTCGGCGTCCCCGTTGGCGATCGCCTGTGCGGCCAGCATCACGGCCCTCAAGCCGCTGCCGCACACCATGTTGATCGTCATGGCCGGCACTGCGACCGCAACCCCAGCCTTGATCGACGCCTGCCGGGCCGCGTTCTGTCCGGAGCCCGCAGTCAGAACCTGGCCCATCACGACCTCGTCGACCTGCTCGGGGGCCAGCTTCGCCCGCTTAAGAGCCTCGCCGATCACCAGGGCCCCGAGCTCGGGCGCGCTGATCCGGGCCAGCGCGCCGCTGAATTTGCCGATCGCGGTGCGGGTTGCGGAAACAATCACGGCTTGCTGCATCTTCAACCTCCTGCGGTTGCGTCTTGGGCCTTTTCGCGAACATAACGGCCTGGTGCCGCCTCGATCGGCGGATACTGCGCGTTGCCGTAGGCGCCAGGCGGGTCGACCTCACCATCGGCAAATTCCCCCAGCCAGCGGTCCCAGTGTATCCACCAGCTGCCGGGAAACTCCTGTGCTGAATCAAACCAATCGTCGGCGCTTTCCGGCAGAACCCCTCCCGGGCCGACCCAGTAGTTGCGCCGGTTCTTGGACGCCGGGTTGATCGTTCCGGCGATGTGTCCACTCGCCCCGAGCACGAAATGAAGCTGCCACGGCGCCACCCCGGTCAACGCGCGGGCCGACACATAGGCACCCTTCCACGGCACGATATGGTCCTCGCGCGCCCCGAACACGTACGTGGGCACCTCGATCCGACCCAGATCGACCGGAACACCGCAGGTCGAGACCTTGTTCGGCACGACCAGTTTGTTCTCCAGGTAGGTGTTGCGCAGGTACCAGGCATACATCGGCCCGGGCAGATTCGTGCTGTCGCCGTTCCAGTACAGCAGATCGAACGCGGGAGGCGCGCGGCCCTCCAGGTAATTGTTCACCACGTAGTTCCACACCAGATCGTTGGCGCGCAGACTGGAGAACGTGTTGGCCAGGTCGCGCCCCGGCATCAGCCCGCCCTTGCCGATCGACTGCTCGCGCATCCGCACGTGCGTCTCGTCGATGAAGATGTCCAGGATCCCGGCGTCCGAAAAGTCGAGCAGCGAAGCGAGCAAGGTCAGGCTGGCGACCGGGTCGTCGCCGCGCGCGCGCATCACCGACAGCGCGGTCGTCAGCAGCGTGCCGCCGACGCAAAAGCCCAATACATTGGCCTTTGCAGCGCCCGAGATGCTGCGCACCACGTTGAGCGCCTCGATCGGACCGTGCTGCACGTAATCGTCCCAGGTCAGCCGGCTCTGAGCCTGGCCCGGGTTGCGCCACGAAATCAGAAACACCGTGTTGCCGTGCTCGACGCAGAACCGGACCAGGGAGTTCTCCGGTTGCAGATCCAGGATGTAGAACTTGTTGATGCAGGGTGGCACGATCAGGAACGGCCGCGCCCGCACCCTGGGCGTCAAGGGCTTGTACTGGATCAGCTGGATCAGCTCGTTTTCGAAGACGACCACCCCCTCGCTGGTGGCCACGTTGCGGCCGATCTCGAAGGCTGCCTCGTCGCTCTGCGAGATCTTGCCCTTGACCACGTCGTTCAGCAGATTCTGAAGCCCGCCCGCCAGGCTGGCGCCCTTGCTCTCGACCAGCCGCTTCTGCACCTTGGGGTTGAACGCCAGGAAATTCGACGGCGCCGCCGCGTCCAGCCACTGGGACACCGCGAACCGGACCCGCGCCTTGGTTTTCGGCTCAGCCTCCACGCTGGCGGCCAGCTCGTTCATGAATTCGGCGTTCACCAGGTACGTGCGCGCAGCGAACGACGCGAGCGAATTCTGCTGCCAGGCCGGATCGGCAAAGCGCGCATCCGGGATCGGGGCGGACGTGCGCTCGGGGTGCGTCACGAAATCATTCCACACCGCGGTGATCGCCTTGACGTAGCTGTTCTGCAGCTCGGCCAGGCGTTGCGGCGAGATCGCAAACCCCGGCACCGCCCCGGGCGCCTGGGCAGTCCACCAGCTCAGCCACGAGGCGAGCCCGAATGGATCCTGTGAAGCCGCTGCCTGCGGCTCCGGCACAGCGGCGGCGGGCACAGCTGCGCCCAGGTCAACGTTCGCGCGCTGCTGGGTCATCTTTTTCTCGGCTTCGCGCCGCACGCGCGATCCATTTCGCCCGACTGGGTTTGCATTTTGGACACCGCGGCGGCTCGATGTCAAACCGCGCCCCGCAGCCAGATCACGGCGGCATGGCGGCCGGTGACTCGTTCGCGCCGGAAGCTGTAGAACCGGTCCGGATCGCTGGCGGTGCACCAGCGGCCGCCGTAAACCGACCGCACCTCGACCTGCGCCAGCGCCTGGCGTGCCAGAGCGGGCAGGTCGGCTCGGAACTTTCCGTTCGCAAGCGGCGTGAAGGCCGCCTCCGCGTCCGGCAGCGAACGGCGCATCGCGTGCAGCACCTCTGCCCCGACCTCGTACACGGAAGCGCCGATCGACGGCCCCAGGAAAGCATCGATCGGCCCGATCGACACGGCTGCGCGGTGCATCGCCGACACGGTCGCCTGGACGATTCCGGCCGCCAGCCCGCGCCAGCCGGCGTGGGCCGCCGCAACCACGCGTCCGGAGCGGTCCGCCAGCAGCACCGGAAGACAGTCGGCCACGGTGACGCAGCAGACCACGCCCGGGGTGCTGGCGATCGATGCGTCGGCCGCGGCCGATGCCGGGCCGACCGTCTCGGCCCGGACCACCGCGGAGCCGTGCTGCAGCGACAGCCAGCAAGGAGGCGCCGGCAGGTAGCGGGCCAGCAAGGCCCGGTTGCGCTCGACCCGTTCCGGATCATCACCGGTGCTGAAGCCAAGATTCATCCCCCCGTGTTGCCCGGCGCCCCAGGTGCCCCCGGATACGCCACCGCGCCGGGTCGTTACGAATGCGCGCACCGTGTCGGGCGCCGGCCAGTCGGGAACGATCCAGTCCGGCGGGATGGGCGCCGGCGCGAGGGGATGTTGCAGGCGTTCGCTCATGGCGCCGCGTCTGAATCGAACACATCCACCGGCCGGTCCGGATCGAACCCGACCGACCGCATCAGTCCATCCAGGTCATCCGGTGGTGGCCGCACCCAGGTCATCGTGCGCGCCTGCGCCGGGTGCTTCAGCGACAGGCGCCAGGCGTGCAAAGCCTGGCGCTGCAGGCGCAAAGCGCTGCCGGACACGACCGGACGGCGCATCGAGTACAGCGGATCGCCCACCAGCGGATGCCCGATCGATTCCAGGTGCACCCGGATCTGATGGGTGCGGCCGGTGTCCAGACGGCATGCAAGCCAGCTCAACGCCACGCCGGTGCCGCCGGCCGGCGCCTCGGAAACCGCAATGCGGCGAAAACGGGTGCGCGCGAAGCGGGCGTCGGCCCGCGAGCTGACGCGGAAGCGCAGCGGATTGCGCGGGTCGCGCCACAGCGCGGCCTCGATCGTTGCGCCGGCTGGAGCCACGCCGGTGACGACCGCCCAGTACTCGCGCAGGACGGTGCGCTGCTGCAGCTGACGCACCAGATCGAGTTGTGCGCTGTTCGTCTTCGCAACCACCATCAGCCCCGAGGTGCCGGCATCGAGCCGATGAACAATACCGGCCCGGGGCACCGCGGCCAGGGGCGGATGATGCGCCAGCAGCCCGTTCAGCAGCGTTCCGCTCCAATTGCCGGCGCCCGGGTGCACCACGAGCCCGGCCGGCTTGTCGATCACGATCAGCAGCTCGTCCTCGTACAGGATCGACAGCTCGATCGGCTCCGGCTTGAACGCCGAGGCTTCGGGCGACGGCTGCAATTCGATTTCGATCCGGTCGCCCGCGCTGACCCGATCGCGGGTGCGGGCCGGCTGCGAATTGATCCGAGCGGCGCCTTGTTCGATCCATCCCTGGATGCGACTGCGCGAAATCGACGGCAGGTTGGCCGCTACGGTCCGGTCCAGCCGCCAGCCGCCGTGCTCCAGGCCCACCGTGAAACAGGTCGGTCCCGTGGCCGCCTGGTCCGGCACCTCCGATTCCTCGTCAGGGATTTGTTCGACCGAAATCCGCGCCCCTCCGTGCCGATCGATATAATGCCCACGTCCCATGGATACGATCATCTGCCGCGGAAGACCACGCCTCGCCACACCGCCCCGGGCGCTCGGGCGCGCCGTTGCGCTGGCGATGCTGCTGGCGCTGTCGGCGTGCGGCTCCGTCACCAAGGATGCTACCTCGAAGTGGGACGCCGAGCGCCTGTACAAGGAGGGCCATACGGAGCTGCTGGCGGGCAACTGGAACCACGCGCGCGAGTTGTTCGAAAAGCTCGAGAGCCGTTATCCGTTCGGACGCTATGCGCAGCAGGGGCAGATCGAAATCGCCTACTCCTATTACAAGGAAGGCGAAACGGCCGACGCGCTCGATACGGTCGATCGGTTCCTGAAGGCAAACCCGAGCCATCCGAACGCGGACTACGTCTATTACCTGAAGGGCCTGATCAATTTCATCGAGCCGCCGGCGCTGATCGGCCGGCTGGTCGGCTACCGGGTCAGCGAGCGCGATCCCAAAGCGATGCGCGACTCGTTCGAGGCCTTCAAAGAGCTGCTTTCGCGTTACCCCAACAGCCGTTATGCCCCGGACGCACGCCTGCGCCTTCAATACCTCCTGAACACGCTGGCCGGGCACGAGGTTCGGGTGGCCGACTACTACTACCGTCGCGGCGCGTACCTGGCCGCGATCGAGCGCGCGCAGGGCGCATTGCACGATTTCCCCGGCTCGGCCTCGCAGCAGGAGGCCTTGCAACTCATGGCGCGCTCGTACGGGTCGCTGGGTCTGATGGAGCTGCAGGCCGACGCCGAGAGGGTCCTTCAGCTGAACTACCCGGCGCCGGTTGCGGTCAAGAACCCTTGAAGAACGCACAGGCCGCCGCCTGATCGCGGGTCAGCGCGAACGGCGGCAGGCTGTCCAATACGATCTTGCCGTACGACTTGCTCAGCAGCCGGCCGTCCAGGATCATCAGCACACCGCGGTCACGCTCGTCGCGTATCAGGCGCCCGACGCCCTGCTTCAGCAGCGTGACCGCCTGCGGCAGCTGGAATTCGACGAACGGATTTCGGCCTTCGCCGCGCAGCTTGCGCACGCGTGCTTGCACCAGCGGATCGTCCGGAGGCGCAAAAGGCAGCTTGTCGATCACCACCAGCGACAGGGCATCGCCCCGCACATCGATGCCCTCCCAGAAGCTGATCGAGCCGACCAGAACGGCCCCGCTTGTTGCCCGATACGTTTGCAGCAGGTTGCGGCGCGTGCCCTGCCCCTGGATCAGCAGCGGCAGCTCGACGCCGGATTCGCGCATCCGTTCCAGCAGCCGGGCGGCGACCCGTTCGACCGCTCTTAAGGTAGCGCACAGAACGAAAGCTCGCCCGCCGCTGGCGCGAATCACCGGCCAGGCGGCGTCGGCGACCTCTTCGGCAAAGCGCTCGCCGTCCGGAGACGGCAGCGGCTCTGGCAGGTACAGCAGGGCCTGGGACGGAAAGTCGAACGGGCTGTCCCAGCGGCGCGTTGTCGCCCTCAAGCCGATTTCGCCCACAAACGCATCGAAACGCGACGCCACGGTCAGCGTGGCCGACGTCAGGATCCAGGCCTGGGAGGCGCGCTCGCGCGCGCGTGCGAACGAGGCGCTGATCGACAGCGGGGTTGCATGAAACTGGGCGCCGGCCGAGGACGCCGAGATCCATCGGACCACCTCGTCGGCGGTCTCGGCCTGCGTCGCCGTTGCGCTGGCCTGGCGCCAGTCCTGCAGCAGTGCACGCAGCCGCTGCAGCCGCGGAGCCAGCAGGTCGAGCTCGGGATCGCGCCCGCTGTTGCGCTCGAGTGCGGCATTGAGGTGCTCGGCGCGCTCGCCCAGCGTATCCAGCGCCGCGGCGAGTGCGGGCCGGTCGGCCAAGCGCTCCAGCGCAATGCGCGAGCCCGCTTCCAGCCCGCCCTGCGCCAGGATGGCGCGAATCGCACGCGCCGCCTGCTCCAGCGAGCGCGCCAGGTCCACCCACGGAGCACCGTCCCGGGCCGCGTGAAGGCCGCTCGCCAGCGCGTCCGAGGCCAGCTCGGCGACCTGGGCGAGGGACCAGCCCTCGCCGAAGAATTCGGTGCCGATCCGCGGCAGGTGGTGCGCTTCGTCCAGCACGACCGTATCGGCGGCCGGCAACAGTTCTCCGAATCGATCGTCGCGCAGCGCCATATCGGCCAGAAACAGGTGGTGATTGACCACGACCACCCGGGCCGCGAGGGCGCGTCGCCTGGCCCGGTACACGAAACACGGCTCGAACTGCGGACATTCGGCCCCCAGGCAGTTGTCCTGGGTCGACGTGACCGCGTGCCAGATGCCTGCCGTTTCCGGAACCGTCGACAGCTCGGCCCGGTCGCCGCTGGAACTGGCGCGGGCAAATCGTTCGATCTGGTGCAGATGGGCGGCCGCTTCGCGCGTGTCGTGCAGGCCCTCGCCCAGGGCGCGGTTCAGCCGGTGCAGGCAGATGTAATTCTGCCGGCCCTTCAGCAGCACCGCGTCGGTGTGCATCTGCAGCGCGCGACCGACGATCCGCAGGTCCTTGTCGAAGATCTGGTCCTGCAGCGTCTTGGTGCCGACCGACACCAGCACCTTGCCGCCGGCGAGCAGGCTCGGGACCAGGTACGCGAAGGTCTTGCCGGTGCCGGTTCCGGCCTCGGCGATCAGGGTACCGCGCTCGACGATCGCATCGAACACGGCCAGCGCCATGTCCTGCTGTGACGGCCTGGCAACAAAACCCGGCACCGAACGCGCGAGCGCGCCGCCGGGTGCGAACGCATCGGCGACCTGCTGCCGCCGGGCCAGCACGCCGTGCCCGGACGCCGAAGCCTCGGCGAAGGCGTCCCTGGGCGCCGAAGCCTTGGCGAAGGCGTCAGAATCCGGATCGACCCGCTGTGCGGCCATCAGGCCGGGATGTCCGGCACGAGCTCCATTTGCAGCCTGGCGATGCAATCGCGCAACATCAACCTGCGTTTCTTCAGGCGCCGCAACCTGAGCTCGTCCACACCCGGCTGCTGCGAAAGACGCTCGATCGCATCGTCCAGATCGCGGTGCTCGATCTGCAGCTCGACGATCCGGCGCTTGATCTGTTCCTCATCCATGGGGGTACGAGGGGCGCCACCACGGCCTCGATTCCGGAATGCTAGCAGGCCGCGGAAAAGGGCTCGCCCGCCGGCCGATTCTCGCAGATGGGCGGCCGGGTTCGGCCCTAACATTCGGTTCGTGAATCAGCCTCAGTTCAAGGTCAGCGCGGCCCTCGGCGAGCATCTGGGCGACCGGTCCGAACAGCAGGACCGGGTCGCGATCCTGACCAGCGAGCGAAACCCGGGTGCACTGCTGGCGGTCGTGGCCGACGGCATGGGCGGGCGCACCGGCGGTCGGATGGCTTCCGACCAGGTGATTTCGACCGCGACCAATCTTTTCAAGGAGTTGTCGGAACGGGACGCGACCCTGCCGGATCTGCTGCGGCAGATCGCCGCCGAAGCCCATACCGTCATCCGGCTCAGTGCCCTGTCCAGCGAAAAGGAGCCCCACAGCACGATCGCGGTGCTGATCGTGAAACGCGATTTCGCAATCTGGGGACATGCTGGGGACAGCCGGCTGTACTGGTGCCGGGCCGGGCGCGTGATCCATCGGACCACCGACCATACGGTGGCGGCCCAATTGACGGCCGAAGGCCGGCATGCGGAGGCCGAAGTTGCGGCGCAACATTACAAAAACGTGCTGTTCAGCGCCCTGGGAATCCGGAACGAATTGAAGCTCGAAATCAACGAAACGCGCGATCTGCGGGTCGACGACGCCTTTTTACTGGCCAGCGACGGCTTGTGGGCCTATTTCGACGATGCCGAAATCGCCTCGACGCTGGACCGGCTGTCTCCCAGCGAAGCGTCCAAGCAACTGGTCAAGCTGGCGCGCGAGCGCTCCGAGGGCCGCGGCGACAACCTGTCGCTGGCGATCGTGAAGCTCGAACTGCCGGCGGAAATTCCGAAGTTCACGGTTCCGGAACTGCGCCAGTCTTAGCCGCGCCCGGCTCGGCCGACGGTGGCGAATTGGCCGCGTCCTGAGTCATCTGGGCTTTGCGCTTGCGCTCGCGCTCCTCGCGTTCCTTCTGGCTCTGCTCGCGTTCGCGGGCGCGGGTGGCCGCGTAGGTCTTCGCGTTGTCCTGCTTTTCCTTGTAGCGCCGCGCATTGTCGGCGCTGTTGCGGATCTGCACGCTGGATTGCTGGGCCACATCGTGCTCGTGCTGCGCGTTGCGCTGCTCGTAGCTCTGGCGGTTGGCCGGTGCCTGCGCCTGCTGGCGCAGCGCGTCCTTGGCGCGGTCCGCGGCCTGAGCGGCGCGCTGTTGCGCAGCCTGCTGCGCGGCGCGCTCCTTTTCCGGGCGCGCGGCTTCCTCGTGCTGCTGCTGGACCTGCTGAGCGTCGCGCTGCACAGCGCGTTGCTGCGCGGCCAGCTTGCGCTGCAGATCGTGCGCCTCGACCTGGACCCGGTGCACCTGGCCCTGGCCCCGCGTGTGCGCGCGGCGCGCCTTGTCCTGGCAGTCGGTGACCAGGACCACATGAGCGCAGCGGATGCGTTCGGCCTTGTACTGCGCGTCGATCGTTTTTTGCGCCGCGTCGGCATCGACCAGGGCCTGCTCGGCGCCGCTCTGGGTGGTGATGCTGCCGGCCGGGTACTGCTGGTCCAGGTTCGCCGGCGGCGGCGCCGCCGATACGACCCCGACCAGGGCGCAGGACGCCAGCGCGAGCCGCATCCGCATCAGTGAAGGACGAACGAGCATCGGTGGCGCAGCCTTACGTTTGAACCGCGCTGGCGGTTGCCTGACGAACCCGACTGTACTCCCTGGACTGCATTTCGATCAGTCGCGAAGCGGTGCGTTCGAACTCCTTTTGCAGGACGCCGCCGCCCCGGTACAGATCAGCCGGTGCAGCCTGTGCCGAAACGATCAGCCGCACGCCGCGGTCATACAGGATGTCGACCAGCCACGTCAGGCGGCGCGCTTCGGACGACTGTGCCGCCGCCAGGCAAGGCACGTTCGACAGCACGACCGTATGAAACTGCGATGCGATCTCCAGGTAATCGTTGTACGAGCGCGGGCTTCCGCACAACTCGGCGAACTCGAACCAGACGATGCCTCCGGCCCGCCGTCGGGCCCGGATCGTGCGCCCCTCGATCCGCAGCACGGGCTCCTGATCGTCGACCTCGGCAATCCGCGCGAAGGCCGCCGCCAGCCGCCGCTCGGCCGACTCGCCCAGCGGCGTCACATAGGCATCGACCTGTTGCATCGCGAGCAGCCGGTAGTCGACTCCCCCGTCGACCTGCACTACGTCGAGCCGCTCCTTCAGCAATTCGATCGCCGGCAGCAGCCGCTCACGGTTCAATCCGTCCGGATAGAGGCGGTCGGGCGCATCATTGGATGTCATCACGAAGCCGACCCTGAGCTGAAACAGCCTGCTCAGCAGGCGGTGCAGGATCATCGCATCGGCGATGTCCGACACCTGGAACTCATCGAAGCAGATCAGCCGGCTGCGCCGCGCCAGCCTGAAGCCGACCACATCGAGCGGGTCGGTTGCCCCTTTGACTTCCTGCATCTGGCGATGCACGTCGCGCATGAATTCGTGGAAGTGCACGCGCGTCTTGCGCACCAGGGGCACCGCCCCGAAGAAGCAATCCATCAGGAAGCTCTTGCCCCGCCCCACCCCTCCCCACAGGTAGACCCCGCGGGGAATCGGCGGTCGGGCCAGCAGCCGGGTGACGGCGTTGGAGCGGTGCGACTTGTACTCGATCCACTCCTCGTACAACCGTTGCAGCCGCAATGCCGCCTGGCGCTGCGACGGGTCGGCGTGGAAGCCGCGCGCGGCCAGCGCCCGTTCGAACGTTTCCAGCACGGTCATCGGTTCAGGCGCCGGCATGGGCCACCTGCTGCGCATAGAGCTGGCGCACGGTCTCGATTGTATCGGCCTGCTCCGGCTGCTTGTCGGTCCGGTATCCCTTCACGCGCGCAAACCGCAGCGCCAGTCCCCCGGGATATTGCGGGCTCACCTGCAGATCGTTGAACGCGACCTCGACGACGAGCTCGGGGCGCACGTAGACCGTGTAGGCGTCGCGCGACACCTCGCGCTGCTGCAGCGCGCTCGTCTGCCACTCGAGCAGCTCGTCGGTCATCCCCTTGAACGTCTTGCCGAGCATCACGAATCCGCCGGCCGGGTCGCGGGCGCCCAGATGCAGATTCGACAGCCAGCCGCGCCGCCGGCCGTGGCCCCATTCGGCCGCCAGCACGACCAGGTCGAGCGTGCGCACGCGCTTGACCTTCAGCCAGCTCGCACCGCGGCGGCCGGCCTCGTACGGCGCATCGAGCGCCTTGGCCATCACGCCTTCGTGGCCGTGCGCGAGCGCGTCGCGGTAGAACGCCTCGGCGGCCGCCGCATCGCTGGTGACGAGCCGCGGCACGACGAGCGGCGCGGGCACAGCTTCGCTGAGCACCGCAAAGCGCTCCCGCGCCGGCCGGTCGACCAGTGATTCGCCGTCGCGCTGCAGGCAGTCGAAGAAAAACGCGGTCAGCGGCAGCTCGGACCGCATGGCCGCAACGTCGAGCTTGCGGCCGAACCGGCGCATCGTGACCTGAAACGGCTGCGGCGCGCCGCCGGGGCCGATCGCGATCGCCTCCCCGTCCAGGATCAGCTCGCGCGACGGCAGGGTCCGCACCGCTTCGACCAGCTCCGGCACCGCGTCGGTGACTTCGTTCAAACGGCGGGTGAAGATGCGCACCACCTCGCCCGCCTTGTGCACCTGCACGCGAGCGCCATCGAGCTTCCACTCCAGCGCAGCCGTGCCGAGACGGCCCAGCGCGTCGGCGACGTCCTCGGCCGTTTGCGCCAGCATCGGCTGCACCGGCCGTTCGATCCGGATCGAGAACTCCGCCAGGCCCGGCGCGCCTTCGGTCAAGGCCACGCGCGCGACGGCGCCGAGGTCTGCGGAGAACATCGTGGCGCGCCGCACTTCGGACTCGTCCACGCAAGCGGCCGCGGCGACCGCCTCGACCATCACCCCCTCGAGTGCACCCTGGCGCAGTTCGCCCGCCAGCAGCCGGATCAGGAAATCCTGTTCGGCACGCGTGGCGCGCGCGAACAGTCGCGCCAGCTGCTCTGAGCGCACCGCCGTCGAGCCCTTGCCCGTGGTCGCGGCGATCTGCACCAGCGCCGAGTCGGCCTCGAGCAGCGTCAGTGAAGGCGCAGCCGTGGCCTCCGTCTTGCGAAGCTCGCTCAGCGTCGCGTAGCCGATGCCGATTCGGCCGGTGCGCATCTCGCCGGACAGGAATGCGACCGCGATCTCGACCTCCTCGGGAGCCGCCGCGCGCAGGCAGGCAGCGATCGCGTCGCGCTTGGCCAGCCGGCTGGCGGTCTGGGCGACGGTGGCGGAGGCTTGGACGAGGTCGGCGAGGCGGGTCTGGGGCGGCATCGCGTCGAGCAGAATTTCGGATCAGGAGTCTCGCATCGACCGCCTCTCAATGACGCGAGAGACGCGGCCCCAGCATGAATCTGCGAGCAGCCCGCCTGGTCAGGGCGGATCGATTCGACCGATCCAGTAAGTTGGCTCCCGATGATGGTGCGCCACCGCAATGATGTATATGTGATCGGCTTCAACCGAATAGAGAAGCTTGTACGGGAAGCGGCTCATTGTCAGGCGCCGGATCTCGCCCCGCTCGCAGGGGCAGGACAGCGGCCAAGCCCGGATTCGTACCAGTGTGAAGCCTCTTCGGTGCGAAAACGCGCTCCGAGGCCGGGCACTTGACGCTCGTAGTAGCGCTCGGCCTCCTGGAATTCCTGGCGGGCCTCGGGTGAAAAGACCACCCGCATTAAGGT
>DATKFG010000058.1:0-15516 GCA_035511515.1 Burkholderiaceae bacterium | reverse complement strand
ACTCGCGACCGCGCCCAGGGCCGCGACCGCCAAGGCAGTCAGGAAAAGTCTCACAGAAACTCCCGATGCGGGCGACCCGATTCGCGCACGATACGCCGATCGTGCACGGTCGGACAATGCGCGCACGCGGGGTCCGCTAGGGCTCTCGCCACAACTGCTCCATCAGCCGCTCGAACCGCGCCGCAACCAGCCCGGCGGCCGGGTGCTGGTGGTCCTTGATCTGCCAGCGCCCGGACACCATCACGTCACGCCAGGGCCGGCCCGGGCTCGAGAACACCAGCGCATCGAGCAGATACGAGTCCGGAATGCCCAGCAGGCTCGAGTCGGACCGATCGACCACCAGCAGGTCCGCGCGGGCGCCGATCAGAAATCCCCATCGCGCAAAGCCCGCCGCCGCGGCGCCGCCCTGTAGCGCGCGATCGAACAGGCGCCCGGCGGTCGATGGCTGCCCCTGCTCGGGTGCGGCGCCGATGTTGCGTGCCTGCCGGGTAACCCGTTGGCCGTATTCGAGCCAGCGCAGCTCCTCGCGCCAGGTGCGCGTGACCTGGCTGTCCGAGCCGATCGAGATCGGAACGCCTGCGGCCAACCAGCCCGGTAGATCGGCCAGGCCGTCGCCCAGGTTGGCCTCGGTGGTCGGACACAGCGCGACTCCCGCCCCGCTGCGCGCGACCAGCTCGATCTCGGCCGGCGTCACGTGCGTCGCGTGCACCAGGTGCCAGCGCGGGTCCAGCCCGCCGCCATCGCGCGCGAGCCATTCGATCGGGCGCGCGCCGAGCGCGGCCACGCACTGCTCGACCTCGCGCGCCTGCTCGGCGACGTGAATGTGAATCGGTCCGGCAAAGTGCTCCGCCAGCTCGCGCAGCCGCGCGATCGAGGCAGGCGCTACCGCACGCAGCGAGTGGACCGCGATGCCGGCCCGCACGCCCGCAGCGTGGCGGGAGGCGATCGCGACCTGCATGGCCCACACCTGGTCCGCGTCGGCCCGGAACCGGCGCTGCGCCGGGGCCAGCGTGGACTGTTCGAACCCGGCCCGCTCGTACAGCACCGGCAACAGCGTCAGCGGCAGGCCTGCTTCGGCGCTGGCCAGCGCCAGCGCCCAGCTCATCTCGAGCGGATCCTGGTAAAGCGAGCCGTCCGGTCGGTGGTGCAGGTAATGGAACTCGCACACGTGCGTGTAGCCGACACGCAGCAGCTCCAGATACAACTGCGCGGCGATGGCCTGCAACTGGGCCGGTTCCATCCGCAGCGCGATCCGGTACATGTGCTCGCGCCAGCCCCAGAAGTCGTCGTCTTCGCGTTCGCGCCGCTCGCTCAAGCCGGCGAAGGCTCGCTGAAATGCGTGGCTGTGCGCATTGACGAGCCCGGGCAACGCCGGCCCGGACAGTCGCTGGGCCCGCGGCGGCGGCTCCAGGATGCCGGCCGCGATGCGTGACCAGTTGCCGTCCGGCCCGGCTTCCAGCAGAACGCCCTGCTGCCAGCCGCCGGACAGCCACGCGCTGGGGGCCCACAGCAGCGTGTTCTCGGTCATTCCGACGGCCGCCACTGGAGCAGCGTTTGAACCATTTGCTGCAGCACTGGCAGCAGCTGCGCCGAGCGTCGCGGGTCGGATCGATACGGCGGCGCTTCCGCCATGTAGCAGCTCCAGCACATCTCCAGCTGAACCGCATGCACCCCTTCCGGCGGCCGGCCGTAGCGACGCACGATGTAGCCACCCTTGAAGCGGCCGTCGGCTGCGAACGTGAAGCGCCGCTGCGCTTCGAGCTGCTGCAGCAGCGCTGCGCGCAGCGACGGCGCGCAACTGGCGCCGTCGACCGTTCCCAGGTTCAGGTCCGGCAGACGCCCGGGAAACAGCCACGGCAGCTCGGACTTGATGCTGTGGCCGTCCAGCAGCAAGGCCCAACCGTGGGCGTCTTTCAGCCGCGCAAGCTCCCGTTGCAACGCATCGTGATAGGGCTGCCAGTAGGCTCCGCGCCGATGATCGACCTCGGCATCGTCCGGCTGCCGGCCCGGCCGGTACAGGGCCTCACCGGAAAAGAACCGCTCGGGACACAGCCCGGTGGTGTTGACGCCAGCGTACATCGAGGCATTGTCGGGCGGGCGGTTCAGGTCGATCAGGTAGCGCGAATAGCGCGGCGCGATCAGGCTCGCGCCCACATCGCGCACGAACGCGTACAGCTCGGCCAGGTGCCAGTCGGTATCTTCCAGCGCGCGCGCCTGCGGCACCATCCTTGCCAGTACCGGTTCGGGGATCTCGGTGCCGCAATGCGGCAGGCTCACCAGCAGCGCCGCGTGGCCCGGATGCAGGGTAAAGGCCGGCCCGGCTTCGTTCACGCGGCGCGCTCCAGCCCGCCGCACACCACGCGCGCGCAGGGGTTGCCGCCGATCCAATAGGAGAGCTCGGCCGGGTGTTCCAGATTCCACACCGCAAAATCGGCCCGCAGACCTTCGGACAGCCGGCCACGGTCGCGCAGCCCGAGCGCGCGCGCCCCGTTCACGGTCACGGCGCGCAGCGCCTCGTGCGGCGTCAGCCCGAACAGGGTGCAGCTCATATTGAGCATCAACGGCAGCGACAGCACCGGCGAGGATCCCGGATTATGGTCGCTGGCGATTGCGATCGGGACGGCGGCCCGCCGCAGCGCTTCGATCGGAGGCAAGCGGGTTTCGCGCAGGAAATAGAATGCGCCGGGCAGCAGCACGGCCACGCTGCCGGCGGCCGCCATCGCCGCAATGCCTTCGGCGCTGACGTACTCGAGGTGATCGCACGACAGCGCGCCGTAGCGGGCCGCCAGAACAGCGCCACCCTGATCACTGAGCTGCTCGGCGTGCAGCTTGACCGGCAGACCCAGGCGCCGCGCCTGCTCGAAGACGCGACCGGTTTGCGCAGGGCTGAAGGCGATTCGCTCGCAGAATGCGTCGACCGCGTCCACCAGCGCCTCGGCGTGCAGGATCGGCAGCCACTGACAGACCGCGTCCACATAGTCGTCGGCACGCCCGTCGAACTCCGCCGGCAGCGCGTGCGCCGCAAGGCACGTCGCGCGCACGGTGACGCCGCGCTCGCGCCCCAGGCGGCGGGCCACTTGCAGGCAGCGCCGCTCGTGCTCGAGAGCCAGCCCGTAGCCGGATTTGATCTCGACCGTCGTGACGCCCGCGGTCCGAAGCCGATCCAGGCGCGCGGCGCTGGCGGCAAACAGTTCCTCGTCGCTGGCGGCGCGCGTAGCAGCCACCGTGGACCGTATTCCGCCTCCGCTGCGCGCAATCTGCTCGTAGCTGGCGCCTTGCAGCCGCAGCTCGAACTCGGCGGCGCGCTGGCCCGCATAGACCAGGTGCGTGTGGGCGTCGATCAATCCGGGCGTAACCAGCGATCCGCCGAGGTCGTACTCGGATTCGATATCCAGGCCCCCCTGAAGGTCGGCCTCACGTCCGACCCAGCACAGCCGTTCGCCTTCGGCCAACAGGGCGCCGTTGTCGATCAAACCCCAGGGGTCCGGTCCGGCCAGCGTGGCGAGGCGCGCGTTGCGCCAGAGCGTCAAACCCATGGTTCATCGTAATCAATTTTCGGGGAATCGAAACGATTTCCCGCACGAACCAGGGGTGAGGGTGGATTGCCGCGCCGCGTCCGGACCAGTACAGTCCGGTCGATGTTGACCGTGTGTTGAATTCCTCGATGACCGGTGGGCCCGAACAAGCCGATCCGGCGCACCGCGCGCTGGTGCGGGCGCCGCGCGGCAGCACGCTGACGTGCAGGAACTGGTTGATCGAAGCGGCCTACCGGATGATCCAGAACAACCTGGATCCGGACGTGGCCGAGGATCCGGAGCACCTGGTCGTCTATGGGGGAATCGGCAAAGCGGCGCGCAACTGGGATTGCTACCGGTCGATCCTGTCGGCGCTGCGCGACCTGAATGAAGACGAGACGCTGCTGGTGCAGTCCGGCAAGCCCGTGGGCGTCTTTCGCACGCACCTGGATGCGCCGCGCGTGCTGCTTGCCAACTCGAACCTGGTACCACGTTGGGCCACCTGGGAGCACTTCGACGAGCTGGATCGCAAGGGCCTGATGATGTTCGGGCAGATGACGGCCGGCTCGTGGATCTACATCGGCAGCCAGGGCATCGTTCAGGGCACGTTCGAGACGTTTTGCGAAGCGGGTCGCCAACATTGTGGCGGCGATCTGGCCGGTCGTTGGATTCTGACCGCCGGCCTGGGCGGCATGGGCGGCGCGCAGCCGCTGGCGGCGAGCCTGGCGGGCGCATCGTCGCTGACGATCGAGTGCCAGCCTTCGCGCATCGAAGCACGGCTGCGCACCCGCTACCTGGACGAGCAGGCGCGCGATTTGGACGACGCGCTGGGGCGGATCGCCAGCGCGACGCGCGCGCGCCAGGCGCGCTCGGTCGGTCTTGTGGGCAATGCCGCCGAGCTGGTGCCCGAGCTCGTGCGCCGCGCCAAGTCCGGCGGCCACGCGCCGGACCTGGTGACGGATCAGACTTCGGCGCACGACCTGATCAACGGCTATCTTCCGGTCGGCTGGAGCATTGAGCGGTGGCGTGCGGCACAGGCTGACCCGGACCAGCACGAAGCGCTTCGCAACGCTGCGGCTCGCAGCTGCGCGGTGCACGTGCAGGCGATGCTGGACTTTTGGAAGATGGGCGTGCCGGTCTTCGACTACGGCAACAACATCCGCCAGGTGGCATTCGATCAGGGCGTGAAGGATGCGTTCGACTTTCCGGGCTTTGTCCCCGCCTATATCCGCCCGTTGTTCTGCCTGGGCAAGGGGCCGTTCCGCTGGGTTGCGCTGTCCGGCGATGCGCGGGATATTGCCCGCACCGATGCCCGGCTCAAGGAACTGTTCCCGCAAGACGCGCACCTGCACCGCTGGCTCGACATGGCGTCCGATCGGATCGCCTTCCAGGGCCTGCCGGCGCGCATCTGCTGGCTGGGCCTGGGGCAGCGGCAGCGCGCCGGCCTGGCGTTCAATCAGATGGTCGCGCGGGGCGAGCTCGCCGCCCCGATCGTGATCGGCCGCGATCATCTGGATGCGGGCTCGGTCGCTTCGCCCAACCGCGAGACCGAAGCCATGCGGGACGGCTCCGATGCGGTGTCCGACTGGCCGCTGCTCAATGCGTTGCTCAATACCGCCTCGGGCGCGACCTGGGTCTCGCTGCACCACGGCGGGGGCGTCGGGATGGGCTACTCGCAGCACGCCGGCGTGGTGATCGTGTGCGACGGCACCGAGGCCGCGGCGCGGCGCATCGAGCGCGTGCTCTGGAACGATCCGGCCACCGGGGTGATGCGGCACGCCGACGCGGGCTATCCGGATGCGGTCGCCTGCGCCCGCCGGTTCCAGCTCAAGCTGCCGATGCAAGCCGATTGAATCGCCGCCCATCATGGTTCTCGAGCCGGGTCGGCTGACCCTGGAGCAGCTGCAGGCGATCCATTCGGCGCACACGCCGGTGGAGATCCCGCAGGCGGCGCGCTCCTGGATCCGCGCCAGCGCCGAACTGGTCCAGCAGGCCGCGCTGGGCGAGGAGCCGGTGTACGGCGTGAACACCGGCTTCGGCAAGCTGGCGAACCAGTTGATCAGCCGTGACCAGGTGGACGAGTTGCAGCTGAACCTGGTGCGCTCGCACAGTGCCGGCGTCGGCGCGCCGCTGGCGCCCGCGGTGGTGCGGCTGATGCTGGCACTGAAGGCGGCCAGCCTCGCGCGCGGCTATTCGGGCGTACGCGAGCAAGTCGTCGATACACTGATTGCGTTTCAAAACGCGGGGCTTATCCCGTGGATCCCCAGCCAGGGGTCGGTGGGCGCGTCCGGCGATCTGGCGCCGCTGGCCCATATGGCGCTTGCGCTGATCGGCGAAGGCCACTTATGGGTCGACGGCGAGCGCAGGCAGGCTGCGCCGTTGCTCGAGGCCGCCGACATCGGCCCGCTGGCGCTGCAGGCAAAGGAAGGCCTGGCGCTGATCAACGGCACCCAGACTTCGACCGCATTGGCGCTGCACGCGCTGTTCGCGTTCGAACCGGTGCTCGAGGCCGCGCTGGTGATCGGAGCGCTGACCGTCGATGCGGCGCGCGGCAGCGACGGCCCGTTCGATCCGCGTATCCACGAACTGCGCGGACAGCCGGGCCAGATCGACGTGGCGAAATACTACCGTGCGCTGCTGACGGGCAGCCAGATCCGGCGATCGCACCTGACGGGAGACGACCGGGTGCAGGATCCTTACAGCCTGCGCTGCCAGCCCCAGGTCGTCGGTGCCTGTCTGGACCAGCTGCGCTATGCGGCGCAAGTGCTGCTGCGCGAGGCCAATGCCGTGACCGACAATCCGCTCGCGTTCGTCGCCGACGGTGCGCTCGTCTCCGGTGGCAACTTCCACGCCGAGCCGGTCGCGCTGGTCGCCGACGCCTGCGCCCTGGCGATTGCCGAGGTCGGCGCGATCGCCGAACGGCGCATCGCGATGTTGATCGACAGCGCGGTATCGCGCTTGCCGCCTTTTCTGACCAGCCAGCCCGGCTTGAATTCCGGCTTCATGGTGGCACACGTGACGGCGGCCGCACTGGCCAGCGAGAACAAGTCGCTGGCCCACCCGGCCAGCGTCGACTCGCTGCCGACCTCGGCCAACCAGGAAGATCACGTCTCGATGGCCTGCTTCGCAGCGCGCCGCCTGCAGACGATGATCGACAACACTGCGCGCATCCTGGGCATCGAGCTTCTGGCGGCGGGGCAGGGCATCGAGTTTCTCAGGCCCTTGCGCAGCTCGTTTGCGCTGGAGCTGGCGCACAGCCTGCTGCGCGACGTCTGCCAGCCGCTCGATCGGGACCGCGCGCTGGCCGACGACATCGAACGCGCCACTGCGTTGGTGACGGGCGGTGGGTTGTCGCGCGTTTTTCGCACGCTCCCGAATCTGGTTCCGCTTTGGCCCCTGGCGTGAGTCCAGTTGTAAGACCATTGTGCGTTCACGGTGGGGAGGTTGCGCGCCAGGATCGACCGGTCGAAACCTCCATGCCGCCAGCACCGGCTATGGGACGGCGATCGCGTGTAGTGTTCTGTCGCAGACCCTGCGCGAGTGGTTACCGACGGGGGCGCTCATGAGGTTGCTCGAAGCCGTCCGCAAGCGTGATCCCGCACCGTGGTGGGTGGCCGGCCTGTTGCTGCTGGCCGCACCGACCGCTGCCCAGGCCGCTGCCTTGATCGGCGGCTTTTATCTGGCATTAAACGGCGGAGCCGTTTCCCTCGAGGATTCGACGCTCGACTATGGCGGCGCCCTGCCCAATCGCAGCATCCGCTTCGATCCCGATTACGCCGTTTCAGGCGCGGCCGGGTGGCGCGTGCTGGACTTCTATCGGGTCGAGTTCGAGGTCGCACGTCGCCAAAATGACGTGATCGACGTGGACCCGGGCTTCGCTCCGAGCGGAGTGGTGGCGGCGACCACGTATATGGTGAACGGCTATTTCGACTTTCCGACCTATGACGGCGTGGTGCCGCACATCGGTCTGGGCCTCGGTCGGGCCCAGTTCACCCATAACATCGAGGTCGACGGCGCCACGCTGTCCGACTCCAGCAGCCACGCGTTCGCCTACCAGGTGATCGGCGGATTCGAGTTCCCGATCATTTCGCGCCAGCTCAGCGCGACGCTCGAGTATCGCTACCTGGCCACGACGCGCCCTCTGTTCCAGGATGCGGGCGGCTTCTTCTATCACTCCGACTACAACAGCCACACGTTCTTCGCCGGCTTGCGCTGGGGGTTCTGACCTCGGGATCTTCAGTCGATCGTGGCTTCGTCGAGCACGAAGTCGAGTACGTTGCGGTTCCTGTCGATCATGCGGATGCGCGCCGGGAACCAGTTCAGCTTCTCGCTGATCCACACCTCGAGCGATTCGTCGCCGGAGGCCGTGGTCCGGTTCGACAGCACGCGCAGCGCCGGCAGATGGCCAAGCCCCGAGTCGACGATGTCTTCCCCGGTCACCGTGAAGGTCCAGCGGCTGACGTCTCGCGTGCCCGCCAGCGTGATTGGAACCACGGTGCCGCGCACGAACAGCTCCGGATAGACCTGCCGCAGCACCGACAGCTGGAACTGGACGCTCAAACGATCCTGGGTGCCGGGTTCGGCCTCGCCCTGCCGCGAATCGTCGGTGAAGCTGACGCGGCGGTTGGCCCAATCGAACCGGGTCGTCGACACGGGGTGATGCGGGCGCGTCTCGGAATAACGCTCGGGCTCCAGCCCGAAGTCGGGATCGAACAATCCCTGCGATGTCTCGACGAAATTGACCACGTCGATGCTCAGGTTCAGCTGGTAGTGACCGTCCCTGAACTGCCAGCGCGTCGTAGTGCGGCCGCGCACCGGCAGCACGAAGCCGCCCGCGCGCACGGTTGCGAAAGAGGCATAGACCAGGCGCGCGGATCTGGGCAGGACGACCTGCACCGGGGCGTGTGCGGGCCGCGCGGGCGCCGCCGGCGCGGCCATTGCGGACGCTGCGGGCTGTGACGCGGCAGGTGCGGCCGGCTGTGGCGCCGCGGGTGCCGCAGGCGGCGCCGCAACGGGTGCTGCGGGCGGCGGCGCAACGGGTGCCGCGGGCGGCGGCGCAACGGCTGCGGCCGGCTGGTCCGCCGGCACCGGCAGCACGGGCGGCGCCGCTTCGACCGGGACCGTGGGGGCGGCCGTCGCAACGCGATGGTCGGAGGGCGGGCCCGGGGCCGGCGCGGCAGCGGCCTGGGCGGGGGGTGCGGGCGCCGCGACCGGCTTTGCGCGGCGCGTTGCGGCAACGTCGGTGCGAACGGCCTGCAGCGGCGCCACCGCGGCGCGCCCAGCCCCGGAATGCCTGGACGGAGCGGTGCGCGCCACGGCGCGGCGAGGCGGCAGCTTGACGGGCGCTTGCGCCGGGGGCAACAGAGCCGCTTCGATCACCGAACGGGTCGGCTCGCGGCCCGGCAGCAGGATGCGCACCCCTGCCAGCGTCAGCAATGCCGCCCCGTGCATCATCACGGCCAGCGCGAGCGCAATGGCCGCGCGCAGCGCCAGATCCGAGCGTCCGATCGTCAAAGGAATTGAAGACACGACAGGGAGAATAAGATATCGGCAGCAGCGTTCAGCTGCATCTGGAGGCGCTCTGCGATGGCCGACCCGAATCCCCTGGCTGCAATGCCGCTGGCCGAGTCGCTGGCCAACAACATGAACGAGTCGCTGCAGTGGATGTCCCGAATGTGGGGCAGTTCGGCAGGCGTTGCGCCGCCGGGCGCCGAGTCGCTGTTCGGCGCGCAGCTGCCGCCCGGGCTGCCCTCGATGTTGATGCCGACGCTCGATCCGAAGGAGCTCGAAAAGCGGATCAACGATCTTAAAACGGTCGAACACTGGCTCGACATGAACCGCGCCCTGCTGCACTCGACGATCCAGACGCTCGAGATGCAGCGCAACGCGATCGTTGCCTTGCAGGCGATGGCGCAGTCGGCGCAATCGGGTTCAGCGACGGCGTTCGGCGGCATCGGTGCGCCTGCGACCTCGGAGGCCGCCGGGCCCGAGCGTGGCGAGGCCGCGCCAGCCGTGCCGCCGCTGCCCTTCAATCCGGCCCTGTGGTGGAACTCGTTGCAGGAGCAGTTTGCGCGCGTCGCGTCGGCCGCTGCCGCCGCGACCGAGGCGCAGCGCCCCACCGATCCGCCGCAATCGCAGGCCGAGCCCCCTGGCGGCGAGCACCCATCCACCTAGCTGTCAGGCGGACCGGTGCGTGCTGCGCCAGGTGGCCAAGGCGGCGGCGATGTCGTTTAACGAGCGAAGCGCCAGCACATCGGCGGGCGCGCGTCGCACCAGCGCGGAGCACGATCCGCCCACCCAGATCGCGGTCCCGGGCGGAAGCTTGGCGCGCAGTTCCGTGATCCCGTCGATCACCTGATTCGGGTTCAACGCCTCGCTGAAGGACAGCGCAGCGATATCGACGCGCTGGGCCGCCGCTGCCCGGATGATGTCCAGCAACGGCGTCTGGACCCCGAGTGAGACGCACCGGCAGCCTTCCAGGGCGAAGAACGCTTCGGCCATCAGCAATCCGAGTCCATGGGATTCCTGCGGAAAGGTGGTCAGCAGCACGACCGGTGGCCGGCTGCCCGGCCGCGGGATCGTGCTGATGGCATTGCGCAGCACGACCTGGATCGATTCGGTATACAGGTGCTCCTCGTACACTTCCAGGCGACCGCGGGCCCAGGAATCGCCGACCAGGTCGTTCAACGGCGCCACCACCTCCGAAACGAAGCGCGCAAGCCCGATCCGTAACAGCGACTGGGAAAGCTGGCGGCGCAGCTCTTCGACCCGATGCTGGCGGATCAGGTCGAGGTATACGTCCAGGCCACCGTGCAGCCGGGCGACCTCGGCGCGTCGCGCCGCGTGGGGAGCCGTCGCGTCGGCCAGCCGCTCCAGTTGCTCGACAGCCAGCGCGATGACCTTGCCGGGCCGGTGGCCTTGATCGAGCAGCCGCTTCAGCACCCGGAGCTTTTCGACATCCAGCCGCGTGTAGACGCGCTCGCCCGATGGGTCGCGCGCGGGAAGCGGAAACCGATAGCGGCGCTCCCAGACGCGCAGCGTGTCCTTGCTCAGCCCGGTGTCGCGTTCGACTGCGGCGATTCCGAATGCACCGCCGCCCGAGTCGGAAACCACATCATTCATCGCGCAGCCAGCATTCGCTGTCCACGACAATCCATGGGCAGTTAGCGTACCACGGCCGAACGGCCCTCTTTAACATTTGTCCAAGTCACGATCGGGCTGCAACGCGGTTGCGCGCAGGCGGCGACCGCGCCGGCCCAGCCAGGCTTGCACAGGGGGGTTGCGACGGCCGGTTTGCGAAAACGCGGAGCGTGCGGCACACTCACCGATCGAATTGTTGCGGCGCGGCCGCGAGCCCCGCAGCGCCGTCTGATCTTCGGGCGAGCCCGACAGCGGGGCGTCCGATGAGGGTTTTTGTGCGTTGATGAATGCTCCCGACCCGATGAATGCTCCCGACTCGCGGTTTCTGCCCGATGTGCAGTCGTCGGCGGATCTGCGCCAGCTGGCGATCCAGCAGGTCGGGGTGAAGTCGATCCGTCACCCGGTAACCGTGGCTTCGCCGAACGGACCGCAACCGGCGGTGGCGTCGATCGACCTGACGGTGGCCCTGCCCGCGCACCAGAAGGGCACCCACATGTCGCGTTTCATCGCCCTGCTGCAGGAAAACCGCGAGCCCCTGTCCGCCGGCACGATGGGTTCCCTGGCGCGGTCGATGCTGGTGCGACTCGAGGCCTCCAGCGGATCGATCGAAGCCCGCTTCCCCTACTTCATCAACAAGAGGGCGCCGGTCAGCGGGGTCGAAAGCCTGATGGACTACGACGTCACGCTCGGCGCCCGCATCGTGGGCGGCGCGCTGACGCTGAAGCAGAAGGTGGTCGTGCCGGTCACCAGCGCGTGCCCCTGCAGCAAGCGCATCGCCGACTACGGCGCGCACAACCAGCGCTCGCACGTCACGGTCCAGGTCGAGCTTGCCGCTTCGTTTCCGATCGACGAGCTGATCCGGGTCGCCGAGACCTCGGGCTCGTGCGAAGTATGGGCCCTGTTGAAGCGCCCCGACGAAAAGTACGTGACCGAGCGCGCATACGACAACCCGAAGTTCGTCGAGGACGTGGTGCGCGACGTGGCGCTCGAGCTCAACGACGACGCGCGGGTCATCGCCTATACGGTCGAATGCGAGAATTTCGAGTCAATTCACAATCACTCGGCGTATGCGTTGATCACGCAGGACAAGCGCGCGGCCGGATAGAGACCGGGCGCGCTGCGGCGCGGTCGTGTTCGGAGCGGCGGGGCACGTCGTCGCTCGTGGCGCGGCCTTGAGCGGGGATGCACGATGGACATGCTCTACCCGGACCTGTTCAAGTCGTTCGAGGCGGTCCGCTGGAACATGCAGACCGACATTCCGTGGGAACGCTTCGACGGCGCCCGGCTGACCGACGACCAGGCGGTGACGATCAAGATGAATGCGATCACCGAGTGGGCCGCGCTGCCGGCCACCGAGATGTTCCTGCGCGACAACCGCAATGATTCGGATTTCTCCGCATTCATGTCGGTCTGGTTCTTCGAGGAGCAGAAGCATTCGCTGGTGCTGATCGAGTACCTGCGCCGCTTCTGCCCCCACCTGGTGCCGACCCGGCAGGAGTTGGACAACGTGCGCTTCGAGTTCGATCCGGCCCCTGCTCTGGAAACGCTGATGCTGCACTTCTGCGGCGAGGTGCGCCTGAACCACTGGTACCGGTGCGCCGCCGAGTGGCACACCGAGCCCGTGATCTGTCAGATCTACCAGTTGCTGTCGCAGGACGAGGCACGGCATGGTGGCGCGTATCTGCGCTACATGAAGAAGCACCTGGCGGAGCTGGGCGATTCGGCGCGCGCGGCCTTCGCCCGCATCGGTGTTCTGATGGCCAGCGCCAGGCGCACCGACCGGGCCCTGCACCCGACCAATCTGCACGTGAACAAGCGCATGTACCCGCAGGACACGGTGCAGTCGCGCCTGCCCGATCCCGGGTGGCTGGATCGCTGGCTCGATCAGCAGATCCGCTTCGACGCCGAGTGGGAAACGCGTGTGGTCAAGCGCATCCTGCACAACCTGAGCCTGCTGTTCGAGCGCACCTTCGACACGGTGCAGGACCTGAACCGCTATCGCAAGGAAATCAGCGCGAACCTCGCCGCCTCTTCCGCCCCGGCCTGACTTTATCGAGAATAGAGCCTGAGCCCTTTACATCGGCTGGGGGAGCGCGAGGGGGCGGAGGCGGGGTTTCGCGAAGCGCGAGCTTCGCGCCGCCGGAGCCGGCGCGCCTTGCAAGGCGCGCCGTGGAACCAGCCTTACAATCCCCTCGCAGCCGATCCTCCAGGTTTTCTGTCGCAGGCTGCGCCCTATTCGAAGCTCACCTGGCTCCAATTCTGAAATCCCCATTCATGGTCCCGGGTCACGTGCCGCTGCTGGCCAGCATGCGTGGACGCGCGGTCGAGTCCGTGCACTACGGCAGCATCGCCGTGTGCGACCTCGACGGCGAGCTGGTGCACGGTGTGGGCGACGTCCAGGGGCTGAATTTCGCGCGCTCGGCGCTCAAACCGCTGCAGGCACTGCCATTCATCGAGGATGACGGACCGGCCCGCTTCGGTTTCGGATCGCATGAAGTCGCGCTGATGTGCGCCAGCCACAGCGGCGAGGCGGTGCACGTGACGATCGTGCGGGGGATGCTCGACCGCATCGGCGCCCGCGAGGCCGATCTGCAGTGCGGCTGCCACCCGCCGCTGTACTACGCGGCCACCGGCGAGCCGGTGCCGGCGCGGGCACGCTTCGGAGCCCTGCACCACAACTGCTCCGGCAAGCACGCCGGGTTCCTCGCCTATTGTCGCCTGTACGGACACGGGCTCGCCGACTATCTGGCGCTGGAATCGCCTCTGCAAGTGCGAATCCGCAACGCCGTTCAGCGTTTCGCGGGAGCCAGCACGCCCGAACCCGGGATCGACGGCTGCAGCGCTCCGAATTATGCGTTGCCGCTGCTGAAGCTGGCGCACACCTACGCGCAGCTCGCATCCTCGCCGGATGCTGCGCTGGCCGCGCTGCGCTTCGCAATGCTGCGCCATCCGGACCTGGTGTCCGGTACGGCGCGCGTCGATCTGGCGCTGGCCGGCACGGGCGGCGGGGACTGGATCGCGAAAGCCGGGGCCGACGGCGTGCAGGCGATCGGCGTGCGCTCGCGCGCACTGGGCATCGCAGTGCGGATCGCCGACGGCAACGCACGCGCGCTGGATGCGGTAACGGCCGAGGTGCTGTACCAGATCGGGCTGCTGGCCGACCCCGCCCACAGCCCGCTCGCCCGCAGCTTTCGACCATCGTTGACCAATTACCAGGGCCTCGTGGTCGGATCGCTGCGGCCGCTGTTCCAGCTGTCGCGCGCCTGACCGGCCATCGCGCGGTGAGTCGGATTCCAACGGCCGATGGGCCCGAGAGCGCCGGATTCCGCTACCGTTGGCTGACCGCGGGCGACGTCAACGGCTTCTTCGCGCTCGCGGTCGACAACCTCGCATTGTTGGCCGGGATGAGCGCGATTCTGACCAGCGTCTTTCATCTGCCGGCCAGCCTGGTGTTCGGACGAATGGTGCCCGGCACGGCGGTCGGAGTGCTGCTCGGAGACCTGGCCTACAGCGCGATGGCGTTGCGCCTGGCGCGCCGCGAACGGCGCCAAGACGTGTGCGCGATGCCGTTCGGCGTCGACACGCCGTCGATGTTCGGACTGTGCTTCGGCGTGATCGGCCCGGCCTGGCTCGCCACGGGCGATGCCGATCGGACCCTGGCGATCGGCAGCGCGGTGCTGGCGATCATGGGCGTGGTCAAGATCGTGGCCGCGTTCTTCGGCGACTGGGTACGCCGCAGCCTGCCGCGCAGCGCGCTGCTGGCCGCCTTGTCGGCCGTGGCCATTGCGTTGATCTGCTTTTTTCCGATGGCCAAGATCATCGGCGAGCCCGTGGGCGGACTGGTCGCGCTGGGCGTCGTTCTGAGCACGCTGATCGCCGGACGGCGTCTGCTGTTCCGGGTTCCGGCGGTGATCGGCGCCGTGCTGCTGGGCGCGGCCGCCTGGGCTGCCGCGCGCGCTCTCGGTGCACCAGGCCCCGCCACGCTGTTGTCGGCAGCCGGCCTGCATTGGGCGCTGCCGTGGCCGACGCGTTTGTGGCTCGACGGTCTGCCGGCGGCGCTGCCGTACGTTGCGCTGGCGGTGCCGTTCGCGCTGGCCACGCTGGTCGGCGGGATCGACAACACGGAAAGCGCGGCCGTGGCGGGCGACCGTTACCCGACACGGGACATCCTGCTGGTCGAGGGGGTCGCGACGCTGACCGCGGCGCTGTTCGGAGGCGTGGTACAGAACACGCCGTACATCGGCCACCCGGCCTACAAGCGCATGGGAAGCCGCGCCGGCTACACGGCGGCCACCGGATTGTTCATCGGCATCGGGGCCTTCTCCGGCGTGATCGGCCTTTTGCTGTCCTGGCTGCCCGAGTCGGTGCTGGTCTCGGTGCTGGTGTTCATCGGCCTGGAGATCAGTGCGCAGGCTTTTCGTGAGACCGACCGCGACCATCTGGCGGCGATTGCGATCGCCTTCATTCCGGCGATCGCCGAGCTGGTGTTGATCAACTGGAACAGCCTGCTCGGCGCGCTGCAGCTCGCCCCCGACCGCTTGCCGCTGCCTCAGCAAAGCTCCTATCGCGCGCTCACGATGCTGGCCAACGGCTTCATCGTCAGCGCGATGCTCTGGAGCACGCTGGTGGTCGACCTGATCGACCGCCGGCGCGGCCGTGCCCTGGCGGTTTGCATCCTGGCGGCGGGGCTGACGCTTTTTGGCGTGATCCACTCGCCGTACGCCGATGGACGGCTGTTCGTGCCCGACGGGTCGGTTCCGCCCTCGACCTGGGCGCTTTCGGTCGGCTATCTGCTGATGGGCGCCGTGACCTGGGCCATCGACCGCTTCGATCCTTCGGGCTGACGGCCCTCACCCCCTCC
>DATKFG010000057.1:0-11192 GCA_035511515.1 Burkholderiaceae bacterium | reverse complement strand
GGGAGAGGGGAGAAGTCGCGGCCCTCTCCCGCTGCGCGGGCGAGGGGCGATCGGGCGGCGCAAGTGCGGTGGCTGTCCGCAGGGGCACGCGGTATCGCCCCTCGCCCGCGCAGCGGGAGAGGGGAGGGGGTGAGGGTCGTGATTAGAGGGCCGATTTAATGAGCAAGGCATTAGACGGGGTACGGATCCTGGACTTCACCCACGTGCAGTCGGGGCCGACCTGCACGCAGCTGCTGGCGTGGATGGGGGCCGAGGTGATCAAGGTGGAGCGGCCGGGCGAGGGCGACCCCACGCGGGGGCAGCTGCGCGACATTCCGGAAGCGGATTCGCTGTACTTCACGATGCTGAACCACAACAAGCGCTCCATCACGATCGACGGCAAAAAGCCCGATGGCAAGGCGCTGCTGGAGCGGCTGGTGAAGCATTGCGACGTGCTGGTGGAGAATTTCGCGCCGGGGGCGCTGGACCGGATGGGTTTTTCGTGGGAAAGGATCCAGCAGCTCAATGGCCGCATGATCCTGGCCTCGGTCAAGGGGTTTGGCCCGGGGCCGTACGAGGACTGCAAGGTCTACGAGAACGTGGCCCAGTGCGCGGGCGGGTCGGCTTCCACCACCGGCTTTGACGACGGCCCGCCCCTGGTGACGGGGGCGCAGATCGGCGACAGCGGCACCGGGCTGCACCTGGCGCTGGGGATCGTGGCGGCGCTGTACCAGCGCCAGCGCAGCGGGCGCGGCCAGAAGGTGCTGGCGGCGATGCAGGACGGGGTGCTCAATTTATGCCGGGTGAAGCTGCGCGACCAGCAGCGGCTGGCCCGCACCGGGGTGATGCAGGAGTATCCGCAGTATCCGAACGGGCAGTTCGGCTCGGCGGTGCCGCGGGCGGGCAATGCCTCCGGGGGCGGCCAGCCGGGGTGGATTCTGAAGTGCAAGGGCTGGGAGACGGACCCGAACGCGTACATCTACTTCATCACGCAGGCGGCCGTGTGGGAGCCGATCTGCCGCATCATCGGCAAGCCCGAGTGGATCACCGATCCGCAGTACGCCACCTTGCCGGCGCGGCTGCCGCGTCTGCAGCACATCTTCGCCACCATCGAGCAGTGGACCCAGACCAAGACCAAGTTCGAGGCGATGCAGATCCTGAATCAGTACGACATTCCGTGCGGGCCGATCCTGTCGATGGAAGAGATCGCCGCCGAGCCGTCGCTGCGCGCCACCGGCACCGTGGTGGAAGTGGACCACCCCACGCGCGGCAAGTACCTGTCGGTGGGCAACCCGATCAAGATGTCCGACAGCCCCAGCGAGGTGACGCGCTCGCCGCTGCTGGGCGAGCACACCGACGAAATCCTGGCCGAACTCGGCTACACCAAGGACCAGATCGCCGCCCTGCGCGAAGTGCGCGCAATCTAGCCACCCGTTGCCCGACACCTTGCCCACGCTGGCCGCCCTGGAGGCCGAAGCCTCGACGGAGGCGGCCGGTCCCTGGAATCCCGGCGTCACTTCCCGCCTGCCAGGGCGGTTGCTGTCGCTGTCGACCATCTTTCGTCCCGAGAACGTCTTCGCGGATGTCGAGCGGGTCAAAGAGCTGCGGGACCTAACCGGCTTGGACTTCAGCGAGCTCATCAGCTTTCGACCCGAGCGCCTCGCGCTGCACGAATTGCTGATCCGCGTCACCGCGGACCTGTCGGTCTCCGATGGGTCGCGCTACGAGGATCTTGGCATCAACTTCCGCTCGATGACTGCGACGATTCTTTCGCGCTACGTCGAGCCGGATATGGACCGGATCGTCGCCACGTATGCGGAGTCCCGCAAGGCATTGAGCGAGGTCGTCTCGCAGGCGTTGGCCGGCGCGATCGATCCCGTGGGCGCGCCGCCTGCCGCAACCCGCCGTGCGGGCCTGCTCTCGATGTTCGCACGCCGCTCGGAACGGCGCGCGGGCGCCGGCCGCGAAGACGACGGGGTCTCCAACCTTCACCTGGCCGATCAATGGGAGAAAAAGGCGGTCGAGGCCGAAGCGGCCGACGGTGCGGCCGGGATTGAGCGCGGCGCCGACGGCCTTCGCGCGGTCGCGTATCGGGCCCTGGCCAGGATCTGCCGCGCGCTGTACGGGCGGGTCGGCAACTGGCGAACTGCGCGGGAGCTGGTCGGCTCGGTCGCAGTCGACCTGGCTTGCAACGAGTTCTGCGCCGCGCAGATCGGGCGCATCATCGACCAGCAGGTGCGCGAAGCGGCTCGGCGCGAAGGCTATCGGCTGCTGCCGCATTGCGATCCGGCCGTGGTGATGAATACCAAAGGGCCATCCGCCTCCGGAAAGAGCACGCTGCGCCCGCTGCAGCACGTGCTGGCGAACCGGATCGGTGTCGACTGGAACGATTTCGCGTTGATCAGCCCCGACATCTGGCGCAAGCAGCTGATCGACTATGCGTCGCTCGGGCCGGATTACCGCTATGGCGGCATGCTCACCAGCGAAGAGCTGGCCATCATCGATCGCAAGCTGGACCGCTACGTGGAGCGCAAAGCCGAACAGGGACGCATGTCGCATCTGCTGATCGACCGGTTCCGCTTCGGAAGTTTTCTGTTCCAGTCCGAAAGGAACGCCGACCAGCTGCTGAGTCGATTCGGCCAGACGATCTATTTCTTCTTCATGATCACGCCGCCGGATGCGCTGGTCGAGCGCGCCTGGACGCGCGGGCTGGAGTACGGCCGCTACAAAGCGGTCGACGACATCCTGGCGCACAGCATCGAGGCGTACGCGGGTATGCCGCACCTGTTCCTGACCTGGGCGCGCCGCACCGACAAGATGATCCACTTCGAATTCCTCGACAACAGCGTGGCGCAGGGCGAGGCACCGCGCACGGTCGCATTCGGTTGGAACGGCCAGGTGTTCGTGCTGGACGCCAGGGGCATGATGGACGTGGTGCGCTTTCGCAGGGTCAACGTCGAGGCAAGCGCGCCCACTGAACTGTTCAGCGACAGCGCAGAGCAGGCTCTGAAGCCGGAGCTGAACACCGATTTTCTGTTGCAATGCGTGCGGCAATTGCACGAGGTCAACTTCGCCGACCAGACCACCGGGCGCATCTATCTGCGGATCGAGGAAGGACGGCCCGTCTGGGTCGACGCCGAAGCCATGGCAGCCGCCGTGTCCGATCCGCACACCCGCGCCGGCGTTCTGGCGGTCGCGCCCGGCGTGCTGGACCGCGCCGCCGCCTCCCGGCAGACACCGTTGCATGTGGTGGACGTGTTGCCGCCCGAGCGCATCTGTACGCTGGGAAGCTGGGGCCAACGCGCACAATGATTGCATTGGAACCATGAAACAGATTGACTATGGGCCGGACGGCAGTCCCGATTCGATGCGGGTCGTCGAAGCCGAACGGCCCAGCCCCGGGCCGGGCCAGATCCTGATCGAAGTGCATTACGCGGGCGTCAACGGGCCCGATCTGATGCAGCGCCAGGGCCACTATCCACCGCCGCCCGGCGCATCGCCGGTGCTCGGACTGGAAGCGGCCGGACGCGTGGCCGAGCTCGGGGCCGGCGTCACCGAATGGAAAGTGGGCGATCAGGTGACCGCGCTGGTGCCGGGCGGGGCGTATGCCGAATACTGCGTGACGAACCAACGGCACGCGCTGCCGATACCCGAAGGTCTGACGCTGGCCGAGGCGGCCGGACTTCCCGAGACCTGGTTCACCGTCTGGGCCAATCTGATCGACGGTGCTCACTTGAAAGCGGGCGAGCGGCTGCTGATTCATGGTGGCAGCAGCGGGATCGGACTGGCCGCTGTCGGTCTTGCGCGGCTGGTCGGAGCACGCCCGTTCGTCACGGTCGGCAACGCCGACAAGGTCGAGTTCTGCCACGCCTTCGGTGCCGAGGTCGCAATCGATTACCGGAGGGAGGATTTCGTCGCGCGCATCAAGCAGGTGACCGACCAGCAAGGCGTCGATGTCGTGCTGGACATGGTCGGCGGCGCGTACCTGCAGAAAAACGTGAGCGTATTGAAGCGGGACGGACGGCTGGTGTTGATCTCGTTTCTGCAGGGAAGCAAGGTCGAATTCGATTTCATGCCGGTGATGATCAAGCGGCTGACGATCACCGGCTCGACGATGCGACCGCGCAGCGTGGAGGAAAAGGCCAGGATTCGCGACGCTCTGCTGCGCGAGGTCTGGCCTGCGCTGGCCAGCGGTCGGGTCCGGGTCTACGTGTTTGCAATTTACCCGCTGGAAAAGGTGGCCGAAGCGCATCGCATCATGGAGGGCCGCCAGCATGTGGGCAAAGTCATTTTGCAGGTGCGCGAGTGATTGGCGGGGGGTGGCGAGCGGCGACCCTCACCCCCTCCCCTCTCCCGCTGCGCGGGCGAGGGGCGATCGGGCGTTGCAAGTGCGCAGGCATTCGCATTGGCGCGCCGGGCGGGGATGAAGGCGGGCCATGAAGATCTGCGTTTTCGGAGCCGGCGCGATCGGCGGGTTCGTCGGAGTGCTGCTGGCGCGCGCCGGCCACGAGGTGAGCTTCGTGGCGCGCGGCGCCCATCTGGCCGCGATGCGCGCCGGCGGCGCGCGCCTGCTGATCGACGGCCAGGAACTGGTGGTTCGCGTGCGCTGCACCGACGATGCGCGCGAGCTCGGCCCCCAGGACTACGTGCTGATCACGATGAAAGCGCACTCGGTACCAGCGGCGGTCGATTCGATCGTCGCGCTGCTGGGGCCGGAAACGGCGATCGTGACCGCAGTCAACGGCATCCCGTATTGGTACTTCCACAACCAGGGCAGCGTGCTGGACGGGATCACGCTCGAGAGCATCGACCCCGGCGGGCGCCAGATGCGGTTGCTTGGCCCGCAACGCGCGATCGGCTGCGTATTGAACCCGGCCGCCGAACTGATCGCGCCCGGCGTGATCCGGCACGTGCACGGCCGCAAGTTTCCGATCGGGGAACCGGACGGCCAGCGCACCTCGCGCATCGAGCGCCTGCACCGGGCAATGCAGGATGCCGGGCTGGAGGCGCCGGTCCGCACCGACATCCGCGACGAAATCTGGCTCAAGCTCTGGGGCAACCTGTGCCTCAGTCCAATCAGCGCGCTGACGCACGCGACACTGGACGTCGTGACGACCGATCCCGGTACGCGCTCGGTGTGCCGGGCGATGATGCTGGAGGCGCAACTCGTCGCCGAGCGCATCGGGGTAAGGCTCCGCGTCGACGCCGATCGTCGCCTGGATGGCGCCTCGGCGATCGGCCCTCACAAGATCTCGATGCTGGTGGATCTGGAAAGCGGCCGTCCGATGGAGATCGAACCGATCGTCACCGTCGTGCAGGAAATTGCGCAACGCCTTTCAGTTGCGACGCCGACGATCGATGTCGTTGCGGCGTTGATCAAGCTGAGGCAAAAAACCGCACAGTCCGATCCGGTGTCGTCCTAGGCGCGGTGCCGGGGTTTCACCGTATCTGAAATGCCGAATACTCGTTGACATTTGTGCACCGCACCATTAGCCTGTCACTTGTTTGAGTGAACCGCACGCGGGGGGCAAATGGAAGGAATCGGTGTGCACATCGTCGCCGCGCTGGTCCTGATCGGCGTGGGCTGCTGCGCCACGGTGCTGTCGGTCTACGTTTTTCCGCTTTCGGTGCGGGTGCGTGGGCAGCGCCACGGCCGTTTCGCCGGATTGTGCCTGCCTCAGCGCGGCCAATCAGCGACCAACCCCACGGCGAAGGGACAGGTCGCGCAAAACCCTGTCGCGGGCGGGCAAATCTGCACGTAGAATACCGCATACATGTAAAAAGGCTGTCTGCGGCTCTTCTTCGCCGGGGACAGCTAACATTTTCTTCTGCGTGAGATGCGCACTCGGTGATTTCGGATGGCAGACCTGAGTAGTCCATCGAAACCCGCGACGGCTTCGCGGTCCCCGAGCGAGGCTCTGGCGCTTTCCTTACAGCCTATTCAGACAGCCGACAGCCTGCGCAATCAGGCGTACGCGATGCTCAAACAGGCGATCGCGGACACCGACATCTACAGCTTCCCGGACGAAGTCCAACTCGACAAGCGTGTTCTGACCGAGGCGCTCGGCGTCAGCCGCACGCCGGTGCGCGAGGCGATGACCCTACTGGAGCAGGAAGGCTTCCTGCGCACGGTGCCACGCAAGGGAATTTTCATCGTTCGCAAGACCAAGGGCGAGATCGTCGAGATGATCCAGATGTGGGCGGCGCTGGAGAGCATGTCGGCGCGGCTGGCCACGCTGCACGCGACCGATGCGGATATCGCGCGGCTGCGGCGGCTGTTCGACGACTTCCGCGATTCGGCGCCGACCGAGCACCTGGACGAGTACTCGCACGCCAACATCGCGTTTCACCAGGAGATCGTCCGCCTGGGCGGTTCAAAGCTGATCGCCGATGCGATCAAGAACATCTTCATTCACGTGCGCGCGATTCGCAAGATGACAATTTTCCAGAGCGACCGCGCGGCCCGTTCGATCGTCGACCACATGCGCATCATCGAAGCGCTGGAACGACGCGAGACGGAACTGGCCGAGAAGCTGGTGCGGCAGCATTCGCTGGACCTGGCGGCCTTCGTCAGCGAGCACTGCGACTTTCTGGACTGAGAAGGCTCAGGCGTCCGGATCGAACAGTACGTGCTTGATTCTGTTGCGGTTAGCGATGAGCTCATCCACGGTGGGCTCGCCCTTCAGGGCGCGCGCGATCGCCAGGCGGGTGGCTTCGTAGTTGGTTCGGTACAGGTCCTTGCGATCCAGGTTCGGGTCCTTGACCGCCTGCGGATCCAGCCAGATCAGGTCGATGATGCAGATGTCATCGACGATCGAACGCACAATGGTGCCGTCGGCCACACAGTCGACAATGGCATCCGCCGTGGCCGCCTGCACCACGCTGCCCAGCAACTCGATCGTCTTGGAATCCTTGATCGTGACCTTCGGCACCATCATCGTGGGCGGTCGCGCCATTTGATTGCAGTCGCGCACGGCAAACATCCTGGAGTGTCCGGCAGTCTGTCCCATTAGATTGGCGAACGCCTGCCCGACCGGGCCCTCGACCGCTCCAATGACGATTTCGGCCATCGCATCGGTAAATTGGCCCTCCTTGGCGAAAACGGTCGCTTCACCCACACGCATCGCAAACGGTTTGCTCATCGATTCGGCCCTCTGCCTCTGGCGGCGGTCGCGCATTCTAGCCAACCCAGCCAACAGGTCGGCTTCGAAACATTGCCGTACGGTCGGATCGGCGGCCTCGGAACCGAAAAGCCGTCCCACTCGGTAGACTTGCGCGTTCGCTCGGGGAGCCGGCGCCGTTGGCAAACGATCTGGCCGTGACAACGCATCCGACTACGGGCGACACGCTCGGCCAACGGTGTTGAACGGCCGCGTCCTTCCGGCCGGTTCGCTGCTGCTGTTGCTCGCGCTGGGTCGAGCAGCCGGCGCCGACGCGCCCCCCGTCGACACGACCACCGCGGTCGAAACCCGTGGCTGGTTCGAAAGGTGGCTCGACCCGGCCACGGCCCCTTTCATTCCGGTTCCCGAGATCGACGTCTCCCCGGTAGGGGGCGCAACCCTCGGGCTGATCCCGGTCTGGCTGACCCTCGACGAGAACGACGAAATCTACCGGATCATCGCCCCGGACATCATCCACAGCCAGTATTTCGGCTGGGGTGCGCGCGGCAGGATTTTTACGTACCCGTCCAAGGACTCGCTGTGGACCATCGTCGGTGGAGGCAAGCAGCAGGTCGAGCGCGAATTCGATGCGCTGTACGTGCAAGGGCTGGCAAGGTCGAACACGTGGAGCTGGTCGGTCCATGCCAACTACGACCGCAGCGGCACTCCTCGCTTCTACGGTCTTGGTAACCAGTCCGCGCTGTCCGCCCAGACGAACTACGTGGACAACCAGGGTCACGTGGAAGCGTTCGCCGGCTGGAATATCACCCAGCAATGGCAGGTGAGCTACCAGCTGCGCTGGGGCTTCGTGCAGATCGGGCACGCGGTGCTGCCGCAGTTGCCGTCGATCGAGAGCCGCTTTCCCAAGCTGCCGGGGCTGGACCGCGAGGAGGATCTGCAGCAGCGGCTGGTGCTGACCTACGACACGCGCGACTCGATCACGATACCGCGCGACGGCGAACAGATCACGGCGTTCGCGGGATATTCCAATAACGACTGGTGGGGCTCGGTGTCCTACTCGTTCGTCGGTGCCGAGGCACGCATTTATCGGCCGGTCAAACCCTGGCTGACGGTGGCTGCGCACGTCGCCGTGCGCTACATGCCGGAAGTCGCCAACGCGCCCTTCTGGGCGCTGTCGAGCATCGGGGGCGACCGCGCCGTCATCGGCGAGCGTCAGCCGCTGCGCGCGTTCGGGGAGGATCGTTTCATCGACCGCAACTCGTTCGCGGCCGGTGCGGAGTTTCGCACCCGAGCCGCCCAGTTCAAGGTGTTCGCGACCAGCCTGAGCCTGGAAGTGGCGCCCTTCATCGATCTCGGCAAGGTGTTTGCACGCACCAACGAAAACCCCCTTCTGCATCTGCACAAGGGTTATGGGGTCGGCATACGCGGGGTTGCCAGCCCGTTCGTCGTCGGCTACGTGGATGTGGGGTTCGGCCCGGAAGGTCCAGCGGTATTCACCGGGATCAATTATCCTTTTTGAAGCGCGCGGATCCGCGCGGGACAGCGAAGGAGGAGAACCGATGCCTGTTTTTGGCGACAACGCCGAGTCGATCGGCCGCACGCCGCTGGTGCGGCTGAACCGCATCACCGACGGAGCCAAGGCCACCGTGCTGGCCAAGATCGAAGGCCGTAACCCGGCCTACTCGGTCAAGTGCCGGATCGGGGCGGCGATGATCTGGGACGCTGAAAAGCGCGGTCTGCTGGGCCCGGGCAAGGAACTGGTGGAGCCCACCAGCGGCAACACCGGTATCGCGCTGGCGTTCGTGGCGGCCGCCCACGCGATCCCGCTGACGCTGACGATGCCCGAAACGATGAGCATCGAGCGGCGCAAGCTGCTGCTCGCCTTCGGCGCCAAGCTGGTGCTGACCGAAGGCGCCAAGGGCATGAACGGGGCGATCGCCAAGGCCAACGAAATCGTCGCCACCGATCCGAACCGGTACGTGCTGCTGCAGCAGTTCAGCAACCCGGCCAATCCGGCGATTCACGAGCGCACGACCGGACCGGAAATCTGGAACGATACGGAGGGAGCGGTCGATATCTTTGTCTCCGGAGTCGGCACCGGCGGCACGATCACGGGCGTTACGCGCTTCATCAAGAACGTCAAGGGCAAACGGATCGTTTCGGTCGCGGTGGAGCCCAGCGCCAGCCCGGTGCTGACGCAGACCCGCGCCGGCGAACCGTTGAAGCCGGGGCCGCACAAGATCCAGGGCATCGGCGCGGGCTTCGTTCCGCAGGTGCTGGATCTTTCGCTGGTCGATCGGATCGAGCAGGTCAGCAACGAGGAAGCCATTGCATTCGCGCGCCGGTTGACACAGGAGGAAGGTATCCTGTCGGGAATTTCGTGCGGCGCCGCTGCAGCCGTCGCGGTGCGCCTGGCCAAACTGCCCGAGTACGCCGGCAAGACCATCGTCACGATCCTGCCCGACTCGGGCGAGCGCTACCTGAGTTCGATCCTGTTCGAAGGTCTGTACGACGCCGCAGGACTTCCGGTCCAGCAGCCCGCGGCGTAGTGCGCTCGGAACGCCGGAATCCGGTAGTCCAACCGGCCTGACAGGTCTGTGCCACAACGCGCATAAAATGTTTGCTTACAAACTGGCAACAGTGGCTCAACCTTTATCGCCTGCTGCGCGTTACATTCAAACGATGATGATCGATCGAAAGTCTCCACGGCGTCCACGCGGTTCGACTTCATTACGAGTCCGTACCGCGCTCGCCTCCCCGCTGATCGCTGCAACTGTGATTCCGGGCATCGCGTCGGCCACGCTCGGCGAAGACGGCTCGACGGTCGAACGCGATCGAGCCCAGATGCAGGCACAGCGCCTTATCGCCCAATCGACCGGATATACGGTGCACGAGCTTCAACTTCCGGGAGGCACGACGGTGCGCGAGTACCTCACCAATACGAACCAGGTCTTCGCCATCGCCTGGCGCGGCCCCAGTATCCCGGACCTGAAGGTGCTGCTCGGTACGCACTTTGCGCGCTTCTCGGCGGCGGCCCAGGCGGCGGGGCGCGCGCGCCATGCGCTCATCGTGCAGGACCCGGACCTGGTCATCCATAGCGGCGGACATCCCCGCGCGTTCTCCGGCATGGCGTATCTGCCGCAGCGGATGCCGCCCGGCGTGACCGCGGAGCAGATCCGGTGAGGCGGCTGCGGCGCTGTCTCGGGCTTGCGCTGCTGGTGGGCGTGGCGTTCGGCTTGTCCTCGTGCGGCGGTGGCGGCAAAGGGGCCTCCAGCAGCGTGGCGCCGGACTGCAGCAATCAAGCCGGATTGATCACTTCGTTTCCGACGCCGACGGGCGCGAACTTCGTTGCGGTCACCATCGACGGCGGACCGGTCGTGAGCGGCGCTTCGATCGGCACGATCAACCAGTCCTACGTGACCGTCCAGGTCTGCGTGCCCGGCACGACCACCTGCCAGACGATCGATCACGTCTGGGTCGACACCGGTTCGGTGGGATTGCGGCTGTTTTCGTCCGCGCTCGGCACCTTATCGCTTCCGGCCGAGATGCAGGGCCTCAACGTTGTGGCCAGCTGCGCGCAGTTCGTCGCCACCTACGCCTGGGGGGCGGTGCGCTCGGCCGACATCCATATCGGCGGCGAGTCGGCCAGCTCGGTGCCGATCCAGGTGATCGGCGACAGCGCGGTGCCGGCTTCTGCAACCGCACCGAGCAGCTGCAGCACCAGCGGCGCGCTGACCGCCTATGGCACGCCCAGCGACATGGGAGCAAACGGGCTGCTGGGCATTGGCGTTTTCCTGCAGGACTGCGGACCCGGGTGCGCCGGTGTCCCAGCCCCCCAACACTTCTACTACACCTGCACGGGCACCACGGGCGCCACCTGCAGCCCGGCCACCGTGCCGACCAACATGCAAGTGCAGAATCCGGTCAGCCTGTTCCCGACCGATAACAACGGCTCGCTGCTGCAGCTGCCGTCGGTGCCGCCGCAGGGCCAGGCAACCGGTAGCGGATATCTGATCTTCGGCATCAACACCCAGAGCAACAATCAACTCGGTTCCGCGCTCGTGTTCCCCGCCGATCCGAACTTCGGATTCA
>DATKFG010000056.1:0-14396 GCA_035511515.1 Burkholderiaceae bacterium | reverse complement strand
AAGTGCGTACGCGTCTGCAGGGGCACGCGGTATCGCCCCTCGCCCGCGCAGCGGGAGAGGGGAGGGGGTGAGGGCTGCAAGCTGCTGAGCGTTCATAAATCGTTCTATCCACTCACAGCGACGGCCGGATCACTCCGACCGCCAAGCCCTCGATGGCCAGCGTTTCGCGCTTCAAATCCACGATGATCGGTGCGTACTCGGGGTTCTCGGCGATCAGTTCGGCCCGCGTGCCCTTGAGCCGGAACCGCTTGACGGTGACCTCGTCGCCCAGCCGTGCCACCACGATCTGGCCGTTCGATGCCTGCTCCTGCCGGTGCACGGCCAGCCAATCGCCGTCCAGGATGCCGACATCGCGCATGCTCATGCCGCGCACTTCGAGCAGGTAGTCGGCACGCGGCCTGAACAGGGCCGCGTCGATGACCGGATGCTTGAGCACGTTTTCCAGGGCCAGGATCGGACTGCCGGCGGCCACCTTGCCGATCAGGGGCAGGCCCAATTCGCGAGCCGCCGCTCCGATCGCATCCTGCGTGCCGCCTTTGAGGCGGATGCCGCGCGAAGTGCCCGCCAGCAGCTCGATCAGCCCTTTTCTCTGCAGCGCCTGCAAGTGCTGTTCGGACGCGTTCAGCGACCGGAAACCGAAGGCCCGCGCGATCTCTTCGCGCGTCGGCGGCACTCCGCGGGTGCTCAGCGCATGGCGGATGAACTCGAGGATTTCATTTTGACGGGTGGTCAGGGCCAGGGCGGTGTCGGTGCTCATGGTCATGCGGTTGTGCCGTTGGTTGGGGGAGCGCGGAGGAAGCCAACCTGGCCCCTCGCTGCCGATCCGGATACTGTCAATATATACAGTGCTGGACGATGGTGCAAGCCCGATCCGGCCCTCGATCAGCGCGTGTCCGCAGTGGCGACGACCGCCTGCGCGGGTGTCATCCGTTTCGTCTGTTGTGCGCGCGAGGTCGCGTGATACACTGCTTGGCCAACCGGAAGCCGCTGAGCTGCTGCTAAATGCAGCCACTTACGGAGCAGAGCGCCCCGACCCAAACGTAAAAGCGGGGTGGAGCGCCCAGACCCCCAGATGCTTCCAGATCGTCCCGTTTTCTGATCGTACATCTCGGCCCGGCGCGGGCAGCCAGCCATAACCGTCCCCTGTGCGGCGGGTGGCATTGATCACCGGACCCGGGATTTGTTCGGCCAACCCGTATCGCGAATGCGATCCGGTGCAATGACGGGCCGACCGACTTGAACGGAGAGCATGAACGCGCACGAGGCGAGGGTCGTCCTGGAAGCAGCGCTTCTGACAGCGCAGCAGCCGTTGTCGCTGACCGAAATCGACCGGTTATTCGGTGGCGAATTCGACGCCGCAACGTTGCAGGCGCTGCTGGATGAACTGCGGCACGTCTGGCAGGGCCGCGGAGTCGAGCTGGTCTGCCTGGCTTCCGGCTGGCGCTTTCAGAGCACGCCGGCGATGCGGGCATACCTGGAACGGCTCAATCCCGACAAGCCGGCGCGCTACTCGCGCGCGGTGCTCGAGACCCTGGCGATCATCGCGTACCGGCAGCCGGTAACACGGGGCGACATCGAGGAGATCCGGGGCGTGACCGTCTCGACCCAGGTGATCAGGACCCTGGAGGAGCGCGGCTGGATCGAAACCGTGGGCTACCGCGAGGTGCCCGGACGGCCGGGGCTGCTGGCCACCACGCGCGCCTTCCTCGACGATCTGGGCCTGCGGACACTGCAGGAGCTTCCACCGCTGGCCAATGGCAATGCGGCCTCAGAACCGCAGGAACTGGAGTTGCCGATGACACACGCCGCATTGATCCCGAAAGCTGGCGACGGCGCTGCGGCGCCGCTGGCGCAGTCGCTCGAATCTTCTTCCTCATGGGTCTCGCCCATATGACCAGTCAACCCTTGCCGAGTGGGACCGAGCCGGCCGATTCGTCGCCGGACGCCCAGACAACTTCCGACAGTCCTGCCGAAGCTGCACCGCCGCCGGACCCGGCCATCGCCGCCGGCCACGCGCCGTCGGGGTCGGACCCGGATGCGGACCAGACGACTGCGCCGGCCGACCCCGTTGCAGCTTCGGATGAACCGGACGATGCGGCCCGGCCCGGCCCGGGTCCCGCTGGCCCAGACGGCGAGCGCCGCCTGCGCGGTCCCCTCGGGCGGCGTCGTCGGGGCCGCGGCGAGCGGCCACCCCGCGATGCGGTGCCCGCCGAGTCGCGCGAGGCCGAGCCGTCCGGGCCGTTGGCCGACGGCGAGAATCTGAGCGAGGCGGCCATGCCGGAGCAGCCGCTGCCGCGCGAGTTGCTCGAGCGTGGACGGCGTGCGGCTCAATCGGCGCTCAATGCGCAGTCCGACAAGCTGCACAAGGTGCTGGCCGATGCCGGCATCGGTTCGCGCCGCGAGATGGAAGAGCTGATCGTGGCCGGGCGGGTATCGGTGAACGGCCAACCCGCGCATGTCGGCCAGCGCGTGCTGCCGACTGACCAGGTTCGGATCAACGGCCGGCCCCTGCAGCGCCGGCAACCCGGCAAGCCGCCTCGGGTTCTGATCTATCACAAGCCGACCGGCGAAATTGTCTCCCAGGATGACCCGCAGGCGCGGCCATCGGTGTTCGAGCGCTTCCCGAAGGTTGCGGGCGGGCGCTGGATCTCGGTCGGTCGCCTGGACCTGAACACCGAAGGTCTGCTGGTGGTGACGACGTCGGGGGACCTGGCCAACCGGTTGACGCATCCGCGCTTCGAAGTCGAGCGCGAGTACGCCGTGCGGGTGGCCGGGCAGCTCACCGACGAGCAGCGCCAGCGACTGCTCGATGGCGTCGAGTTGGACGATGGCGCGGCGCGCTTCAGCCTGCTGGAAGATGCCGGCGGCCAGGGCCTGAACCACTGGTACCGGGCCGTGATCAAAGAGGGACGCAATCGCGAGATCCGTCGGATGTTCGAGGCCGTGGGCCTGACGGTCAGCCGGCTGATACGGATCCGCTTCGGCTCGATTGCGCTTCCGCGCTCGCTCGCGCGTGGCCGCTTCCTGGAGTTGGCCCCGGGTTGGGTTGAGGCGTGGCTGCACGATCTGGGCATCGGGGCCGAGGCCATCCGCGGCCGCCCTGCCGGTGCGGGGCCGCGGCGCCCCGACGGCGCTCGCCGAGGCAAGCCCTCCGGCGGCAGACCCTCGGGCGGGGCGCGCCAGCCCGATCCGATGACCAGCACCGTCAGCTATATCGCCAACGGGACGCATCCACACAGCCCGCGCGCCAATGCGGGCCTGCAGAACCGGTTCCGGCGACCGAAGCCGGGGCGCGGATTCGGCTAGAACGGCGGGCGGCAAGACGATATAATCGCTTTTTGCGTCGATATATAGGCGCAGTAGGCACACCGGGCGGGCTCCGGGGCCGGATCGATGTTCGATCGCCTGCGAGGCGGGCGTTCGGGCCCTGCAGATCCGGTCGATGAGGTGGGCGGCGGCTGGCAGACCGAATGCGCGGCGCCAGCCTGTCGGGACTAGAAAAATGGGCTAGCGGGCCCATTTTTTTTTGATGCGTGATCTTTCGAGTGGCGGGGTGATACCGGCGTGATGCGCACGAACAGTTGGAATGCAGCGGGCCAGCAGGCGGCGCCGCGACGGCGAGCGGCCGAAACGGTCGCTGCGCGCGGCCCGGCTTCGGCCTCGGCCGTGCGCGAGCTGATCGAGCCGACCATCCGTGGCTTGGGCTACGAGCTGGTCGATGTGCAGCGGGCCGCGCAGGGTCTGCTGCGGATCTCGGTGGACACGTTGGCCCCGGCGGGCGGCATCGGCCTGGACGACTGCGAGCGGATCAGCCGGCAGCTTTCGCACCTGTTCGCAGTCGAGCAGGTCGATTACGAACGGCTCGAGGTCGGCTCGCCCGGGCTGGACCGGCCGTTGCTCGGGCCGCGCGATTTCGTCCGGTTCGCCGGCTCGGCCATCAACGTGCAGCTCAAAGAGCTGCTGCAGGGTCGCCGCCGCTTCCAGGGAAAGCTGCTGGGGCTGGCTGGCCCGCCGGGCGCCGAGCGGGCGCTGCTGCAGCTGGCCGCTGCGGGCGGCGCGCCCGCGGGGCGCGGCCGCAAGGCTGCGCCGGCGCCCGTGCCGCCGCCGCTGGAGCTGCCGCTCGCGGCTATTGAAAAAGCCCGCCTGGTGCCCCAGTTTGATTTCAGGGGCACTTTGCAAGCAAACCAACCAAACGAGAAAACGGGAAACAAGGAATGACGGCGATGAGCAGAGAAATCCTGCTTCTGGTCGACGCTCTGGCGCGCGAGAAGAACGTTCCGAAGGAAACGGTGTTCGGCGCGCTCGAATCGGCGCTGGCGTCGGCCACCAAGCGGCTGTTCGCCGAAGAAGACGTCGATATTCGGGTGGCGGTGGACCGCGAGACCGGCGAGTACGACGCCTTCCGCCGCTGGCTTGTGGTGCCGGACGAAGCCGGGCTGCAGGAGCCGGGTCACCAGATCATCCTGTCGGACGCGCGCGACCAGATCACGGACATCGAGGTCGACGAACACATCGAGGAGCAGCTGCCGCGGCAGGATCTGGGCCGCCGCTTCGCGCAGGACACCAAGCAGGTGATCCTGCAGAAGATCCGCGATGCCGAGCGCGAACAGCTGCTCAGCGAGTTCCTGGCGCGCAACGACGCGATCGTGAACGGCACCGTGAAGCGGATGGACAAGGGCGACGCGATCATCGAGATCGGCAAGGTCGAAGCGCGCCTGGCGCGCTCGGAAATGATTCCGAAGGAGAATCTGCGCGTCGGCGACCGGGTGCGCGCGCTGGTGGCCAAGGTCGACCGCCAGTTGCGGGGCCCGCAGATCCTGCTGTCGCGCACGTCGCCCGAATTCCTGATGAAGCTGTTCGAGCTGGAGGTGCCGGAGATCGAGCAGGGGCTGCTGCAGATCAAATCGGCCGCGCGCGATCCGGGCGTTCGCGCCAAGATCGCCGTCTGGACCAACGATCGCCGCATCGATCCGATCGGCACGTGCGTGGGCATGCGCGGTTCGCGCGTGCAGGCCGTGACCAACGAGCTGGCGGGCGAGCGAGTCGACATCGTGTTGTGGTCGGACGATCCGGCCCAGTTCGTGATCGGTGCGCTGGCGCCGGCCAACGTGTCCTCGATCCTGGTCGACGAAGACAAGCACGCGATGGACGTCGTGGTCGACGAGGACAACCTGGCGATCGCCATCGGCCGCAGCGGCCAGAACGTGCGCCTGGCCTCCGAGCTCACCGGCTGGCTGATCAACATCATGACCGCCGAGGAGTCGACCCAGAAGCAGGAAAGCGAGCAGACCGGCATCCGGGCGATGTTCATGAAGCGGCTGGACGTGGACGAGGAAGTCGCCAACATCCTGATCGGCGAGGGTTTTTCCAGCCTGGAGGAGATCGCGTACGTGCCGGTGGCGGAGCTGATGGAGATCGAGGCGTTCGACCAGGAAACGGTCGAAGAGCTTCGCACGCGCTCGCGCAACGCGCTGCTGACCGAGGCGATCGCGCGCGAAGAAAACCTGGACCAGACCGATCGCTCGTTGCTCGATCTGGAAGGCATGGAAACGGAGCTCGCCATCAAGCTGTCGTCCAACGGGGTGCGTTCGCGCGATGAACTGGCCGACCTGGGGGTCGACGAGCTCACCGAGATGACCGGCATCGACGCGGAACGGGCCGGCCGCCTGATCATGGCGGCGCGAGCTCATTGGTTTCAGTAAGTCAGTAGCAGGGGATTTAAACGAGCATGCAACCGAACACAGTCGCGCAATTCGCAACGGAGCTGAAGCTGGCGCCGCAGGTGCTGCTGGAGCAGCTGCGGGCGGCGGGCGTGGACAAGCGTGCCGAGACCGACGCACTCAGCGAGGATGACAAGGCGCGCCTGCTGGAAGCCCTGCGCAAGGCGCACGGTGGCCTGGAGATCGAGAAGCGCAAGATCACGCTGACCCGTCGCCAGACGTCGGCCATCAAGCAGGCCGACTCGACCGGCAAGGCGCGCACGATCCAGGTCGAGGTGCGCAAGAAGCGCGTGTTCGTCAAGCGCGACGTCGAGTCGGAGATCGAAGCGGCGCCGGCCGTCCCGGTGATCGACAGCGAGGAGCTGGCGCGGCGCGAGCAGGAAGAGCGGCATCAGGCCGAGCTGGTTGCGCGCCAGGTCGCCGAGGCGCGCGAACGGGCCGAGCGCGCGCAGCGCGAGCAGGAGGAAGCCGAGCGACGCCGGCGCGAAGCGAGTGAACGCTCGCGCGTGCAGGAGGAGGCCGCGCGCGCCGAGCAGCAGCCCCCGCAGGCCGACGAGGCAGTGGCGCGCCGCGCGGCCGATGCCGCCACCGCCGCTGCCCAGGAGCAAGCTCAGAGCCAGGCGCAGGATCGCGCCCGCAAGGTCGTCGAGGACGAAGTGGCGGCGATCAAGTCGATGATGGCCACGCCGACCAAGAAGGCGGTGCTGAAGGCGCCCGCGCCGGAAGGCACGCTGCACCGGCCGGCCATCAAACCCGAGACCAAGCCGGTCGAAGAGAAGAAGGACGAGAAAAAGCCCGGCGCCAAGGAGGTCAAGTCGGTCAAGCTCGCCTCGAGCTGGTCCGAGGATGCGGCCAAGCGCCGCACCATCAAGACGCGCGGGGACGCGGGCGCCGGGGTGGCCGCATGGCGCGGGCCCAAGGGGCATCGCCGCGCCGACGAGCGCGACAAGACGGCGGCTGCGGCGCCGGCCGAAAGCGTGGTGCGCGACGTGTCGGTGCCGGAAACGATCACGGTGGCCGACCTGGCGCACAAGATGTCGGTCAAGGCCTCCGAGGTCATCAAGGTCCTGATGAAGCTGGGCCAGATGGTGACGATCAACCAGGTGCTGGACCAGGAGACCGCCATCATCGTGGCCGAAGAGATGGGTCACAAAGCGTTCGCGGCCAAGCTGGACGATCCGGAAGCCTTCCTGATCGACTCCGGCGTGGCGACCACCAGCAACGGCGAGCTCAAGCCCCGTCCGCCGGTGGTGACCGTGATGGGCCACGTCGATCACGGCAAGACCTCGCTGCTCGACTACATCCGGCGCGCCAAGGTGGCTGCCGGCGAGGCCGGCGGAATCACGCAGCACATCGGCGCCTATCACGTCGAAACGCCGCGCGGCGTGATCACGTTCCTGGACACGCCCGGCCACGAGGCGTTCACCGCGATGCGCGCCCGCGGCGCGCGCGCCACGGACCTGGTGATCCTGGTCGTGGCGGCCGACGACGGCGTGATGCCGCAGACGATCGAGGCGATCCACCATGCGAAGGCCGCCAAGGTGCCGATCGTGGTCGCGCTGAACAAGATCGACAAGCCGGAGGCCAATGCGGACCGCGTCAAGCAGGAGCTGGTCGCACAGGAGGTGGTCCCTGAGGAATACGGTGGCGATTCACCCTTCGTTCCGGTGTCGGCCAAGACCGGGCAGGGCATCGATGCGCTGCTGGAGAACGTGCTGCTGCAGGCCGAGGTCCTCGAGCTCAAGTCAGTCCAGGATGGTCCCGCCAAGGGCCTGATCATCGAGTCGCAGCTCGACAAGGGCCGCGGCCCGGTGGCCACGGTGCTGGTGCAATCCGGCACCCTGAAGCGGGGCGACGTCGTTCTGGCCGGCAGCAGCTTCGGGCGCGTGCGCGCGATGCTGGACGAGGCCGGCAAGGCGATCCAGAGCGCAGGCCCGTCGATCCCGGTCGAGATCCAGGGGCTGTCGGACGTTCCGGCGGCGGGCGACGAGCTGATCGTGCTGGGCGATGAGCGCAAGGCGCGCGAGATCGCCCTGTTCCGGCAGGGCAAGTTCCGCGACACCAAGCTGGCCAAGCAGCAGGCCGCCAAGCTGGAGAACATATTCGACGACATGACGCGCGAAGGCGCCAAGACGCTCACGCTGATCATCAAGGCCGACGTGCAGGGCTCGCAGGAGGCGCTGGCTCACGCGCTCACCAAGCTGTCCACCGACGAGGTCAAGGTGAACATCGTCCATGCCCAGGTCGGCGGCATCACCGAAAGCGACGTGAACCTGGCGCTCGCGTCCAAGGCCGTGATCGTGGGCTTTAACGTGCGGGCCGAGCAGACCGCGCGCAAGCTGGCCGAGTCCAGCGGGATCGACATCCGCTACTACAACATCATCTACGACGCGGTCGATGAGGTGAAGGCGGCCCTGTCGGGGATGCTGACGCCGGAACAGCGCGAACAGGTCCTGGGGCTGGTCGAGGTGCGTCAGGTGTTCCGTATCTCGAAGATCGGCACGGTGGCCGGTTGCATGGTGCTCGATGGGCTGGTTCGCCGCACGTCGCGCGTGCGGCTGCTGCGCGACAACGTGGTGATCTGGACCGGCGAGCTCGATTCGCTGAAGCGCTTCAAGGACGACGCGCGCGAGGTCAAGGCCGGATTCGAGTGCGGCCTGTCGCTGAAGGGCTACGACGACCTGAAAGAAGGCGACCAGCTCGAGATCTTCGAGGTGCAGGAGGTCGCCCGCTCGCTGTAGCGGCGGGCTTCAGCCAAGCCGTAGCCGATCGCCCCTCGCCCGCGAAGCGGGAGAGGGGAGGGGGTGAGGGTCTGTCCGAGTGCCCCTTTTCGTATGAAGACCTCCACTCGCAACCAGAGGGTCGCCGACCAGATCCAGCGCGACCTGGCCGACCTGATCGTGCGCGAGATCCGCGATCCGCGCATCGGGCTGGTCACGATCAGCGGCGTGGAGCTGTCTCCCGACTATGCGCATGCGAAGGTATTTTTCACGGTGATCGGATCTTCGGCCAAGGATGCGGCGGACGGGCTGAACGCGGCCGCCGGTCATCTGCACAACCTGCTGTTCAAGCGGCTGCGCATGCGTTCGATACCGCGCCTGCAGTTCGTGCACGACACTTCGGTCGAGCGCGGCTTCGAGATCGATCGCCTGATCGACCAGGCGATCGGCCGGCGTGACACCGAGTGACCGGGTTGCACACATGAGAAACGCGCGCTTCGAAGCCGTCGACGGGGTTCTGCTGCTGGACAAGCCGGTCGGAGCCAGTTCCAACGCGGCGTTGCAGCGGGCGCGCCGGCTGCTCAATGCGCGCAAGGCCGGCCATACGGGCACGCTCGATCCGCTGGCGGGCGGCCTGCTGGCGCTGACGTTCGGCGAAGCGACCAAGTTTTCGGGCGACCTGCTGGACGCCGACAAGAGCTATGAGGCGCGCCTGGTGCTCGGAACGGTAACGGCCACCGGCGATGCCGAGGGCGAAATCGTCGACCAGCGGCCCGTGGATGTGAGCGAAGCCGCGTTCGAAGCGGCGCTGGCCCAGTTCACGGGCACCGTCTTGCAGGTGCCGCCGATGTATTCGGCGCTCAAGCGTGATGGCCAGCCCCTGTACCGGCTGGCGCGGCAAGGCATCGAAGTGGAGCGCCGCGCGCGCCCGGTCGCGGTGCGCCGGCTGTGGACCATCGCCTGGGACGCGCTGGCGCCGACGATCGGGGTCGAGTGCGGCAAGGGCCTGTACGTGCGTACGCTGGCCGAAGACATCGGGGCAACGCTGGGTTGCGGCGCGCACCTGGGCGCGCTGCGGCGCACGCGGATCGGGCCGTTCGAGGTTGCCAGCGCGATCGCACTGGAGCGGCTCGAGACGCTGCCGCTCGAGGCGCGCCGCCGGCTGCTGCTGCCGATCGATGCGCTGCTGCAGACCCTGCCGCGGGTCGACCTGGACCGGCAGGCCAGCGAGGAGCTGGAGCACGGCCGGCAGATCGCGTGCGCCGCCAGCAGTGCGCAACGCGCGCGCGTGTACGGTCCGCAGGGGCGCCTGCTCGGTGTGGCCACGGTGGACCACGGTACGTTGGTTGCCCGTCGCCTGTTGAGCCGGCCGCAGGCGCTGGAGTCGGAATCATGAGCGGCAGGTCCCTTCGCAACATCGCGATCATCGCGCACGTCGATCACGGCAAGACCACGCTGGTGGACAAGCTGCTCAGGCAGTCGGGCACCTTCCGCGACAACCAGACGCTGATCGAGCGGGTGATGGACAGCAACGATCTGGAGCGCGAGCGCGGCATCACGATCCTGGCGAAAAACTGCGCGGTCGAATACGAGGGCACCCACATCAACATCATCGACACGCCGGGCCACGCCGACTTCGGAGGCGAGGTCGAGCGCGTGCTGTCGATGGTCGACGGGGTGCTGCTGCTGGTCGATGCGGTCGAAGGGCCGATGCCGCAGACGCGCTTCGTCACGCGCAAGGCGCTGGCGCTGGGCCTGAAGCCGATCGTCGTGGTCAACAAGATCGACCGTCCCGGCGCGCGCCCCGACTTCGTGGTCAATGCGACGTTCGACCTGTTCGACAAGCTCGGCGCCAGCGAAGATCAGCTCGACTTCCCGGTCATTTACGCGTCGGCGCTGAACGGCTACGCGGCTGAGCGGCTGGAGGATCTCCCCGCGGCGGGTACGGAAGGCTCGATGCGGCCGCTGTTCGAGGCGATCCTGCGCCACGTTCCGGTGCGCGACGAGGATCCCAATGGCACGCTGCAGCTGCAGATCTGCTCGCTCGATTACTCCAGTTATGTCGGCAAGATCGGCATCGGGCGCGTGCGCCGCGGTCGCATCCGCCCGGGGCAGGACGTGATCGCGATCGACGGGCCCGGCGGCACGCCGGTGCGCGGCCGCGTGAACCAGGTGCTCGGTTTCAAGGGCCTGGAGCGCCAGCCGGTCGACGAGGCGATCGCGGGCGACATCGTGCTGGTCAACGGCATCGAAGAGCTGAACATCGGCACGACCCTGTGCCAGCCCGAAGCGCCCGATGCCTTGCCGATGCTGCGCATCGACGAGCCCACGCTGCTGATGAACTTCTGCGTCAACACCAGCCCGCTCGCAGGGCGCGAAGGCCGGTTCGTGACCAGCCGCCAGCTGCGCGAGCGCCTCGAGCGGGAACTGAAATCGAACGTGGCGATGCGGATGCGCGAGACCGAGGACGAGACGATCTTCGAGGTGGCCGGACGCGGCGAGCTGCACCTGACGATCCTGGTCGAGAACATGCGCCGTGAGGGCTACGAGCTGGCCGTTTCACGTCCGCGCGTGGTCTACCGCGACCTCGACGGGGTACGCAGCGAGCCGTTCGAGCTGCTCAGCCTGGACGTGGAAGAGGCGCACCAGGGCGCGGTGATGGAAGAGATGGGACGGCGGCGCGGCAGCCTGATCGAGTTCCAGCCGGACGGACGCGGCCGGGTCCGGCTCGAGTACCGCATCGCGGCGCGGGCCCTGATCGGGTTCCAGGGCGACTTCATGACGATGACGCGCGGCACCGGGCTGATGAGCCACGTCTTCGACGAGTACGGCCCGGCGCAGCCCGGCGACCTGGGCGAGCGCCGTAACGGCGTGCTGGTGTCGCAGGAGAACGGCGAGGCGGTGGCCTACGCGCTGTGGAAGCTGCAGGAGCGCGGAAGGATGTTCGTCTCGCCGGGCGACCCGCTGTACGAGGGCATGATCATCGGCATCCACTCGCGCGACAACGACCTGGTCGTGAACCCGAGCCGCGAGAAGAAGCTGACCAACGTCCGGGCCTCCGGCAAGGACGAGCACATCGACCTGGTCCCGCCGATACAGCTGAGCCTGGAACTGGCGGTCGAGTTCATCGCAGACGACGAACTGGTCGAAGTCACGCCCGCCAGCATCCGCTTGCGCAAGCGCTACCTGAAGGAGCACGAGCGCAAGCGAGCCCAGCGCGCAGTAGCCTAGAGGCGCGCTCACCCATCGCCCGGTGCACGATCGTGCGCAAGGGCACGCCCGATCGCCCCTCGCCCGCGAAGCGGGAGAGGGGAGGGGGTGAGGGCGATGGAGCCGGACCAGCCCGCCGCCGAGGCATCAATATTTTTTCTTTTCGCATCCACCTGATCTAGCATTCCACACACGCTCTTCGGGAGGACTCGCATCATGCACATCAACCTGCGTAAGACCTTGCTCGTGGTCGCGGTAAGTCTGATCAGTCCCCTGTCGGCGGTCGCCGCAGACACCCCGGCCGTACGGTCCGCCAAGGACGTCAAATGGGGCCCGCCGCCGCCGGTGTTCCCCAAGGGTGCGAAATTTGCCGTGATCGCGGGCGATCCTGCCGGGACCGGTCTGGTCACGGTGCGATTGGACATGCCCGCGGGCTATGCCATCGCGCCACATTTTCATCCAACCGACGAGCACGTGACGGTGCTGAAGGGCAATTTCTCGATCGGCATGGGCGACGCGGTCGACAAGGCGCACGCGCTGACGCTGTCATCGGGTGGATATGCTGTGGCAACGGCGAACATGCATCACTATGCGTACACGACGACCGGTGCGACGATCCAGGTCCACATGCAAGGGCCGTTCGCGATCACCTACGTCAATCCGGCCGATGACCCGAGTAAGAAGTAGCCGAGCGCAATCACCAGCCTAACGCCGCTCGAGCCACGCCAGACGCATCGCCAGGCCCAGCATGACGCTGGCGGAGATCCAACCCAGGACTCTGCCGATCAGCGGGTTGACGCGCAGACGGCTGGCCAGTTTTCCACCGCCGAGCGCGACCGCGCAGTTGACGAGCGTGCCGGAAATGTCAAAGGCGACGCCCAGCAGCAGGATCTGCACCCAGGCGGGGCCGGCTTCGTGCACCACGAATTGCGGCAGAAAGGCGATGAAGAAGATCGCAACCTTGGGATTGAGCACGTTGGTCAGCATGCCCTGGCGGAAGGCGGCGCGCACGCTTTGAGTCTCGATCGACGCGCTCAGGTGCGGCGGGCGCCGCAGCATCCCGATCGCGATCCAGACCAGATACGCCGCACCGAGATAACGCACGACGTCGAACGCGAGCGGCCACGCCGCGAACAGCGCCGCCAGCCCGAACGCGGCCAGCGTCATGTGGAAGATCGTGCCGGCACCGATGCCGAGGGCGGCCGCCAGCCCCGCTCGCGTGCCGCGGTGAGCGGCCTGCGCCAGCACGAAGGTCATGTCGGGGCCCGGCGTCAGGTTAAGCGCGAGCGCACCGACCATGAACAGAGCAAAGAGATGAGAATTGAACATACGTGTGGGTTCAAGAAGATCGGTAGCGGCCGAGAATCCATTCCGGCACACAGCAAAGCGTCACCCCGCCGATCACGAAAGCTGAGCACAGGGTCGACCATCCGTTCGCGCCCAGCGGCAGCACCCCGATGCCATATAGCAGCGCAACGCCGGCCAGCAGCAGGAAGAATGGTCCGGTGGCGTAGCAATGGATGCGTCCACACCGACGGGCGTTCAGCAGACAGGCCGCGCCCATGAACGCGAGAAGCGTCGGCCACACGATGACGAGATAGCGTGTGCCGATCTCCGGGCTGATCACCAAGATCGCCGCCGGTATACCCCAGATGAGCCAACCGCGTGTGCCGCGCGCCCAGTCTGCACAGCCTGTCGTGCCGTCTGTGTCACCGCTCATCGGCTTGCCTGCGCGCGGCAGCACGATGGGTCGGCCTGTACCGGAGGGCAGGGAACCGACCCGTAGGAGCAGAACACGCAGCAGTCCCCCGTCTTCGGCCTCAGCACCGCGCCACAGCCTGCGCAGCCGTAGAAGTAAATGCATGCGTCCGTGGGCATGGTCTCGAGCGCGACGTGCCCGCAGTTCGGACACGTCAGTCGGGATGTGGTGATCATCCAGGGGCTCCCAACGCGACTCACGATGCTAGGATAGGCTCCGTAGTATGGTACGAGGTCAAGTCATGCCGCAGCCCTACACGATTGCCACCCTTGCCGCAGCGGCGGGCGTCCACGTCGAGACCGTTCGCTACTACCAGCGCCTGCGACTGCTTGCGGAGCCCCCGCGGCCGCCGCGCGGCATCCGGCGCTACGCCGAGACGGACGCCGAGCAACTGCGCTTCATCAAGCGCGCGCAAGCAATGGGATTCACGCTCGCGCAGATCGCGAGCCTGCTCGCGTTGCAGAGGCGCGGCCGCTCGTGTCGCGCGACGCGGGAGCTTGCCGCGGCCAAGCTCGATCTGGTCGAGGCCCGCATCCGGGAGCTTCGCCATCTGCGCAAAGAGCTCGCAGCCTTGATTGCCGACTGCGACGCGAACACCGAGGGTGGCACCTGTCCCGTCATCCAGCGCCTTACCTTGCCGCCCCACGAAATTGCCCGCGGTGCGCACGTACGCGCCACTGCCGTGACCATCGATTCGAGATAAACCAGGCGCTTCTAAGCAGGTCGAATCCTACGAGATCATCGAGCATGTCTGCACTCACAAAGCCCTCCGTTCGTCCCCGTTGCCCGAACTTCTCCTCTGGCCCCTGCGCCAAGCGTCCCGGTTGGTCATCCACGGCGCTCGCGGGCGCAGCGCTGGGCCGCTCTCACCGGGCCAAGGTCGGCAAGGACAAGCTCAAGCAGGTCATCGACGAAACCAAGGCGCTGCTCGAGTTGCCGCCGGACTATCTGGTCGGGATCGTGGCCGCATCCGACACGGGTGCGGTC
>DATKFG010000055.1:0-10136 GCA_035511515.1 Burkholderiaceae bacterium | reverse complement strand
GCCTTGCCCGGGTTCAGGATGGCGCCCGGGTCGAACGCGCGGCGCACGCCGAAGAAGGCCTCCATGGTGGCCGCATCGAACTGGCTGCACATGGTGCCGAGCTTTTCGACGCCCACGCCGTGCTCGCCGGTGACGGTGCCGCCGACCTTCACGCACAGCTCCAGGATCTCTTCGCCGAACGCTTCCGCGCGGGCCTTGGAAGCCGGATCGGCGCCGTCGTACAGGATCAGCGGATGCAGGTTGCCGTCGCCCGCGTGAAACACGTTCGGGCAGCGCAGCCCGTACTTCGATTCCATCGCGGCGATCGCTTTGAGGACCTCGCCGAGGCGCTTGCGCGGGATCGTGCCGTCGGTGCAGTAATAGTCGGGTGAGACACGGCCGGCGGCGGGGAAGGCGTTCTTGCGGCCGGCCCAGAATCTGGATCGCTCGGCCTCGTCGCGCGACACGCTGATGCGGGCCGCGCCCGCTTTCCACAGCACCTGCTCCATCCGCTCGACCTCGTCGGCGACCTCCTCGGGCGTGCCGTCGCTTTCGCACAGCAGGATCGCTGCAGCCTCCAGGTCGTAGCCGGCGCGGGCGAACGGCTCCACCATCGCCACCGCGGCGCGGTCCATCATCTCCAATCCGGCCGGGATGATGCCGGCGCCGATCAGCGCGGCCACCGCGTTGCCGGCGGCTTCGACATCGTCGAAGCTCGCCATCACGCAGCGCGCCAGCTGGGGCTTTGGCAGCAGCCGCACGCTCACTTCCGTGGCCACGCCCAGCATGCCCTCGGAGCCGATCAGCACGGCCAGCAGGTCCAGGCCCGGGCTGTCGAGCCCCTCCGATCCGAACACCGCCACCGACCCGTCCGACAGCACGGCCCGCACCCGCAGCACGTTGTGCACGGTCAGGCCGTACTTGACGCAGTGCACGCCGCCGGAGTTCTCCGCCACGTTGCCGCCGATCGAGCAGGCGATCTGGCTGGACGGATCCGGTGCGTAGAAAAGGCCGTGGCGCGCAGCCTGCTCCGAGATCGCCTGGTTGCGCACGCCGGGCTGCACCACCGCGATGCGCGCCAGCGGATCGAGCGACACGATCTGGTTCATGCGCGCCATCGACAGCAACACACCCTGCGCGTGCGGCAGCGCGCCGCCCGACAGCGAGGTTCCGGCGCCGCGCGGCACCACCGGGACTTCCATCCGGCGGCAGGTGCGCAGGATCGCCACGACCTGTTGCTCGGTGCGCGGCAGCGCAACCAGCATCGGCACCTGGCGGAACATCGTGAGCCCATCGCATTCGTACGGGCGCGTGTCCTCGGCCTGCGACAGCAGGCAGTCCTCGGGCAGGTGCGCGCGCAGCGCCTGCAGCACCTGCAGCTGCCTGCGCAGATCGATGCTGCCCACGCCTTCCGGGGCGGGCGGCACCTGCGTGATGGTGGCGGCCTGATTCACCGCGCTATGCTAACCCGGTCCCGGCTTCTGGCCGGCCACCGGCAAGAGCGGGCCAACATGGCAAACCGGCTTTCAACGATCGCGACGCGCACCGGCGACGACGGCACCACGGGGCTGGGTGACGGCACGCGCACGCGCAAGGACGAGGCCCGCATCGAGGTCATCGGCGAGGTCGACGAGCTCAACAGCACGCTCGGCGTGCTGCTGGCCGAGCCGCTGCCCGATCCGGTGCGCGCCGACCTGCGCGATATCCAGCACGACCTGTTCGACCTGGGCGGCGAGCTGTCGATTCCGGGGCACTGGATCCTGGCGGAAGCGCACGTTGCGCGGCTGGACGAGCGCCTGGCGCACTACAACGCCAACCTGCCGCGGCTGGCCGAGTTCATCCTGCCGGGCGGCACGCGCGCCGCTGCGCTGGCGCACATGGGCCGCACCGTGTGCCGGCGTGCCGAACGCGCGCTCGTCGCGCTGGCGCAGGCGGGCACCGCCGAGCCGGTCGGGGTGGCCGCGCGCCAATACCTTAACCGCCTGTCGGACCTTATGTTCGTGCTGGCGCGCGTGCTCAATCGCGCCGGCGGCGTCGACGACGTACTGTGGCGGCACGAGCGAAATAGCCAGTGATCCGGGCCGTTAATCGGCCAATAGCCCGGTGACCGCTCAATAGACTCGCCGGATCGCCTGCAAGGAGATCCGTGATGGGCCGATTTATCGCCGAACGTGCCGCCGCCGGTGTGGCTGCGCTGCTGATCAACGTCGGCCTGCTGCTCGTGCTGTTTCGTTTCTGATCGGCGCTGCGAGCAGCTCCAGGACCTCTTCGGGCGCCAAGGGGTGGCTGATCAGGTAGCCCTGGACCTGGTCGCACTCGTTGGCCTTGAGAAACTGCAGCTGGGCGTCGGTCTCGACGCCTTCGGCGATCACCTCCAGCTCCAGCGTATGGCCCAGCTGGATGATCGCGCGGACGATGGCCGCGTCCTCGGGGCTGTCGGCGAGCTCCCGGATGAAGCTCTGATCGATCTTCAGCTTATCCACGGCCAGGCGCTTCACATAGGCCAGGCTCGAGTAGCCGGTGCCGAAATCGTCGATCGAAAGCTTCACGCCGATGGCCTTCAAGGCGAGCAGCGTCTGCAGCGCCGTTTCGGTGTCGTGCAGCAGCACCGACTCGGTGAGCTCCAGCTCGAGCAACCCGGCTGGAAGTCCCGACCGCTTCAGCGCGGCGGTGACCGACTCCAGGATATTGCCGCGCCGGAACTGCACGACCGACAGGTTCACCGCCAGCACCAGGTCGGCTGAGGCCGCGCGCCATCGCATCGCCTGGCGGCAGGCCTCGTTCAGAACCCATTCGCCCATCGGGATGATCAGGCCGCTTTGCTCGGCCACCGCGATGAATTCGGCGGGGCGGACCAGTTCCCCGTCGTCGCGCTGCCAGCGGATCAGCGCCTCCATGCCGGTGATGCGCCCGTCGCACAGGCGCATCTGCGGCTGGTAGTGCAGCCTGAATTCCTGCTCCTTGAGCGCGATGCGCAGGCTGGCCTGGGTCTGCAGGCGCTCGAGCACTTCGCGATTCATCTGCTCGTCGAAGAAGCGGAAGGTGTTGCGCCCGGCGTCCTTGGCCACGAACAGGGCCGCGTCCGAGTTGCGGCGCAGCGTCTCGAAGTCGATGCCATCGTCGGGGAACAGGCTGATGCCGACGCTGAACGTCGTGTGCAACGAATTGCCGCCGATCTCGAAGGGCCGCTCCATCGTGGCCAGTATCTGCTGCGCCACCCGCGAGACCGCGTCCGGCTCGTCGATCTCGGTCAACAGCACGACGAACTCGTCGCCGCCTTCGCGGCTGACCGTGTCGCTGTGGCGCACGCACGACTGCAGGCGCCTGGCCACCTGGATCAGCAGCTGATCGCCCACCGCATGGCCCAGGCTGTCGTTGATTTCCTTGAAACTGTCCAGGTCGAGGAACAGCATGGCCACGTGCCCGTGCTTTCGTTGTGCGCCCGCGATGGCCAGCTCGAAGCGGTCGCGCAGCAGCAGCCGGTTGGGCAGCCGGGTGAGCGGATCGTGGTGGGCCAGGAACGCCAGCTTTTCCTCGGCGGCCTTGTGCCCGGCGCGCGTGCGCAGCGCGCGGATGCCGTAGGCCAGGTTGCCGGCCAGCTCCTGCAGCAGCTCGACCTCCTCCTGAATGAACGCATCCGGCTCGGTCGAGTAGATGGTCAGCGCGGCGAACGTTCGACGCGCGTCCTTCAGCGGCAGGGCGGCGCTGGCGCGCAAGCCGTATTTCAGCATTTTGTTGCGCAACGGAGCCGTGTGCGCCTCGCCCGCCAGGTCCTGGCAGATCTGTATTTCGCCGGTCCGGATCGCGGTACCCGTCGGGCCGTCGGCGTGCTCGCCCTCGACCCAGGAGGTCTGCAGCAAGTCCAGGCCTTCGGCGCGGTGCGCGAAGTGAGCGACCGAGCGCACCGGTTTGTGCGGGTCCCGATCGGCCAGGCTGACCCAGGCCAACCCATAGTGGCCGGCTTCGACCACCAGGCGGCACACCTCGCTCAGCAGCGCCGATTCGTTGTCGGCGTGAATCAGCAACTGGTTGCAGCGGCTCAGCAGGCGCAGAGCGCGATTCAGGCGCGCCTGCGCGCTCGCCAGCCCGCGTGCTTCGGCCTCGCGCTGCTGCAGGTTGCGAAAGGTCAGCAGCGTGGTCAGGCCGTCGGCCAGTCTGCGGCCGACTTCCTGAACGAGCCTTTCGTCCTCGGCCGTCCACACGCGCGGGTAAGAGCACTGGTGCAGTCCGAACAGCCAGGGCTGGCCGATCTTCGGATACAGGACCACCGCGATGAACGACTGGATGCTGAAGCGGCTCGTGAAGTCCTTGGCCAGCGGGTACTCGCCTCCCGGTCCGAACGTCAGGGGGCGGCCCGCGGCGAGCAGGATCCGCCAGGTTTGCGCGATATCGTCATCGACCGGTCGTTCCACCCCCAGCGCGAACGCGCCCGGATATTGCGGCCGCGTTCTTTCCATCGGACAGCGCCAGCTGGGGGCCTGCAGATCGCATGGAAAGACCAGCCAGGCGCGGTCGCACTCGAACATCGACAGCACGCAGTCCAGCACGTCCGTGAGCATCTGCTCCAGATCGTCGGTGCCGTGCAGGGCCGAATTGATGCGATCCAGGCTCTCGACGAAGCGAACGTGGGCCTGGCGTTCCTGCCCGCCAAGCGAGGCTCCGGCTCTGGTCGGGTCGTGCAGCGCCACAACCCGAGTATCCGTGCCCGCGGTGCGGTTGTACGGGCGTATTAGCGGGAGATTTCAGGCACTTGTGCGGTGCGCAGGCACGGATGCTGTAGCGCAGCAAAGGCCGCTTGCGATCATTTGCCGGTCTGTGCGCGGGCAATGCGCCGCTGTCGCACGCCTTCGGCCAGCAACTGCAGGGCCGAGGCGCTGTCGTCCCAGCCCAGGCAGGCATCGGTGATCGACTGGCCGTAGATGAGCGGGCGCCCCGGCACCAGGTCCTGGCGGCCGGCCACCAGGTGGCTTTCGATCATGGCGCCAAAGATGCGCTCCTCCCCGGCGGCCAGCTGACCGGCCACGTCGCGGCAAACCACCAGCTGGTTCTCCCATTTCTTAAGGGAATTGGCGTGGCTGGCATCGATCATCAGCCGCTGCGCCAGGCCGCGCCGGGACAGCTCCTCGCACACGGCGCGGACACTGGCCGCGTCGAAATTGGGCTGGGGGCCGCCGCGCAGGATGATGTGGCAGTCCTCGTTGCCGCGCGTGGACACGATCGCCGAGTGGCCGCCCTTGGTGACCGACAGGAAGTGGTGCGGCTGCTGGGCCGCGCTGATCGCATCGGCCGCGATCCGCACGTTGCCGTCGGTGCCGTTCTTGAATCCGACCGGGCAGGAAAGGCCCGAGGCCAGCTCGCGGTGCACCTGCGATTCGGTGGTGCGGGCGCCGATGGCGCCCCAGCTCACCAGGTCGGCGATGTACTGCGGGGTGATCATGTCCAGGTACTCGCACCCGGCCGGCACGCCCAGCTCGTTGATCTCCAGCAGCAGCTGGCGGGCCAGGCGCAGTCCGTGATTGATCCGGAAGCCGCCGTCCAGGTCCGGATCGTTGATCAGCCCCTTCCAGCCGACCGTGGTGCGGGGCTTCTCGAAGTACACGCGCATCACGATTTCCAGCTCGCCGCCCAGGCGCGCCCGCTCGGCGGCGAGGCGCTGGGCGTATTCGCGGGCGGCGGCGGCATCGTGGATCGAGCACGGGCCGATCACGACCACCAGCCGGTCGTCCATCCGATGCAGGATCGCATGCACGGCGTTGCGCGCGTCGTGCACGGTTTGCGAGGCTTTGTCGGTGCACGGGAACTCGCGGATCACGTGGGACGGGGGCGAGAGCTCCTTGATCTCCTTGATGCGGAGATCGTCGGTCATGTAGCGCACGCTCTGGCTTCGTCCGTTGTCCATGTCGTTGCATCCGTAGGCCAAAAAAAACCGCCAGGGGTTCAGCCTGGCGGTTCAGTGTCGGGTTGCGGTCGCGAGACTCTTCAGCCGACTCCTGCCGCCAGGGCGCGCGCAAAAGCGAACCACCGGAAGAAGAAGTAACGGCTGACAGAATAAGCGCGCATCGCCAGGCGGGAATGGTCAAGTATCAAGACCGGAACACTTTACCGAAATTCGGTGCCGCCGTCCAAGCCGGCGCGCGCCCGCCCATCAGAAGCGCAAGCGCAGGCCCACGTTGGCGGCGTTGCTGGTGCCGCTGCCGTAGAAGTCCTCGGCATCGCCCGTAAAGTCGGTCATCCGGTAGCCGCCGAACAGCTGCACGGTGCGGGTGAGGCTGTAGTCGACATGCAGCCCCACGTCCAGCGAGCGGCCACGCGCGGTCCACAGGCCATCGGCATCGAGCGCGATGTGCCAGTTCTCGGCCAGGCGGCCCACCCCCGACAGGTGCATCTGGGGGATGCTGCCGAAGCGAAGCGGTGCGCCCACGAAGCCGGATCGCAGCGTGGAGCCCAACGGCTGCAGGTTCGACGTCAGCCCCACCTTCAGGTCCAGGTCGGGCCGGGAAAGCCACGTGTAGCGGTAGGTGGCGCGCGGCTGGTCCATCCCCACCGTGTTATCCAGGTGCAGCGCCCCGGGCCCGAAGTCGTTCAGTCCGTACAGGCCGTTGCGGCTGGTCGAGACGGTGCTGAACTTGAACTCCTGGCGCGAATTCAGGCTGGCCTGCCCCTCGAGGCGAGCGCCCGTGAGCGGCACGATCGACCACTGGCTGGAGGTCTCGAACGAGGAAGGGTCAGAAACGCGCTCGGACCAGGAGGAAAAATCACCCGCGAGGGCCGGCACCGAAGTGGCGGCCGACACTGCTGCCAACGCTGCGAACGTCCAGCGCATGCGTGAACTCGGCGTCAGATCCACAAGCCTCCTTGCAAGGCGAATTGCACTCCAATTCATGCCCCTTGCCAAGAGTTTTGTACAGGTCGTTTCAATGCGTTTCAATATGGTCATTCGGTATTGACAGTGGGCATCAACCCCCAGTGCCGCCTACGGTCAATCCCTCAATCCTCAACGTCGGTTGCCCCACCCCGACCGGCACGCTCTGGCCGTCCTTGCCGCAGGTGCCGATGCCGGCATCCATCCGCATGTCGTTGCCGATCATCGATACGCGGGTCAGGGCATCGGGCCCGTTGCCGATCAGCGTGGCTCCCTTGATCGGGGCGCCGATCTGCCCGTCTTCGATCAGGTACGCCTCGGCCATCGAGAAGACGAACTTGCCGTTGGTGATGTCGACCTGCCCGCCGCCGAAGTTGGTGGCGTACACGCCTTTTTTGACCGAACCGATGATCTCGGCCGGGTCGGCCTGGCCCCCCAGCATGAAGGTGTTCGTCATGCGCGGCATCGGCAGGCTGGCGAAGGACTCGCGCCGGCCGTTGCCGGTCAAGGCGGCCTTCATCAGGCGGGCATTGAGCGAGTCCTGCATGTAGCGGCGCAGGATGCCGTCCTCGATCAGCACCGTGCGCGAGGTCGCATTGCCTTCGTCGTCGATCGCGAGCGAGCCGCGCCGGCCCGGAATCGTGCCATCGTCGACCACCGTGACGCCGCGCGCGGCCACCCGCTTGCCGATGCGGCCGGCAAAGGCGCTGGAGCCCTTGCGGTTGAAATCGCCCTCCAGGCCGTGTCCAACGGCTTCGTGCAGCAGAATGCCGGGCCAGCCGGGACCGAGCACGACCGTCGTTTGGCCGGCCGGGGCCGAGCGGGCCTGCAAGTTCACCAGCGCCATGTCCACGGCCTGGCGCGCGTACTGGTCCAGGCGCTCGTCGGTGAAAATGGCCAGGTCCTCGCGTCCGCCGCCGCCGGCGAAGCCCTGTTCGCGCCGCCCGCCCTGCTCGGCGATCACCGTGAGCGAGATGCGCACCAGCGGGCGCACGTCGGCCGCAATCAGGCCGTCGCTGCGCGCGACCAGGATCACGTCGTATTCGGAGGCCAGCGTCGCCATCACCTGGCGCACGCGCGGATCGCGCGAGCGGGCCATTTTCTCCAGGCGCTCGAGCATCTGGACCTTGTCGGCGGCGCTCAGCGAGGCCACCGGGTCGTCCGTACCGTACAGCGGCTGGTGCGACTTCGGAGCCAGCTGCGAAGCGACCTTGATGCGCCCGGCCGAACCGCTGCGCGCGATCGAGCGCACGGTGTGGGCCGCCTCCAGCAGCGCCTCCTCGGAGATGTCGTCCGAGTACGAAAACGCCGTGCGGTCGCCGGCCACGGCGCGCACGCCCACGCCCTGGTCGATCCCGAAGGAACCGGACTTGACGATTCCTTCCTCCAGCGAATACGACTCGCTGCGCGTGTACTGGAAGTACAGGTCCGCGTAATCGGTGCGGTGCTCGAACACCGAGGCCAGGGTCCGCTGCAGTTTGGCCTCGTCCAGCCCGAAGGGCTGCAGCAACAGGGCGCGCGCGGTCGCCAGTCGTTCGAGGCAGGGTTCAGTGGGTTTCATTGGGCAATTTTTCCAGAAAATCCATCGTCTCAGGTCGTGCCGACCTGGCGATTTTTCAATCGTTTACGTCCCCAGATGGGACCTTGCGTCCCAAATGAAGGCTCGCCCGCCTTCAGACCAGCACGCGGTGCCGAAGTGCCGGCAGTGACTGCCTACATTCCGCGATGCGGGAAGGATCGACTTCACCCATGACGACGCCAGGGCCTTCGTCGCGCTCGGCCAGAATGGCACCCCAGGGATCGATCAGCATCGAGTGGCCGTGGGTCCGGCGACCGTTCTCGTGGCGCCCACCCTGAGCCGGCGCCAGGACGTAGCACAGGTTCTCCACGGCCCGGGCCCGCAGCAGCGTCTCCCAGTGCGCGCGTCCGGTGGTGGCCGTAAAGGCCGACGGCACCAGGATCAGATCGGGCCCATCGAGCGCCCGGTACAGCTCGGGAAAGCGCAAGTCGTAACACACCGACAGGCCCAGTTTGAGCGTGAGCGGCCCGTGCTGCAGCGTGAGGGTGGCCGGCGTGTGGCCCGGCCAGATGGTGCGGGCCTCGTCGTAGACCTCGCCGTCGCGCTGAAACGAGAACAGGTGGATCTTGTCGTAGCGCGCAACGCGCTGGCCGCCCGGGTCGTACACCAGCAGCGTGTTCAGCACCCGGTCGTGCGCGGGCGAAACGAGCGGAATCGTGCCCCCGACCAGCCAGATGCGGTGCTCGGCCGCCTGCGCGGCCAGAAAATCCTGCAGCGGCCCGCGCCCGTCCGGCTCGCGCACGGCCACCTTGTCGCTGTCCTGCAGCCCCATCAGGCAGAAGTACTCGGGCAAGGCCACCAGCCGGGCGCCCTCGCGGGCGGCCGCGCCGATCAGCTCGGCCGCATCGCGCAGGTTCGCCTCGATGGTGGCGCGCGACACCATCTGGATCGCGGCCACGCGCAGCCTGGAATTCGTCATGGGCTGCCTTGCGGTTGCTGGCCGGTTTTTTCCTCGGGGCCTTCGGGCTTGGCACGTTCGTGCCGCTTCACCTGCGGGTTGGCCCAGGTCCCCGTGATGTCGTACTCGTAGGAGAAGATCTTTGACAGCGGATGGCGCAACACCCACTGCGCCAGCAGCGTCCCGATCCCGATGGCCGGATTGGCAATAAAAGCATACACGACCGCGGCCGAGGTCGGGCTGATCTCCGGAAGCACCACCACGTGCAGATTCTGCGACTCGGACTGCAGGTCGGTTTCGCCCTGGATCACCACGCTGGCGTCGACCCCGAGCATCGCGAAGTCCTTGGTGCTGAGCACCCCGTTGGCGATGTGCGCGGTTCCCTTGATCGTGTTGAACGCAAAGCCCTTGGAGAAAACATCCCGGAAGTCGAACGACAGGCGCTGCGGCAGGGCCTGCAGCGACATCACGCCCAGCAGCCGGCCGGCGCCCGGATCGACTTTCAGGAAATTGCCCTTTTCGGCGGCCAGGTCCACGTCGCCCGACAGGGTCGCATAGTCGATCGAAAAGGGCGAACCGAGCCAGGACAGGTTGGCGGTGAGCTTGCCCTTGCCGTTCTTGATGGCGTCGGGCAGGCCGAAGCGGGCCAGCAGCTTGCCGGCATCGACCATCTCCAACGTGATGGCGAGCGTCATGCGGCGCTTTTGCGATCCGGGCTCGCGCTCCCACTGGCCGCTGCCGGAGATGTGGCCGTCCGGGTTGTCGATCTGCAGCCGCTTCAACTGCCAGGTGTTGGAGCGGCCGCTGCGCAGATTCTG
>DATKFG010000054.1:0-4078 GCA_035511515.1 Burkholderiaceae bacterium | reverse complement strand
CCCCTCTCCCGCTGCGCGGGCGAGGGGCGACCCATCGCCCCAGACCCAACGCCACGCTGTATCGCCCCTCGCCCGCGCAGCGGGAGAGGGGAGGGGGTGAGGGCCGCCAAGCGCAGGCCGCTCAGGCCGGCTGGTAGTCGGACGCCTGTGTCTCGTCGCGGTCCGCGCCCAGCTTCAGCAGCCTGAACAGCACGGTCAGCGCCGCGGCGACCGCGATGTTCAGGATCAGCGAGTACAGCGCCGTATAGCCCGGTAAACCGTGTCCGGCGATCGCCAACTGCCAGGTCGGCTTGAAACCAGCCTGCGCCGCCACCGCGGTTCCGACGGCCGTGCCGACGGCCCAGCCGGCCAGTAGCGCCCACGAGTTGAACCACCGCGTATACAGGCTGAACACGACTGCGGGCAACGTCTGGATGATCCAGATGCCGCCGAGCAGCTGCATCTGTATCGCGTACTGCTGGTTGACCGCGATGATGAAAACCAGGGCTCCGACTTTGACGATCAGCGACATCCACTTGGCCATGCGCGACTCTTCCGCCTCATTGCAGCCGGGCCGGAGGAATTCCCGGTAGATGTTGCGCGTGAACAGGTTGGCGGCGGCGATCGACATGATCGCCGCCGGCACCAGCGCGCCGATCCCGATCGCGGCGAAGGCGACGCCGGCAAACCACGGCGGGAACATCTGCAGCACCAGCGCCGGCACCGCGAAATTCGCCTTGAACTGCTGGAACCCCGCCGCATACGCGGGCAGCTTGTCCACGCCGGCCGCGATCGCCATGAAGCCCAGCAGCGCGAGCAGCCCGAGCACCAGCGAATAGGCCGGCAGCATGGCCGCATTGCGCCGGACCGCGTGCGCGCTGCTGGCGCTCAGGATCGCCGTCACCGAGTGCGGATACAGCAGCAGCGCCAGCGCCGAGCCGAGCGCCAGCGTCGCATACACGCCGTAGGCCCCGGTGGAGCCGGCCGGCGGGGGGGCCAGCAGCAGCTTCTGCGGCGGCACCGAGGCAAAGATGGCTGCGTATCCGCCGAGCTTGGGCGGCACCAGCACGATGACCGCGAACACGGTGATGAAGATCAGCAGGTCCTTCACGACCGCGATGGCCGCCGGCGCGCGCAGTCCGCTGGAGTACGTGAAGGCGGCCAGGATCAGGAACGCGATGATCAGCGGAGCATCGCCCACCCAGCCCTCGCCGGCCAACCCCATCGCCCCGATCACGACCTGCAGGCCGACCAGCTGCAGCGCGATGTACGGCATCGTCGCCACGATGCCGGTCACCGTCACCGCCAGCGCCAGCCAACGATTGCCGAAGCGGCCGCGAACGAAGTCCGCCGAGGTGATGTAGCCGTGCCGGTGCGCCACGCACCACAGCCGGGGGAACACGATGAACAGGATCGGGTACACGATGATCGTGTACGGCACCGCGAAAAACGCCAACGCCCCTGCCCCGAAAGCCAGGGCCGGCACCGCGATGAAGGTGTACGCGGTGTAAAGATCGCCGCCGATCAGGAACCAGCTGACCAGCGTGCCGAAGCGCCGGCCCCCGAGCCCCCACTCATGCAGCCGCTGAAGGTCGCCCCGGCGCCAGTGGGCCGCCGCAAATCCCAGCCCGGTGATGAACGCGAACAGAAGGACGAACACGATCAACGCGGTCAGGTTCAGGGTCGCCATCGCGCGCAGTCGGTGTGCAGGCCGGTCACGCCCGGTTCAGGTCCGGGGTTGGGTCGCGAAATAAACGATCGCCGTCAAAACGGCGCACACCAGGACCATCGCCAGCTGGTACCAGTAGAAGAACGGCACGCCGGCGAGCGTCGGCTCGATCGTGTTGTAGAACGGAACGCACAGCGCCAGCACGTACTGCAGCAGCAGCAGTGCGTACCAGCCTTTCTTCGGTTCGCGGCCGGTTCGTTTTCGGGTCATGGCGTCGTCGGGACGGCGCTCACGCGCGGCAGGCGCCGATGGGCGATGTTCGTGTTGGTGTGCGGCCGATTGTATCGAACTCGACCCGACCGGGTTGTGCGATGCGGCGTTTCAATCGCTCAATCCGAAGGCGACGAAGGCCGGATTCACGAGGCCTGGCTTGCCGTAGCGCAGCTCGGCTCCGTCGGCGCCGGCAACATGGCCACCAGCCGCCGAAACGATCGCCTGTCCGGCGGCGGTGTCCCATTCCCACGTGCGGCCGGTTCGCGGATACGCGTCCGCTTCGCCCGAAGCCACCAGTGCGAACTTCAGCGAGGAACCGGCCGTCATGTGCGAGGCGATCTTCCTTGTGGCCAGCAGCTGCCTCCACGGAGCGGGCTCCTGGTGCGAGCGGCTGGTCACGACGGCGAGGCCTTCGGGCGAAGGCCGGCGGCACGCGATGCGGCGGCGTTCACCGCCGGTCTCGACGATCGAGCCGTCCTCGATCGAACCCGCATACAGGCGTCCCAGCGCGGGCGCGTAGATCAACCCGAGCACGGGTGTTCCATCCTGCACGAGCGCGATGTTGACGGTGAATTCGCCGCTACGCCGCACGAATTCGCGCGTACCGTCCAGCGGATCGACCAGCCAGAAGCGCTCCGCGACGGCGGGCGGTCCCGACTCGGATGCGGCCTCCTCCGAAACGACGGCGGTGTCCGGCGTCAGACGTGCCAGGGCCGCGACGATGATCGCCTCGGCCTGCAGATCGGCCTCGGTCACCGGCGAGCGGTCGGCCTTGTGCCGCACGTCGAAGTCGGTGGCGTAGACGCGCAGGATGGCGGCGCCTGCCTGGTGCGCCACCGGGATCAGCGGCTCCAACAACGACGTCAGGGGCATGGTGGAATCATCGCACGGAGCGCGCGGCCGCCCGATTCGCTTACCGGCCGCCGTCGACTTAGAATCGGGTCGATTTCGAAAGATTCCAGATGACTCCTATCGCGCTGGCCAGTGTCTCGAACGTGACCGAGGAGCCGGTGGCGGCGTCGGTGTCGCGCCGCATCCGGGAACGGCTGATGAAGGCCGGGGTCCGCTTTCACGCCAACGACAACATCTCCCGCTACCTGGAGCCGGGCGAGCTGGAGGCGCTGCGCGCGGAAGTCGAGGGCCGGATGCAGGATCTGCTCGAGACGCTGGTGATCGACACCGTCAGCGACCACAACACGCAGGACACGGCCAACCGCGTGGCCCGGATGTTCGTGGACGAAGTGTTCCGCGGGCGCTATCTGCCCGAGCCCGGCATCACCCAGTTTCCGAACGTCGAGCATCTGAACGAGTTGATGATCGTCGGACCGGTCGTGATCCGCAGCACCTGCTCGCATCACCTGTGTCCGATCTTCGGCAGACTGTGGATCGGCGTGATGCCGAACGAGCATTCCAACCTGATCGGACTGTCCAAGTACGCCCGCCTGGCCGACTGGGTGATGAGCCGCCCGCAGATCCAGGAGGAGGCGGTGGCCAGGCTGGCCGATCTGCTGCAGGAGCGGGTCCAGCCCGACGGGCTTGCGATCGTGATGGAAGCCGATCACTTCTGCCTGCACTGGCGCGGCATCAAGGACACCGAATCGAAGATGACCAACAGCGTGATGCGCGGCTCGTTCCTGAAGGACGTCAATCTGCGCCGCGAGTTCCTGTCGCTGATCGGCGCCGCCACGGCCAGGACCTGACCCGATGCTGGTGCGCCTGCTCTATGCGAGCCGCGCCGCCGAACCGGTGGCCGAAGGGCTGGTCGAGGCGATCCTGCTGCAGGCGCGCCGCAAGAACCCCGAGCTCGGAGTCACCGGCGTGCTGTGCCACGGCGGCGAGGCGTTCGTGCAGGTTCTGGAGGGCGGTCGCGACCCGGTGAATGCGCTGTACAACCGGATCGTGTGCGACCGGCGCCATCGGCGCGTGACACTGCTGAATTACGAGGAAATTGCCGAGCGCCGCTTCGCCAGCTGGACCATGGGCCAGGTCAATCTGTCCAAGGTCAATTCGTCGACGCTGCTGAAGTATTCCGAGCAGGCCATGGTCGATCCTTACGCGGTGTCGGGCCGCACCGTGGCGGCACTGACCGAGGAGCTGATCGCCACCGCCTCGATCATCGGGCGGTGTTGATCCCTTCTGCGAAGGGATCAACACCGC